>JADHLY010000039.1 GCA_016780385.1 Flavobacteriales bacterium
CTTCATCTGAGGTCCAATAAAAAGGTCTCCGGTGAGTCGGGGCGTCATGTTGAACTGACCGCCGAGCACCATTCCCGCACCAACTGCTGTCCTGCGCTGATAGCATGTAAAATTGGTGACCATGATGCGGCGGATGCACCTCACACGCGCAAAGGCCCCCAAGTACATCCCCTGGCACGCCTGTGCAGACAAATATTGGCGCCACTCAGGCTGCACCACAAAACCCTGCCAATCGACTGAATTCAAGGAAGTACTCACACCGAGCAGGCTTTCCAAATCAGAGGTGTTCAACTCAAGGTTGGAGCGCACATAACCCGCGGTCAACTGCAGGCTTGAACGCTCTTGGATGTGGCGCTCGGCACCGAATTGGAATTGACCTGCAAACAGGCCAAAAGGATTGCTCTTGATGTGCCAGCGATAGTCAGGCGCTTGAGCCTGCAGCTCCGCCGTAACACAGGATAGGGCCATCAATAAGCCCAACGTCATCAGGCCTTGTTTCCCATTGAGTCCGTTCACCCCTGCGTACATGTTACCAGCCCAAGCCTATGGTCAGACCGAATCGGATTCCGGTGTCGTCTGTATCATCAAAGTTCAGGTCCTCGTATGACTCAAAATTCCCCGTGTATTCTGTAGTAGAGGACTTGAATTGAGGACCCAAGAACACCTCTCCCGTCAAACCATTGGCCAGCTGATACTGATAACCCAATACGAAACCGCCCCCGATTGAGGTGCGCGTCCGCGTGCTGGCATCATCCTGATCCACAGTGGTCTTCACAGTCCGTAATCGCCCGAAAGGCGCGATGTACAGACCATCAGGTGCCACATCACCGAGGTAATAGCGGACTTCCGGCACAACGATGAATCCCAGCCGTGTGGCATCAAAAGACTCGAGCAGAAACAGAGAGTCACCTTGCGTGACCGTCGTATTCGAGAAAATGACACCGGGCATCACCTGCACGGACAACTTTTCTGACAAGAAATGCTCGTAGCCGAACTGGAATTGCCCGGCAAACCAGCCAAAGGGGTTGCTCTTGATTACACCTGTACCTTGCTGTTCTTGGGCCTGCAAGGCCGTCGTCCCCATGGCCAACACGGCCATCAATAAAAATGTGCGCTTCATGCGTTTTGCTGTTTGATCAAATTCAATGCAGAACCGGACTGGAACCACTCGATCTGCTGGGCATTGTAAGTGTGGTTGCACACAATGGTGTCCTCACTGCCGTCGGCATGCCTCACCCGCATCGTCAAGGGCTTTCCAGGTGCGAAGTCCTGAAGGTCAATCAAATCAAAAGTATCGTCCTCGCGAATGACATCATAATCGGCCTCGTTGGCAAAGGTCAACCCGAGCATGCCTTGCTTCTTGAGGTTAGTCTCGTGGATGCGCGCAAAGGACTTCACCAACACCACGCGAACGCCCAGATGGCGGGGCTGCATGGCCGCGTGCTCTCGTGAACTGCCCTCTCCATAGTTTGAGTCGCCGACCACCAATGTGGGAACACCGGCGGCTTTGTACGCCCGGGCTACAGCCGGCACCTCTCCGGTGGTTCCATCCAATTGATTGACCACAGCGTTGGTGGCGCCGCCAAAGGCGTTCACCGCACCCGTGAGGGTGTTGTTGGAGATGTTGTCGAGGTGACCGCGGAAACGCAACCATGGTCCCGCCATGGAAATGTGGTCCGTCGTGCACTTGCCCGCCGCCTTGATCAGGAGGCGCATGCCGGTGAGGTTTTGGCCATCCCAAGGTGCAAAGGGAGTCAACAACTGCAGACGCTCGCTGTCATCCTTGACGACCACTTGCACACCGCTGCCATCCTCTGCCGGAGCCAGGTAACCCGCATCTTCCACATCGAAGCCCTTTTCGGGGAGCTCGTAGCCGGTAGGCTCGGGGAGCTTGACCGGACCGTTTGCGCCTGGAAGGGTGTCGGTCATGGGGTTGAAGGTCAAATCACCAGCAAGCGCGATCGCCGTCACCACCTCTGGTGAGCCCACAAAAGCATGGGTGTTGGGGTTGCCGTCCGCACGCTTCGCAAAGTTCCGATTGAAGCTGTGCACAATGCTGTTCTTCTCTTTCTTCTCAGCTCCACTGCGCGCCCATTGACCGATGCAAGGGCCACATGCGTTGGCAAAGACATCTGCCCCCATCTTGTCGAAGGTGTCGAGCACGCCATCCCGCTCAAGGGTGTAGCGCACGAGCTCTGAACCCGGCGTGATGGTCAGCTTGCCCTTGCTTTGAACCCCTGCGTCCACTGCAGCTTTAGCCAAAGAAGCACTGCGCGTGATGTCCTCGTAGCTGGAGTTGGTGCAGGAACCGATCAAACCGTACTCGATTTCCGTGGGGTACCCTTTTTCGGCACAGAGGGCTGCCATCTGGCTCACTGGCGTGGCCAAGTCCGGACTGAAAGGACCGTTCAAGTGGGGTTCCAAAGTGGTGAGGTCAATCTCGATCACCTGATCGAAATACTGCTCTGGACGCGCATATACTTCGGCATCGCCGGTCAAGTGCTCCGCAATGCCATCCGCGAGGTCTGCCACATCTGCGCGGCCCGTGGCACGGAGGTAGCGGCCCATGCTCTCGTCATATCCGAAGGTGGAGGTCGTCGCACCGATCTCAGCCCCCATGTTGCAGATGGTGCCCTTTCCGGTGCAGCTCATGGAATCGGCGCCCTCGCCGAAGTACTCGACGATACAACCGGTTCCGCCCTTGGCCGTTAAGATGCCGGCCACTTTGAGGATCACGTCCTTGGGGCTCGTCCAGCCGCTCATCTTACCGGTCAGCTTCACACCGATCAACTTCGGGAACTTAAGCTCCCAAGGCATACCGGCCATCACATCTACCGCGTCGGCTCCACCGACACCAATGGCCACCATACCAAGCCCCCCCGCATTCACGGTGTGGCTATCGGTACCAATCATCATGCCGCCTGGGAACGCGTAATTCTCCAGCACCACTTGGTGGATGATGCCCGCACCGGGTTTCCAGAAGCCAATCCCGTACTTGTCCGAGACGGACTCGAGGAAATTGTAGACTTCATTGTTGCGGTTGATGGCTTCTTGCAAATCCGTGTCGGCCCCCACCTTGGCTTGAATGAGGTGGTCACAGTGCACCGTTGAAGGCACCGCAGTCTGGGGCTTGCCCGCTTGCATGAATTGGAGCAACGCCATTTGCGCAGTGGCGTCCTGCATGGCCACGCGGTCCGGTGCAAAGTCCACATAATCTTCTCCACGGCTGAAAGCAGCAGAAGGATCTCCGTCCCACAAGTGGGTATAGAGAATCTTCTCTGCGAGCGTCAGTGGTTTGCCAGTGACATTCCGGGCTGCAGCCACTCGGCTGGGGAATCGGTCATACACGGCGCGGATCATCTCGAGATCAAACATGTCGATAAGGGTTGAAGCGTTGCGGCGGCGAAGATACAAGCGACCGTAGCTTTGGACCATGTCCCCTGCGGTGCTTCGAGAACAGGCCACAGTCGCCCTGCGGTCCATCCGGGCCCAATGGCTGCGCACCTTGCTGACCATCACCATTATCGGGACGGGCATCATGGCCCTGATGTCCATGATTACAGCGACGGAAGCCCTCAAAACCAGCCTATTGGACCAATTCGTAGGGTTGGGCGCAGGCACCATTCAAATCAGCCAGAAAAACCAGAGCGGTGCCTTTGGTGGCCGCCGGCTTACCGATTCGAACCCTTTGGAGTTCTCCGAAGCGCTCGCCCTCAAGAAGGCCATGACAGGGCAAGCAGCGACGTCAATTTCCGCCCGTGGAACCATGATGGGCCGCCTTTCTTCGGCCAACAGTGAAACCGACCCCAATGTCTTTGTGGTCGGCGGTGACGAAGGGTTTTTGCCGATGAGCTCCTACGCGCTGAGCGCCGGACGGAACTTCACAGCTGAGGAAGTCCGACGCAATGCCCCCTTGGTCATCCTCGGTCAAGACGTGGTCGAAAAATTGTTCGCTCCATCCGAAAATCCAATCGACCAAACCGTGCGCATTCGGAACCGACGGTATCAGGTGCTCGGCGTGCTCGAAAGGGAAGGCGCTTCGTTTGGCATGTCTCAGGACAACCAGGCCATCATACCCGTTGGGGAAATCCGCGCCCGATTCTCGGGGCGCAGGACCAGCTACTCTGTGCAAGTGCGGGCCCCGGACCCCGACGCCATTGGCGCACTGTCCGAAGTCGTCACCGGCGAAATGCGCGCCATCCGAGGAGACCTTCCCGGCCAGCCGGACAGCTTCCGCATACAGCGGTCAGACGCCCTCATTGCCCAGTTCAATGAAAGCTTGAGCAGCGTCACGCTCGCAGCCTTATTTCTTGGACTGATCACCCTGCTCGGCTCCTCCATCGGCCTCACCAACATCATGCTGGTCACCGTCACGGAGCGCACCCGTGAAATCGGACTGCGCAAGGCCCTCGGCGCATCCGCTAAGACCATCCGGGCCCAGTTCCTGGTGGAGGTGGTCTTGATCGGCATCCTCGGCGGCCTTTTTGGCGTCCTGCTCGGGGTCGGCGTGGGCAACGTGGTTGCGCGGTACCTCAATGCGCCTTTTGCCTTGCCGTGGGGCTGGGTCGCCGTTGCTTTGACCCTCAGCGGCCTGGTCAGCCTCGCCAGCGGATATTACCCTGCCCGCAAAGCCTCACAGCTCGACCCCATCGACGCTTTGCGCCACGCTTGACAACAAGCGATGGGAACAGCCCGGCCCTTGGCGCAGCCCCCCGTCTCGGCCGCCCTATTTTTGTAGAGATGTCGGCCACTGCTGCAAATTCAGTCTCCTGGATCATGAGGAAGCCCCGGAGCCTCGGGAATTTCAGCATAGAAACGTCCTACCGTACCATGCACGGCGCCTGGCCAAAAGACGCCGAGAAGCCCCACATTCATGTCGCCAGCCGGTTCACCTCAGGCCTCTTGAACCGATGGCGCATATGGAAGGAGGTCACACAACTCCCCCACGACATCATCCACATCACCGGCGACATTCATTTCACGGCCATCGCCATGAAAGGGCGCATGACGGTGCTCACCATTCACGACCTCGGCCTGCTCGATGAAGGTGGAGCCGCCAAACGGTGGCTGAAAAAGAAATTCTGGCTGGACTTGCCCCTCAAATCTTGCGACAGGCTCATCGCGGTTTCCGAGCGCACCAAAGAGGACATCCTTTCCCGCACCCACTACCCTGCGGAGCACATCACGGTGATTCCCAGTGTGATCTCCCCCCGCTATGTCGCCAGGGAATCCCTTCCACAGAACGCCAAGCCTCAGGTGCTGCACATCGGTCTCGCCGAGAATAAAAACCTCGATCGCCACGCCGCCGCCCTCTCTGAACTCGATGTGCACCTGAGGATCATCGGTGAGCCTACGGGTCAGCAACACGCCATGCTGCAGCGCCACAACGTAGAGTACAGCCACGCCTCCAAACTTTCCGAAGCCGAACTTCAGTCGGAATACGCCCAGTCGGACGCCCTTCTTTTTTGCTCGACACTCGAGGGATTCGGCATGCCCATCATCGAGGCCCAGACCATCGGCCTCCCTGTCATCACCAGTGATTTGGCCCCCATGGACGACACAGCGGGTGATGGGGCGCTGCTGGTCGACCCTACCGACGTCGGCGCCATTCGGGCAGCCGTCAAGACCGTTACCGAAGACGCCGACACCCGGGATGCACTGATCCGAAAAGGGTTTGCCAATGCCGAGCGGTTTTCACCGGCCAACGCGGCGCGGCAGCACGCAGCGCTCTACAAGGCGCTCTTGGAATCCAAAGCCTAAGCCGCCTCAGATTCGAGACTGCAGGAAGCGCTGCACTTCGAACCAGCGCTCCGGCTTCAACACAATCTTGCCCTCCTTGTCCAACAAGAAATAGGTGGGCGTCTGTGTGATTTTGTAGTCATCCGTAATTGGCGCGTCCCAACCTTTGAGTTGGCTGACGTTGGGCCAGGGAATCTGGTTGGCATCGATGGCCTTGGTCCAGGCCACTTTTTGCTGGTCCACGGAAATCCCAATGACCCCGAATCCACGGGGGTTCATCTCCTGATAGAGGGGCACGAGATTCGGAATCTCTTGCTCGCATTTGTGGCACCAACTCGCCCAGAACATGACGAGGGTGTACTCATGCTTGGCCACCTCTTTTGAGAGGTCGACCATGTTGCCATTGACATCTGCGATCTTGAAGTTGGGCGGCGTGTTGCCCACACGCAGGTTGATGATGCCCTGTGCCCGCTGGCGGATGACGTCAGACAGGTTGGCACCGCAATCCTCATCAAAGATGTAATTGTCGAGGATATACTGGCAAATGGTCTCCTTGCCTGTATTGTAGAAGCCATCCAGCATGTTGTAGAGGACGAATTCCAAGGCGACGGGATTCTCCTCGCAACTGGCCTTGACAATGTCCACACAACTGAGGAAGCCCGAGTCCTTGCCACCACTGAATGTCCGCATCATGGACTGGATGCGGTCGGGAAGTGCCATGGAACGCACCAAACCGTTGTCGGTGACATCCAGATCACTCAAGAAAGTGCCCTTATCTCCAATGAACTGGGGCTGCTTCCAGGTGAGGAACTTGGCGAGGTAGGTGCCCGGGTAATCCTTGATGAATTTGTGCTGGGTGCGCGCGAGCTCGTCTTCCTTGAGCTTCACCTGGCGCTTGGTCTCTTCTTCCTTGCCCTTGCCTTGCTTGTAGAGCTGGCGAATCTGGTTCTTGTTGGCCCCTTCGGCACCGCGGTAAGCAAACCACCCACGGTTCTCCCTGCTTTCCGTTCCTCCGCCCACGAGGCGGGCATTTTGGAAGTCAATCTTGAGCACGGGCTCGTCCGGGTTCATGATGATGTCGGCCGTCTTTTTGTTGGCTTCAAAGCCCAACCCGTAAAATCCGCGCCCCACTTCCACAGCGCCAAAGTCAAACTGGCCGTTGACCAAAGTGGCAGAGTCGATGGGTGCAATGTTGCGGCCCTCGGTCTCGAACAGGTACAACGTACCCGAGCGGTTTTGGATGCTGCCCGAGAACCGGACCTTACCCACTTTATCGCCGCGGTTGTTGTCGTCGATGCCGTTGAGGTAGTTGGGGTTCGCGGTACCACCGCCTGAAACTTGCTGGCCGGCGTCTTCTGAGGCGGGGGCAATGGGTGCTGATTGTGCGGCGGTTTGTTGCACTTGGGCCGCCAAAGCTGCTCCGGGGTCCACTTTTCGGGCCTGCTTTCCTGAGGACGCGTTGTCCGCACAGGAAGTCAACATAAGAAGGGAAAGGCTGAGTGAAATCCACATGACTTTCTGAGTCTGCATTTGCATGCCTAAAAATAGCCCCGCCAATACCGTGTGACCAAGCCCCAAGGCACCCTGACCAACGAAAGAACGTGAATTACGCAGGCGACAAAGGGACATCGCCCCTTCCGCCTTTTGTAATTTGGTGGGATGGATCGCCAGACTGCCCTGCTCGTATTGCAGCTTCCCGATGCGCCAACCGTGGAGGAAATCCACGACGCATTTGAAGCCCACGTGTTTGGCCTGCGTGACTTCCTCTTCAGGCAGACCGTCATCCCTCAAGTCTTTCGGGCCAAGGTGGACCGCCTTCTGACCGCCTCAGAAGTGGGTGAAACCCTCGGAGTCGAACTCCCTTGCCTCGATGGGACCCTGCCCGAAATGATACCGCTTCAGGGCACAGCAGACCAGGTCGTCCGGTTGCATGCCACCAACATCGGCCGGTTGCGGACCGCCATGGCGGCCACCCTCGATCCAAATTGCCTAACCCGTTTCGGCGAATGTCTCGTCCGGATTCAACAACAATACGTGCGCTGGATCTCAGAATGGGCCATGGAACGCGACCTCGAGGGTGTGCACAACCGGCCCATGCGCGACGAATGGACCCCAGACGAATTTGCCGCAGCACTGGAGGCCGAACGCTCGGGACACACCTTGGAAGGGCCCACACAGCAGCGCCTCGCAGAAGAAATCCTGAGGTTGCGCAGCTTGGACGTGGCGACCATGGTCGCTTGATCAGTCCTGCTGCAAATCCGCGTAAAGGCCGAGGATGATGCCATCGGCGAGGCCCACCTTGGGCACCAAGATGCCCTGAGCACCCACCATTTTCATGGCATGCAAGTAGATGCGACCGGCGGGCACCACCACATCCGCCCGGTCAGGCTTCAATTGAAAACGCGACAACCGCTCCTCATAGGTGCACCGGTCCAAGATGTCGACCAAGGAGGCCAACCGCTCAAAGGGCAAGGTGTCTCCAGCCAAGCCCCCATCCAGCTTGAACAGCTGGTTGATGTTGCCTCCAGCGCCGATGGCCGTCGCCCCTTTAAGTCCATGATCATGGGTCAAACGGGAACACCATTCGGACATGTCATCCCATACCCGCTTGTCCACCTTGCCCTTCAGCAGACGCACCGAACCGACCTTAAAACTGCGCCCCTCCACCCGGGTACCCTGGCGGATCAGGGTGAGCTCTGTTGAACCACCTCCCACATCGATGTAGAGGTAATCCTTCTCCCGGTCAAATAAGCTCACTTCGAAGTTGGAGAAGATGAGGTCCGCTTCCGTCTTACCCCCGATGAGCTCCAATTGAATGCCCGTCGAAGCCGCCAGCCGGTTCACGACCTCAGCGCCATTTTCCGCCTCGCGCATCGCACTGGTCGCGCATGCTCGGAATGCCCTGACGCTCATGGCTTCCATCAAAGCCGAAAACCCCTCCAAAGCATGGCCCAACCGCTCCTCTTTTTCTTCCCCTATGGCGCCTGCTCCAAAAACGTCGTCACCCAATCGGATGGGCACGCGCGTATGCGCCACCTTGCTCACCTTGAGCTTGCCAGGCTTTCCGGATATCTCCTTGACAATCAAGCGAACGGCATTGGAGCCGATGTCAATCGCTGCCAACCTCATCCCTTGTCCTTGAGTTGGCGCTCATAAAAGGCGTAGATCACCTTGTGGGCTTCTTGTGGCCGCTCGTCCTGGCCCGATTTGACATACTTGTTGCGCTGTTTTTTGTCGATGCGGCGGCGCTTCACATTGTCCTTGATCTGCGCCTCGAGCATGGCGGAAATTTCGGCTTGCAGGGACGGGTCATAAATCGGGGTGCTCACTTCAATCCTGCGGTCGAGGTTACGGGTCATCCAATCGGCACTGGAAATGTAGAATTCAGGTTCCCCCCCCGCGCCAAAGGCCACTACCCGGGCATGCTCCAAGAACCGTCCGACCACACTGTATGCCTGAATGTGGTCACTCAAACCGGTGACCCCCGCACGCAGCGCGCAGGTGCCCCGAACCAACAAGGTGACCTCGACGCCCGCCTGGCTGGCCTCATAGAGTTTGCGGATCATGCCGGCATCCGTGAGGTTGTTGCACTTCAGCACCATCCAAGCCCTTCTTCCGGCGAGGGCCTCCTTGATCTCGCGGTCGATCATTTGGCTGAACCTTCGACGGGTGCTGTACGGCGAGACGATGAGATGGCGGTACACCCCGCGCTGGTAATTGTGTTCGAAGAATTGAAACAAGCGCTCCACCTCCGACGCAATGCGGCGGTCAGCGGTCAACAACGAGAGGTCGCTGAACACCCCTGAGGTGGCCTCGTTGAAATTGCCTGTCCCCACGTGCGCGTATTGCCGCAAACTCCGCCCCTCTTTGCGGGTAATCAGCATGAGCTTCGAATGCGTTTTGAGCCCAGCCACCCCGAAAATCACCTGTATGCCCACCTCCTGCAGTTCGCGGGTCACATTGATGTTGTTGCGCTCATCAAAACGGGCCTGCAATTCTATCACCACCTGCACGTCCTTGCCGTTGAGGGCGGCACTGGTCAGGGCATTGATGATGTGGGAATTCTTGGCGACGCGATAGAGGTTGATCCGGATGGCCGTGACCTTGGGGTCGATGGCCGCCTCTCGCAGCATGTCGACCAACTGGGAGAAGCCGTGATAGGGGTAATGCAGGAGGATGTCGCGCTTGGCGACCTGATCCAGGATGCTGCGGCGGTTGGCCAAGTGGCGATGCGGCAGGGGTTGAAGTTTCTTGAAGACGAGGTCGGGTCGGCCCAAATCAGGGAAGTCCATCAAGTCCCGCCGGTTGTGGTACCGTCCTCCAGGAATGATGTTGGCCTGCTCCACCACACCGAGCTTGCGCACCAGAAACTTCAACAGGTCTTCTGGCATCTCCCGGTCAAACAAAAAGCGCACATAATCGCCATGTTTGCGGCGGGCAATGCCTTTTTTCATCTTCTCGAGGAGCGACTTGGAGAGGTCGTCATCCATGTCGATTTCTGCGTCTCGGGTCACCTTGATCGCATAAGCAGACACCGCCTCGGGCTGGAAGGTGGCAAACAGACGGGGCAACCCTGCGCGCACCACATCGTCCAAGAACATCAGGCCCTTGCGCCCGTTTTTTTCGGGCAATTCTAAGAACCGGTCCAGGTGGTCTGGAAGCTCCAACAGGGCATAACGCGCCCGCTTGGAAACATCTCCTTTCAGGGCGATGGTGAGGTACACCAAGCCATCCTTGAGCTCGGGCACCCCGACATCCGAAATAAGAATCGGCACCAGGTGAGGTCGAACCGCTTGATCGAAATAGCCTTGGACAAACAAGGCCTGATCCTCATCGAGTGCCGCTTCTGTGAGGATGTCAATGCCCTCTCCTGACAATTGGCCCTCGAGGTCCTCAAACGCCTGGTTGTATCGGACCTGCATCTCAATCACCCGCTCGGACACCGAGTCCAGCGTCTCACTGACGCCAAAACCCAATGTGGTCGAGGTGCGCGTGCCCAAGGCGTCAATGCGCTGCAACGCCGCCACCCTCACCCGAAAGAATTCGTCCAGGTTGTTGGAGAAAATGCCCAAGAAACGCATGCGCTCAATCAGAGGCACACGCTTGTCTTCTGCCTCTTGCAGCACCCGTTCGTTAAAAGACAGCCAGCTCAGCTCACGGTTGAAGAATTCCTCTTCCGGCGCCAATGGGGCAACAGCACGGCGGCGGGAGGAAGTGGTCTTCTTTGCGGTCACGTCCGCGAAGATACTTTCGCACCGCAACCGCAGGAGACTTTCCCATCGAACAATTCCTGTCCAGCGCCACTTCTCTTCGCAATGTTCCCCGCCCCATGACCATGCTCGGCAAACCCGCCCCAGAATTCACCGCCACCGCCATCGTCGCTGGCAAGGTGGTCCGCGACTTCTCCCTCGAACAATACCGCGACCAATATGTGGTCCTGTTTTTCTACCCTGAAGACTTCACCTCGGTGTGCAGCTCCGAAGTCCATGCCTTCCAAGAACGCCTGGGGGACTTTGCTGAGCGCGAAGCCGTCGTGGTTGGGTGCAGCGTCAATACCGCGACGACCCACCTGCAGTTCCTCAAGACTCCAGCAACAGAGGGCGGTGCCGAGGGCATCACCTATCCCCTCATCGCGGACATGAACCGCAATGTCTCCGACCGCTTCGGCACGTTGGATGGGCAATACGATTACGATGAATACGGCCGCTTGACCGCCACATCAGACCTGCTCTGCCAGCGCGGTTTGTTCATCATCGACAAGACCGGGACGATCTGGTTCCAGTCTTACCATTTCAAGCCCATTGGTCGCGACATCGACGGGGTCATCCGCGAACTCGACGCCATCCGCCGCCTCCAAATCGACGGCAAGGTCTGCATGGCCGGCTGGAAGGGCTGACCCCTAACCCTCCATCAACCAGCGGCGGATGTAAGCCTCCATGCGCTCTGCGGTGGCGTGAGCGCAACGCATCTCGACGCTGCCCGATTGCATTGCGCCTTCCCCATCGGTCCAGCCGCACCAGAGGGTCAGGAGGTCCTGTGGGCCCTCAGAAACGCGGGTAATGCCGCTGACATCACCGTGCCGCAATGGCGCCCCAAAGGCTTCCAGCCGGCTGCGGAAATACAGGATACCCCCTTCTGTGGTGCGCTCAAAATTGCAGGCCGTTCGCATGGACTCTGCGCCCACGAGCTCTGCCACTTCGCCGGAGCCACCGACGAGTTCGGCGCGGGGCGAACCCGTGCCTCCGGCTTTCACCGAGGCCCAGAATCCGAGGGGCTTGCCCGAAATGGCGTAAACCTCGGCCCAGCGCCGCGGATCGTTATAGGTCAAGTTCCAAAGTCGCATGGCTCCAGTGGCGGCGGTATTTGCCGTCCGCGTCGTAGCGTTCGGCCTGTCCTGAGGTGTTGAACTTGCGGTTCGGGCGCGGATCGTTGCCGACGCCGGCTACATAAATCCAGTTGCCATAGTTGCTGGCGGGGTCGTGGTCGAGCAGCAAGTGCTCGAACCAGCTGGCGCCAAGCCGCCAGTCCACCCCGAGGTCGTGCACGAGGTAGCTGGCCACATTTTGCCGGCCGCGGTTGGACATGAAGCCTGTCGCAGCGAGCTCGCGCATGTTGGCATTGACGAAGTCGCACTTCGTCCGGCCCTCGCACCACGCCTCAAAGACGCGGCGGTCCTGACGCCACTTGGGCGACTCAGGTTTGATGCCGCGCTTGTGGAAGATGCGGTTGCCGTAGCGCATGGCCACGTAGCGGAAATAATCCCGCCAGATCAGCTCGAAGAGGAGCCAATAGGTGTCTTCGTTCTTCTCGACTTCCTTCTCGAAAGCGCGGACCTGTGCGTGGATCTCCCGCGGGCTGATGCAGCCAAGCGCGAGCCAAGGAGAAAACTTGGAACTGTAGTCCGCCCCAAGGAGTCCGTTGCGCGTCTTCTTGTACACCCTCAGCTTCTTGGTCTCCCAGAAATAATGGTCGAGCCGCTCCCAAGCCGCCCCCGCTCCGCCTTTGAACGGCAGCACACCGCGCGCATCGGCCACCTTGGCCTCCACCCCGAGGTCGGCCAACATCGGCACGGCATCGCCCTGCACCCCAGCCGGAATGGTCAGCGCCTCCGGTTCCGGGAGCGGATCGCGCACCTCGCTCCGCTTCTCCATCTTTCCCCGGAATCGGGTGAAGACGTCCGGCAACTGCTCGAGCTCGAAAGGCAGATCGTCCGGGTGGTACATCGTCAGCTGCTCTGACAAGCGCAGGTCGAGCACCTCCCCCACTTGGGCTTCTCGGTTCAGCTCCTCGCTTGTATGTTCGGCCGTTGCAAATACCGTTTGCGCTCCGTGCTCTTCGGCCAACGCCTTCAAGACTTCGGCTGGCTCACCCTGCCGAATGAGCAAGGTTCCACCCATGTCTTCCAGGTCCGCCTTCAGGTCGGCCAAGGATTCGAGCAGGAACCGCGAGCGAAACGGCCCGGTCTTCACGTTCCCCCAGCGGTCTTCAGCCCATTGGGCTGGATCCAAGATGAAGACCGGAACCACCTCGGTAGAGGCCTTCACCGCCGCGTTCAGCGTGGCGTTGTCGGTGACCCGCAGGTCGTTTCGAAACCAAATCAGGCTGCGCATGGTCAGAGATTTTCGAGGTTGGCCAGCACGGCATCGCCGCGGTCGAGTAAGGCCTGCTGCTTCTCAGCCGGCATCTTGTCCCAGGTGCGGTAGGCCATACCAATCCGTGGATTGCGCTCGAGCTTGGCACGGTTGCGCACGTGAAAGTGCCAATACAAACTGTTGAGCGGACAGGCATTGTCCCCCGTCTTGTCGGCCGCATCGTACCTGCATCCGCTGCAGTACGGGCCCATTTTCTTCATGTAGTTGGCCGAGGCGCCGTAGGGCTTCGTCCCCACGATGCCTCCGTCGGCAAACTGGCTCATGCCCCGGGTATTGGTGATCTCCACCCATTCAATCGCGTCGATGTAAATGCCGAGGTACCAGCGGTCTACTTCATCCGGGTGAATGCCAGCCAGCAAGGCGAAGTTGCCCGTCACCATCAGCCGTTGGATGTGGTGCGCGTAGCTGTATTGCAGGCTCTGGTCAATGGCATGCCGCAAACACGCCATCTTGGTCTCCCCCGTCCAAAACCACGCCGGCAGGGCATTGTCCGCCTCGAAGAAGTTCAAGCCCGCGTACTCCGGCATGTGGGCCCAATAGACCCCGCGCATGTACTCGCGCCAACCGAGAATTTGCCGGATGAAGCCCTCCACTTGCGTGATGTCCGCGTGGTCAGGATCAGCGCGCCACTTGTCCTCTACCGCCCGGATGACCTCCATGGGCGAGATCAGCTTGGCGTTCATGCAGAAGGAAATCCGCGCATGGTACATGGACCAATACTCCGGATGCATGGCATCCTGGAAGTCACCGAAGCGCGGAAGGCATTCCTCCACAAAGAAGTCGAGCAGCTGCAGTCCTTCTTGGCGGGTGACCGGCCAAAGAAACCGCTGGGCGTCCACTGAACCGATGGTCTCCACCCCACACTCTTGAAGCATGGCTTCGAGTCCAGACAGGTCGCGCTCAAACAACAGCGGCTCAACCGGTCGATGTCCCTTGGGCAACTTCTTGCGGTTGGTCGCATCGTAATTCCACTTGCCTCCAGCGGGCTCCTCACCTCCTGCACCGCCTTCCATCAACACCCCATGGGCCTTGCGCATCCGGCGATAGAAGGACTCCATCAAATACGTCTTCTTGCCTTTGAATTGCTCGGCCAAATCGCCACGCGCCGTCAAGAAGTGGTGGGTGTCCACCGCGTTCGCTCGGTCGCCAAATTCTGCGGCCAACGCCTTGAGTTGGGCATCGAGCCTGTATTCATCCGGCCACTGGTATTCAAAGCGTTGGCACCCCTCCTCGGCCATGACCATGCGCACATTGGCCTCGAGTCCTTGGGTATTCCGGCCGTCATCCAAGGCGAGGTACACCACGCGGTGTCCCTCCGCCCTGCGGGCATCGGCAAAAGCGCGCATCGCGGCAAAAAAAGCGAGCACCTTCTGAATGTGGTGGGGTGCATAATCGGTTTCCTGCCGCATCTCTGCCATGAGGTAAACCACCTCATCCGATGCTTCCTTGAACCAGGGATGCGCGGCATTGAGCTGGTCTCCGAGAACGAGGCGCAGGGTCTTCATTCAGTCTTGCTTTTGGCGGTACGGCGGCACCGCTCACTGCAGTACTTGACCTCCTCCCAGCACCGCGCCCATTTCTTGCGCCAGTCAAAGGACAGTCCACATTGGACACAATCCTTAGAAGGCAGATGTGGCTTGCGGTGCATGTTAATAGAACAGCGCCCTACCACTGCGGTTCACTCACTTATACCCCTAATTTTCGATCAGCAAATCACAACAACATGTTCTCCAACCGCATCGGATTTAGCCCGCGTCTGGGCGCTGCCCTGCTCGATTTTGTTTTCATCATCGCCCTGGTCGTTCCCATTTCACTGCTCGGTATAGGCGGAGCCATCGCGGCCGCCTTTGGATTAGACAACACCATGTCTGGAGATGATGCGGAGGCCCTTGCCATGCTGGGCATGGGTGCAGGTGCCATCGCCATGATCCTCGTGGCCAGCTTCCTGGCGATTGGTTACACTTTCATTGAAGCGTTTACCGGTGCCTCACCTGGCAAGCGGGTCATGGGCCTTCAAGTCGCACGAGAAGATGGCAGTGCAGGCGACACCAAGCTCTACTTGTTGCGCTGGGCCCTGAAAAACAGTGGCAGCCTCCTTCAGTTTGTCCTCCCAGTGATCTCAACTGTGGTCAGCCTCGTCTTCTTCTTTGGGTGCTTCGCCACCCTGAGCGATAAGAAACAGGCGCTTCACGACATCATCGCCAAGACTGCCGTCTACAAAAAGGACGACATCACCGGTTAATCCGGCTGACTTCAACGCCCTGTCTCAACGGTTGGGCAATACCAACCAGCTGAAACCGATCGCGGTGTAGTTCATCCTGTGGTTCAGTCCTGTGCCGTAGCTGATGTCCCATTGCCACGTATCACTGGCGAGCATCGTGATGCCCGCATCGAAACTGGCCCAGTGTATCCCACGGGCGGTATCGTATTCACCGTAAGGCTCGAAATACAGACCGAGCTTGTCGTTGATGGACTTACCGACAGCCACAGCGTACGTCGCAACGGAACTACCGCGCACCAAATCAAGGCCCAAGTTGTACCCCAAAGCCCAGTCCGGCCCAACGTCATGGCTGATGCACAGCTTGTTGACCATGCCCCAATCGTATTCGGTCACACCGGCATCGCCCGTTGGCGCCACTGCATGCCCGAGGTAGGCGATTTCCGTCTTCTTGCCCTCGCGCTGATACAGCTGAATCTTGGTCCCCAATTGGACGTCGCTTGTCCCTTCCGTCAGCACCTCATCGTTGCCAAAGGAATGCTGGCTGATGCGGTCCAGTTGGTGGACCACCCGGAGCTCAATGCCCTCGAGCACGCTCACCCTGAACAACGAGTTGGGCAAGGCCATCGAACGGATGTTTCCTCCAAACCCCGACTCCCAACTGCTCGAAAAGCCGCACTCCCATTGAAAAGAACCCAAAGGCACAACCGCTGAACTTTCAGTTTGATCGGGACGGTCGGTATTGATGACCTGTCCCCAGATCACTGCAGGCACCAACAACAAGACGGTAAGGATGTGCTTCATGCCGCAAATATGCGGCCAAAGCATTAGGCCTTCATGGCCTTGAGGTCCGCCCAACTCGACGGCACAGGGGTCGCGGTCACCCGATCCGGCACCTCTTGATTGGAAAGGAATTTCAAGACCAGTTCATTGAACAACTCCGGGGCCTCAATCGAGCAAACATGCCCGCAATTCTCAATCACCGCCAGCCGCATGTTTTTCTGTGCCGCTGCAAAACGCTCTGCTGCGCGGAAAAAAATATGGTCCTGAGATCCCATCACGACCAGGCCATGCTTGTCCACCTTGCGGTTGACATACGCCTTGATCAACTGGAAAAATGGCTTGTACAGCTCCACCCACTTCAGGTACTCCCCTGGCGTCAAACGGCGACTTTGCCTGCGGAAAATCCAACGGCTCATCCGGTGGTTCCGGCGCGGAAGAACGATGTAACTGAACAACCAGTAAATGGCGCGGTATGGCAAAATGTAGTTGAGCAACTTTCCACTGTGCACGAACAGGTGCATCAGGCGTGAGCCATCGAAAATTGCACCGGCCATCACCATGCGGTCAATCAGCTCCGGACGCTCAACGTCCAGTTTCTGCAAAATCACACTGCCGATGCTCAAACTCACGAAATGCGCGCGCTCAATGCCGAGGTGATCGATCACTGCTAAGATGTCCTCCCCTACGATGTCAAAGTCGTACTCTGGAAACTCAGGCAAGATGTCCTTGCTGTAACCGTGGTCCCGCAGGTCGATGAGCAACAGCCGGTAGTGGGGCTTGAAGGCATCCACTTGGTACTTCCATGTCCTTATGCTGCCACCCGCCCCGTGCACGAAGACCAGCCAGGGGGCTTCGGATGCTGCCTCTGCGATGACCTCATGGTACAACAGGGTACGGCCTTCGGCAGTGGTGAGAATGGGGCGGTTTGATTCCATAAGTAGAGCGAAGGTCGTAAAGGATGACTTGGTTTCATCAATCCATGGCACGGGCGCCTGCCACGACGTGCCGCTGCAAGATTCTCAAGCCTTCAGAACGGACAGCAGGGTGCTTGCGATGGGCCCACAAACGCTCCCTGGCATGCCGCGAAGCATCCTCCAACGACACGATAGGCACAGGATAGGTTTCTCCCAGGGTAAAGCTGTGCAAAGCCGCCTCAATCGGCGGCATGGTCCAAGGCGCAAACAGGCAGGGTACGGGCAAGTTGGCCAATTCAGGAACCCACTGACGGATAAAGGCCCCCTCGGAGTCGTGGTCCTCAGCCTGCTTGACAGGGTTGTAGATGCGCACCGTATTGATTCCCGTTACGCCGGCCTGCATTTGAAATTGAGGATAATGGATGCCGGGCTCAAAATCCAAAAACTGCCGCGCCAAGTGCTCCACCCCTTCCTGCCATGGCTGCCAGAGGTGGTGGGTCAAGAAGCTCACCAACATGGCCCGCATCCGAAAATTGAGATAGCCTGTGGCGTTGACGCAGCGCATACAGGCATCCACCAAGGGAAACCCGGTGACCCCTCTTTTCCAGGCTTCTACGTAGGCTGGGTTGACCTCCTTCTCGAGCAGATCATAGCCCCCGTTGACGTTTTCGAATTCCATGCGGTCCTCCATCTCAAACTTTTGGATGAAGTGACAATGCCAGCGCAAGCGGCTATCAAACGCGCTGAAGTTGCGAAGTTGACCCGGCGGGGCATCGCCTCCCCTTTTGCGGGCAGCCGCCTGTCGCTGGTGCACCTGGCGAATGCTCAAGTTGCCCCATGCAAGGAAAGCACTCAGGCGGCTGCAGCCTTCCCGGCTGCCGAGTGGCTTGGATATGGTGCGGGCGTACCGGCGAATGCGGTCCGTGACGAAGCCCTCCATGTAGGCGTGGGCCGCGCGTTCGCCCCCCGGCTGAAAACCCGCAGGGCCTTCATCCGGAATGGGAATCTCTCGCCATGCCACAGGCCATTCAAACTGCCTTGCATCCTCTACCGGTCGGGCCAAGGCGTGATCGGGATGGTCTTGGGGGGCCGACATGTGGGCAAACCACTGCTCCCGCCAGAGGCGTCGGTCTCGGCGCCCGCGCTGCACCCCGTCCCGCTGGTGCTCATGCCAAGGCACCCCCGCTT
>JADHLY010000005.1 GCA_016780385.1 Flavobacteriales bacterium
GAACCACTTGGATGCAGAGACCATCGATTGGTTGGAGCAGCACCTGGAGCGCTATAAGGGAACCGTACTGTGCGTTACGCACGACCGCTATTTCCTCGACAATGTGGCGGGATGGATCCTGGAGCTGGACCGCGGTGAAGGCATTCCCTGGAAGGGCAACTACGCGGAATGGTTGGAGCAGAAGACCAAGCGCCTTGCAGAGGAAGAGAAGCACGAGTCCAAGCGCCGCAAGGAATTGGAGCGCGAGTTGGATTGGGTGCGCCAGAACCCCAAGGGGCGCCGTGCCAAGAACAAGGCGCGTTTGAGCAATTACGAGTCCATGTTGGCCGAGGGCAACAAGGAAAAGGAGGCGCGTTTGGAGATACCGATTCCCAATGGACCGCGCTTGGGTAACAAGGTGATCGAGGTCGAAGGCTTGCAGAAGGCGTTTGGCGATCGCTTGCTCATCGAGAACCTCTCGTTCTCTTTGCCACCGGCGGGCATTGTGGGCATCATTGGACCCAACGGTGCAGGAAAGACCACCCTCTTCCGCATGATGATGGGGGAGGAGCAGCCCGACGCGGGCACCGTGGACTTCGGAGACACCGTCGAGGTGGGTTATGTGGACCAACGCCACAAGGAAATTGATCCGGAGAAAACGGTGTGGGAAGTGGTGTCCGGCGGCCACGAACAGTTGGACATTGGTGGCAGCCTCATCAATTCGAGGGCATATGTATCCAAGTTCAACTTTGCCGGCTCCGACCAGCAGAAGAAGTGTGGGGTGCTTTCAGGTGGTGAACGAAACCGCCTACACTTGGCCATGACCCTGAAGACCGAAGCCAATGTGCTCCTGCTCGACGAGCCGACCAACGACATTGACGTAGGGACGCTGCGCGCCTTGGAGGAGGGCATCATGAGCTTTGCGGGTTGTGCAGTGGTGATCTCTCACGACCGTTGGTTCTTGGACCGGATTTGCACCCATATCCTGGCCTTTGAAGGGGACAGTCAAGTGGTTTGGTTCGAGGGCACATACAGTGAATACGAGGCCAACCGAAAGGAGCGATTGGGAGATTCAGGTCCCAAGCGCATCAAGTACCGCAAGCTCGTACGGTGATGGTGAATGCCGGCTATGTCGGCAGGTTTGCTCCGTCTCCGACGGGCCGACTTCACATGGGCAGCATGCTGTCTGCGGTTGCTTCGTGGTGTGATGCACGTCATGCTGGAGGCACCTGGTATGTCCGCATGGAGGACTTAGATCCTCCGCGTGAAGTCGCAGGTGCAGCCGGTGACATATTGGAGACCCTTGAGGCGTTTGGACTGCAATGGGATGGTCCTGTGATGTATCAATCAAAGCGCCACGAAGCTTATGCAGAGGCGCTGGCTCAATTGTTGGAGCAGGGTCGGGCGTATGGATGCGCCTGCACCCGCAAGCTTTTGGAAGGGGCTGCAGTGTATCCGGGCTATTGCCGTTCCGGTCTTGGGGCGGGACAGGTGCCGCGCTCATACCGCCATGCCATGGCATCAGAAACGTACGGTTGGGACGATGCCGTTCAGGGCAACCAAGCATTTGATGCCAAGGACCTGGGGGACTTTGTCATCAAGCGTGCAGACGGGCACTGGGCTTACCAATTGGCCGTCGTGGTGGACGATGTGGCACAAGGCATCAATGCCGTGGTGCGCGGTGCCGATTTGCTGGACAGCACACCACGACAGATCGCGTTGCGTCATGCCTTGGCCCCAGATGCCCCTGCTGTGTCATGGTCGCACCTGCCCATTTTGGTCAATGCTGATGGCCAAAAGCTGAGCAAGCAGACCTTGGCGGCTCCAGTAGAGGCGGACGAGGCTCCAGCTATTTTGGTGACTTGCCTGTCACTATTGGGCCAACCCTGTGCCCGTGAAGAGGGGGTGCTGGATATGGCCAAAAGTGGGGATGTGACGGGCATCTTGGCGGTTGCAGCCCGAGGGTGGGAGTTGGGGCGTGTGCCTGCGGCACCCATTCACTGGCAGGGGTCGGGACAGGGGCCGGGTAAAAAGCGCCCTTCCGATGACTGAAAAGCCTGTTGGATATTCTGTTCTCGGCCCATTTCCGTCAACCATCGGATCAAATCGAGTCGCAAAACAGGGTCCAACATGGCGCTGTTACAGACCATATGGTCACCCTGACAATACTCGCGGGTGGTTGCCTGCCCACCGGCATCCATGATGCGTTCAGCCCAACACAGTCCACCGCATAACCACCAGCCTCCTGCATCGCTTTCGCGGCAGCTGCGGTGCAAGTTTCGGTTTGGCGGAACCACGTCGTCACAGCGTCCGTGCACTGCAAAAAATGGAGGCGGATTCTTAGGCAATGTCAATGTATCGGTGATGGCGCCAGAAAAAGCCACGACCCCAAGCCAAGCATCGGGGTGTTCGCCATATCCGGCCCACATGGCTGTCTCTGCGCCCGCACTGCTGCCCATGGCGACCCAATCTTCTGGTAGGTTCAATGCAGCAGGGGCTGTGCCTAGCCAATCCAAAGCGGACATCAGGTCTTCGGCAGCGGCCTCGACGGCATCCTGCTTTTCATTGGAAGGAACATCGCATCCGAAACCTTTTCCTTTCATCGTGAGGCGATAAGAAATGCTCGCGCTGGCAATGCCTTGGGTGGCGAGGCTGTCCAAAAGGATGGTGTGTGCGCCTCGGTCTCTCATCCCTTGGCTGAATCCCCCACCATGGACGAACACCACACCGGGTGCATTGGCGGATACAGCTGAGGGTATTCGGAGGTCCAACAACAGGGTGTCGTTGCCGATATGGCGGTAAACGTGCGTGCTCTTGACGACCCCAATACGGCCAACTTGTGCTACTGTGGAGGGCGCTGGGCGCAGATCCGCATTGGAACAAAAGGAAAGAAGAACCAGAAGGGGCCAGCAGTGCTGAGCCTTGATCATGCCTTGATGCTGCGGGGATGGAAGCGCTCCATCTGGTCCCTCAGGAAGTTTTGATCCAAGTGGGTGTAGATCTCAGTGGTGCTCACCGAGCTGTGGCCCAACATCTCCTGAACGACGCGAATGTCAGCTCCGCTTTCCATGAGGTGGGTCGCAAAGGAGTGGCGGAAGGTGTGGGGGCTCACTTGCTTACGAATGCCTGCATCGTGGGCGGTCCGGCGCAACATGGTGAACACCATTTGTCGGGTCAGTTCCCGTCCCCGACGTCCGAGGAACAAGGTGTCTTCGTATCCGGCCTCAATTTCTACAAACCTGCGGTACTGCTCGATGTAACGCGAGATCGTATCCAGTGCAACTTCCCCGATGGGAATGATGCGCTCTTTGTTGCCCTTGCCAATGACCTTGACCATGCCCTCAACCTCATCGATACAGCTGAGGCGAAGGCCGACCACTTCGGAGACACGCAAGCCACAGCTGTACATGGTCTCCAGGATGGCGCGGTTCCGAACACCTTCCTTGCGGGATAGGTCAATCGCTTCGATGATGGACTGGATTTCCTCAACACTGAGGACATCGGGCAATTTCCTCTCTGGGCGGGGAGAGTCGAGCAATTCGAGGGGGTCGCGCTCGAGGATGCCTTCCAACAACAGGTACTTACAGAAATTGCGCACGCCACTTAGGATGCGGCTCTGGCTGTTGCGGCTGAGGCCCTCATCAAAAAGTTGTGCGACGAATGCGTCTACGTGGATCGTCTCAAATCCCTTGGGGTCGAATTTGGGGTCTGCCAAGTTTTGGGCAAAGAAGGCCAGGCGCTGGACATCCCTCAAATAAGCTTCTACCGAGTTTGAGCTCAGTCCACGTTCGAGCTGAAGCCAAGACCTAAATCCACGCATACAAGCTGTCCAGCCTGCCGCAGGGGGAAGGGAGTGGGCCTTGTTTGTGGTGGGTTCGTTGCTCATTCGTGTACTCTGGTTCTACCTACCCATCTTTCACGGGGTCCATTCTTGTCCTGTCCTCGTCAACGCTTCCTGAACGGAAATCCGTTGTCCCTCTCTCTTTGCTACAACGAAGGGACCTCTGAACGCGTGGCGTCTTGAGATTCCTTCTCTGCAGTCTCTGGCTGCCCTGTAATCAGCGAAGTGACCATGGGTGTACCGGTGCCATTTCGCTCCTCTCTCCTCGGTAAGTGGAAGGCGAAAATTCAACTTCTCTTCGAAATAATCGGTAACAACCCGATTTTTCGTTGCGGCAATCTGCACTTCGTACCAAATTTCGTTTGGTATGGAGGGTGAAGAAAGCCCCAAAGAGCGCGCTGATATCTGACTTTCACAGGGAATTACGGCTATTTCCATGGGAGAATCACCATCGATATATGATAATGAGCCGATAATTTCAGTAGGGGTGGATAATTGTGGTTTACTGACGATGTAACTCAAGCTTCCGGCCTCTTGGAAGTCAAACCAGACGAAAGAAAGTGTTTGGTCCGATGTCTGAGCCACACTACCGCCACTTGAGGTGATTTCCGGTGTGCAGCCAGGGGGTAACGTTTCGACACATTTGACGAAACCACCTTCGGGTACTCCGCTGAGTTGAACCTGGATTTCGTAGCGCCCGTCAGGCAATTCAGTGGCGCAACGTGTCGCTGTTGGAGAAGCCTTTGTTCCAGTTTCTTCGGATGGAGTAGAACTTCGGTTTGCTTCAGTTGGAATTGGGAGTGCGGCTGAAGGAGCGGCGTTTGATGGGACAACTTTAAAATGGAAAGGGGCAGGTCTGACCGTCTCGCGATCGTTGTTCCGGATAAAACTGAAATCCCACTCGAGAGTCCGGTTGCCCGGTGGAGCCAGAGGAGAAACCTCGAGGTCCAGCAAGAGGTCGAATTGTTGGGCTTCGGGGAGCTTCAGCCAACTGATGACCGCAAGGTTGCGCTCGGGGTCCATGGTCATGCCTCCTCCATGCAGTTGTTTGGCGCTCAGCTGGCAATCCGGGGGCAGTGAGATCAGAATCCGCCCGAAATACTCAAGGTTGCCTTTTGTAATGCTGATGGTGAGTGGGGAGGAAGTGCCGGGGGATGGCGCGGTACTCAGTCTTCCTTCGACGACCACTCCTCCCGGCGCCACCATAGCCAACCCAACGGCCAAAGCAAACGAAAGTAGGATGAGGAAAGGTGTGGTTCTCACAGAAGCAAGGTCAGGCGAATCCGAGGGGCACTGGAACCACGATGCGCGAAGGTGTCGACAATGCCATGTGAATCAGTTCGCTTCGAAAAAACGGTCGAATAAGAAAAGTCCCGCAGTGACGTTTCACCGCGGGACTACTTAACCAAATTATCACTTGATGCTCAGCTAGCCGGAGCTAGCCTTCTCACTTAAAACCGTCGCAAGGTACCGAGTGATGGGCTTTTCCGGTCAGAATCTTATCCAATCCCGGCTGTTCATTACGTCTGTGTTTCGGGCGTTTGGTGGAGGGCAGAGGGCGGTCGGCCTGAAGAAAACATCACGTTGTGCGGTTTCGCAAAGCATCGTACTTTTGCGCCCCATATCCTGTACGATGAAAGAAGGAATTCACCCCGATAACTACCGCACTGTTATTTTTAAGGATCTCACCGCCGATTGGCGTTTCCTCGGAAAGAGTTGTGCTGAGAGCAAGGACTCCGAGAAGTGGGAGGACGGCAACGAGTACCCTGTCATCAAGGTGGAAGTGAGCTCTGCGAGCCACCCCTTCTTTACAGGAAAGAACACCTTGGTGGACACCGCGGGTCGAATTGACAAATTCCGCACGCGTTACGCCAAGCACAAGAAGAGCTGAACCAATCAGGAATCTTGTCCAACGAAAAAGCCCGGCCAACGCCGGGCTTTTTCGTGCCTAGGTGTTCTGTCGCCTTATTCGCCATCAGGACGCACAGGGATGATCCCTGAAATCTCAATGCCGTACAGCGTCATGCCTTTCGTGACAGTTGCGGTGTCACTCATGAGTTGCAACTTTCGGATGCCCAAGTCACGCAGGATTTGCGCGCCCAACCCAAAAGCGCGGCCTTGTCTTCTCCCTACTTCTACGTCGCTGATGTAGGTGGCTCCTGAATCCTCCAAGTTTGCTTTTGCAGCCCGGGCGAGGGTGTCTTCCCAAGAGGTGATGGGCTTCTGCAAATAGACCAAGGCACCACTTTCCCTGCTGCCCAGGTTGCGCAGCGCTTGATGAAAAATGTCACCCTTTCCCAAATCGCTTTCGCTCAACAGGTCCAATTGAGGCTGACTGGCGTGCATTCGCACAGGAACAGCATCGTTTTCATTCCAATGTCCCTTGGTCAGCGCAAAATGCTCACTGTCGTCGGTCGTCTGCCGGTAGGTGTTCAATTGAAATGTGCCGAATGCGGTGTCGATGGTGCGTGTTCCCGTGCGGCGGATGAGGGTGTCGTTGCTGATTCTATAGGCGATGAGATCCTCAATGGAGATGATCTTCATATCCAACCTGTCGGCCATTTCCAGTAATTCAGGCAAACGGGCCATGGTCCCGTCCTCGTTCATTATTTCGACGATCACCCCCGCGGGCTCCAATCCCGCCAGGCGGGCGAGGTCGATCGCGGCTTCGGTGTGTCCAGCCCGGCGCAGTACGCCTCCTTTCCGCGCCTTGAGTGGGAATATGTGGCCTGGGCGGCCCAGTTCTTCAGGGTTGATTTCAGGATCGATCAGGGCCTTGATGGTCTTGGCGCGGTCAGCGGCTGAAATGCCTGTGGTGCATCCGTGTCCGACCAGGTCAACACTCACCGTGAAGGGGGTTTCATAGGCCGCATTGTTGCGGCTGACCATCAAGTCAAGACCAAGGGTTTCGCACCGATCCTCAATAAGGGGGGCGCAAATCAAGCCCCGCCCTTCTGTGGCCATGAAGTTGATCATCTCGGGAGTGGCATGCCGGGCAGCGGCGACGAAATCGCCCTCGTTTTCCCGGTCCTCATCGTCCACGACGATGATGATTTTTCCGTTTTTGATGTCTTCAATCGCGTCCTCGATCCGGTCGAGGGGCCGTTGCGGTTGATTCATGTGGCAAATGTAGCGGGACGAATGCCGCGAATGGCGCAAATTTGCCGCATGATTCTACCGGTAGTCGCCTATGGAGATCCTGTTTTGCGCAAAGAAGCAGCTGATGTCCTGAAGGGCATGGAGGGCTTGGATACGCTGATCGCCAACATGTGGGAGACCATGTACCGGGCCGAAGGAGTGGGGCTTGCTGCGCCACAAATTGGGCGCTCTATGCGGCTTTTTGTGGTAGACGGTTCGCCTTTTGGGGAGGGGGAAGAAGGAGATGCGGGTTGCAAGGATTTCAAGCGGGTCATGATCAATCCTGTGATTTTTGAAGAGAGCGAGGAGTCCTGCGACATGGAAGAGGGGTGCCTGTCCATCCCAGGTGTGCGGGAGCCCGTCACGCGGCCAGTTTCGATCAAGGTGGAGTACTTCGACGACCAGTGGGTGCTGCGAGAAGAGGCTTTGACCGGCATCGCTGCGCGCATCGTTCAACATGAAAACGACCACTTGGACGGGGTGATGATCCCCGACTATGTGCCGGCATTGCGGAAAGCCATGTTGCAGGGCAAGCTCAAGGACATCGCCAAAGGAAAGATCCCGGCTGATTATCCCATGCGCCACCCTAAAAACATCCGCTGATGAGGCATTGGATGCGGGTTGTTGCTGTGCTGTCCGTCGCTGCGTTGTGGGGGTGCTCCAACGCACCGAGCGATGCGGATGCCGAGTTGCTGGGCCAAATCGCCAAATCTGAAGCTGAGTTTCGGGACTTCTTGGACGCGGATGCGGATGTGGATTGGTTGGATGCGGACGTTCAGGCCGTGGTAGGAGAGTTGTTGCGCGGATATGCCGCATACGCCAACGGCCACCGCAGCGACAGCCTCTCGGTCGCTTTTTTGATGCGCAGGGCTGACTTGTTGCAGGGCAAAGGGGATGCTGAAGGGGCGGTGAAGCAGTGGATTGACCTTGCTGAGGGATTTCCGCAAAGTGCCAGTGCACCGGAGGCCATTTTCCGGGTTGGTTTTGCCCGTGAGTCGGCATTGCGTGACACCGCTGGTGCGCTGGAAGCCTATGCTGAATTGGTCAAGGCCTATCCCCAAAGTCCATGGGCCGAACAGGCGACGTTGGCAGCCAAGTGGTTGACCTTTGATGAGGCGGCCATCATTCGCGCCCTTGACGGGGAGTGATGAGGGCGCGCGGCGTCCATTGCAAAGGGGGTTCGGATGGATGCCTTTGAGGGGTACAACTTTTGAAATCCCCGGCATGGAAGTCGCAGGTTAGGTGGGGCCTCCGAGGTAACTTGCGGCTACAACACCATCACAACATGTCCCGATTCCGTTCAGGCGTTCTTCACGGGGAAGAAGTCGCCGCCCTTTTTGATGACGCCCAAGACAAAGGCTATGCGCTTCCAGCGGTCAATATCATTGGTACGAACTCACTGAATGCCACGCTGGAAACGGCCGCTTCCGTGGGTTCACCTGTAATTGTGCAACTCTCCAACGGCGGCGCTTCATTTTATGCGGGCAAGTCTCTGAAGCTTGACCAGCAAGCGGGAGCGGTACACGGCAGTGTTTCTGCAGCGCTGCACGTGCACGAGATGGCCAAGGCTTATGATGTGCCCGTGGTCTTGCACACCGACCACTGTGCCCGGAAGCTGTTGCCTTGGATTGATGGTCTGCTCGACCGGGGAGAGGCCCACTTTAAAGCGACTGGAGCCCCCCTGTTTTCTTCGCACATGATTGACCTTTCGGAGGAGCCACTCGAAGAGAACATTGCCACTTGCGTGGAGTACCTCAAGCGCATGGCGCCACTCGGCATGTTTCTCGAAATCGAGCTTGGTGTGACCGGAGGAGAAGAAGACGGAGTGGACAACACAGACATCGATGCCAAGCACCTGTACACCCAGCCTGAAGAGGTGGCCTATGCCTACGAACAGCTGGGCGCGGTGAGTTCACAGTTCACGGTTGCGGCCGCCTTTGGCAACGTTCACGGTGTGTACAAGCCCGGTAATGTTGAGCTCACGCCCGTCATTCTCAAGAACAGCCAGTCCCACATCGCCCAGAAGCACGGCACCGGCCCCCGCCCAGTTGACTTTGTGTTCCACGGAGGTTCTGGCAGCAGTGTGGAGGAAATCCGTGAAGCCATTTCATACGGCGCCGTCAAGATGAACATCGACACGGACATGCAGTGGGCCTACCTCAGTGGCGTGCGCGATTATGTGCAGGAGTGGTCCCCTTATTTGCAAACGCAAATTGGAAACCCTGAGGGCGCAGATCAACCCAACAAGAAGAGGTATGACCCCAGGGTATGGCTGCGCCAAGGCGAGCAGTATTTCGTCGAGCGCTTGACACAGGCCTTTGACGATTTGAATTGCCTTTCCCGCAACCGCTGAGGTGCAGGTTCTGCAGTCAAGGTGAAGGAACGACGTGATGAAGACTTTTGATTTTGCGGCTGCGGTAGGGGATACGTCCCTTGCAGAACAGGCTGCGCGGTTGCGGTCCAAGGGGCTATCGGCGCTCCAGCGGGAAGCGGGTCGCGTGAACCGCTGGGTATTGGATGCACCAGGCACTTGGAGAATGGATTTCACCAAGCAGCTCATTGACCAGGCCGCGTGGGCCGAGTTGAAATCCTTGGCGGAGTCAGCCGACTGGAAAGGGGCTGTGGAGTCGCAGTTTGCTGGTGAGGCTATCAATGTCACCGAGCAACGCGCCGTGCTGCACATGGCCTTGCGGGGGGAGGCTGAAGATGCATTTCAAGTCGGTGGTCAGGACGTCATGCCTGAAGTCTTGGAGACGCGTGACCGGATGTTGGCCTTTGTGGATGCAGTGCGCTCGGGACACTACACCACAGCCCGTGACGGCAAGTTTCGCAATGTGATTAACATCGGCATCGGAGGCTCAGACCTCGGGCCAGTGATGGTGCACGAGGCCTTGGCGCCGATTCGGATGAAGGCGGGCAGCCCATTGGAGGTTCGGTTCGTCAGCAACGTTGATCCTTTTCACCTGGACGAAGCCCTGTCGGGCCTTGATCCTGCTGAGACCTTGGTTGTGATCGTGTCTAAAACCTTCACGACCCAAGAGACCATGGCCAATGCCCAGCGGGCCTTGCAATGGTTGGAGAATGGTCTGGGCAAGGAAAACGCAGGCCAACACATGGCGGCCGTCAGCTCAAACGTGGCAGGGGCCTCGGCCATGGGGATTGACCCCGGCCGGGTGTTCGGTTTTTCGGACTGGGTAGGTGGCCGCTTCTCTTTGTGGGGACCCGTTGGTTTGTCTGTGGCGTTGGGCTCGGGTGCTAATGTGTTTCGTGAATTGTTGGCCGGAGCGCGTGACATGGACCGTCATTTCAAAGAAGCGTCAGCAGATGCCAACGTGCCGCTGCACATGGCGTTGATCGAGTTATGGAATGTCAATGTCCTCGGTTTCAGCAGCCGTGTGGTCCTTCCGTATGCCCAAGCACTCAAGTCATGGCCGGCTTACCTGCAACAGGCTGAGATGGAGTCCAATGGAAAGTCTGTCGGACGGGACGGCAAAGGGGTCGCTTGGTCGACCTCGCCTGTGGTGTGGGGCGCAGCGGGAACCAATGGTCAGCACGCCTTTCACCAGCTGTTGCACCAGGGAACCGAATTGCACCCCATGGATTTTGTGGGATTCCGGCTCCCGATGGGGGGCGATGCCGGGATGCACAAGATGCTCTTGGCCAATGCTGTGGCTCAGGCCGAGGCGTTCTGTGAAGGCCGGAAATTGGAAGAAGTGCAAGATGAAATGCGGGCTGCTGGGGCGTCCGAGCAGCACATCGAGCGGGTAGCGCCACACCGTGCATTCGACGGAGGGCGTCCATCCACGTTCATGTTGGCCGAGAAGTTGAGTGCACATGCCATTGGCGCGCTCATTGCGGCCCACGAGCACAAAATTTTCTTGGAAGGGCTGTTGTGGGGCGTGTACAGCTTCGACCAGTGGGGTGTGGAACTGGGGAAGAAACTGGCCAAAGCGATGTTGTCCGAATCCCAGGGACAGACGGCTTGGACCGCAGGAACAGAGGCCATGATGGCTTTGCTCGAAGGCGATTCCGCAAAGAGCTGAACGCCGAAGCAAGAGGGCTGTTGCGCCCTTGATGTGGTTTTGGGGGTGATTGTTGCGTGGACCATGGCCCGAATTGGATGTGTATCACTTGCTTTTAAAGGGGGAGCGCTGCAAGCACTGACAAAAATCACTGGCTGTCATTGGGTCAGGAACTGGGGGCGTGTTTATCTTACGGCATGCCTAATTCCCAAATCTTGCTCAAGCACGCGCTGCTGGGTGTTTTCTTTTGTTTTTCAGGCCTTGCGCAGGCCGGCTTCACTGGGTTGACCTATGAAGTGGTGGACAATTCAGATGTAGGGGTCACCTACCGCATCTACGCCAACTTCGACAACAACACGGATATTATGCAGGCTGTTTACGGCGAAGCACCGTTTGGCTTGTCTGTGACTTCTACCGAAGGATTCTATCAAGATCCCTTTGGAGGCTTCACTCCGGTTGGGATCAATCCCTTGCTGTACAGCACTTTTGAAAATCTGACCCGAGACTCTTGGCTGACCATCGGTCAGGAAGACAACTCTTTTGGGGATCCAATCGCCTCCGTTGGTGGGGCGTCTTGGAACTCAGCGGTGCTGAGTTTTGAAAATGGAGGTGATTTTGTGGTGAATGACGGCGTAGGGGGCAGTGTGTACGCCTTGCCAAGCCAGCCTCAGGCCATCCCCGATGCCAACGGTCAAGTATTGATTGGGCAGTTGACCACCACCGGAAACTGGAACCTGACCTGCAACATTCAGTGGCGTGACGCTGCGCTGGTGGTGTCCAACGAAACTGATTTGAGCATTGGCTATGAGCAAACGGACTTCGAAGGGCTGTCATATGAACTCGTAGGTGAAAACACTTCCGGAGATGGCTTTGATACCTATCGGGTATATGCCGAGCTCACCGATCCGGGCGCCCAAATCGTCGCGGTGTACGGTCTTCAGGACACCGCATTGTCCATCACGACGACAGGAACGTTCTACCAGGATGCGTTGGGCGGGGCAACCTCGACCACAATCAATCCCATCTTGTATGGTACTTTTCCTTCATTGCAGTATGATTCATGGGTGACCATTGGTTCTGAGGACAACGCGGGTTCTGTGGACTACATCGGTGTGGATTTCATTCCATTTGAAGCCGGTGGTGATATCATCATCGACAATCCCGTGGGAGGCACTTGGTATATCCTGCCAGACTTGGAACCATTGGCGTTTCCCGATGCGGACGGTAAGGTGTTGCTCGGTCAGTTCACCACGGATGGCATCGTCGACATGGTGTTGAACATCCAGTATCGCTCATCAGGAGGTGCCAATATTCAAGTGCCTGGAGCGGCGTTGACATTCCCAGTTGTGACGCCGGGTTGTACCGATCCTGGCGCCTGTAACTACAATCCCTTGGCTGACTTCGAGGATGGCTCATGTGACTTCCTCACATGCGCGGGGTGTGACGAAACCGATGCCTGCAACTACAACCCCCAGGCGAGCATCGTGGACAATGACTTGTGCGAGTTCCCGGTCGGGTACCCCAACAACACAGTGGATTGCGATGGCAACTGCCTCAATGACGCGGACGGCGACCAGGTCTGTGATGAGGATGAGGTGCCAGGTTGTACCAATGACTTGGCGGACAACTACAATCCGCTCGCCACTGATGATGATGGGTCTTGTTTGATTTCAGGGTGTACAGATTCAGATGCACAGAACTACAATGCGAATGCCACTGAGGACAATGGTACTTGCGAGTTCTTGATCGTCGGAACCCAGGGATGCACCTATGATGATGCGACCAACTTTGAGGCGGGTGCGACCCTCGACGACGGTTCCTGTGAATTCGACTGCGAAGGCGGCGGCGGCTGTGCTTACGACACGGATGGCAATGGCTTGATCGGCTCAGCTGACTTGCTCGTCTTCCTGTCGCTTTACGGGCAGCCTTGCGGAGATTAAGCCGGCCAGTGCTCGGCTGATTTCTATGCTGAGCGCGGTTGCCCAGGTATTCCATTGGGGCCATTACACGGTTTCATAGAGATCATCACGGGCAATGATGAATGTCACCGGATTTTACTTGACCGGCAGGTTAATTTGAGGACACCAAACTTCACTGAATGAGAACCATCCACTCCATCTTCCTGGCCATTTGTGCTACTGTCGTTAGTGGTGCGGGCTCCTCAATTTTGGCCCAAGCCTGCTCCGATCCTTCGGCATGTAATTACCAGCCCAATGCAGGGCCGTATTGTGTTGAGACCGAGGTCATGCAAGTCCATACGGACGGTGTCTTGGCTGGCATGACCACCTATCGGGTATACTTCATTGCTGACACCTCGTCAGACTTGGTGTCTGCTGTATTCGGCGATGCTGATTATCCACTGACGGTGACCACCACCACTTCTTTCTATCAGAATGAATTTGGTGCCGCGACACCCAATGCCATCAACCCCATTCTGTATGGATTCGCTCCAGAACTTGCCTTTGACAGTTGGGTAACGCTTGGCATTGAGCAAGAGCCATCTGCTACAGCAGGCGAGGGTTTGGTAGGCCTGGTGTCCGATGAGGCGCAGGATTGGGGGCTTTCATTCGAGGCCGGAGGTGACATTGTCATCAACACTTCAGTAGGAGGTGCTTGGTTCTCGACCAATGACCAATCGAACGGAGTACCGGATGTCACTGGTCGTGTTCTGCTGGGGCAGTTCACGACGGATGGGGAGCTCGGTGGCATGATCAACCTATCTGTCTTTCCCGGTGGCCAGCTTGGTGGTTCTGGTGAACTGGTTACTTATGCCATCGGAGAGGTGTGTCAATGTCTCTATCCCACGACATATTTCGTGGACGCTGATGGCGATGGTTATGGCACCACGCCAGTGTTGCTGTGTGAGCCAGGCGAGGGATACGCGACCACAGGTGGTGATTGTAATGACAATACGGCGGTGGCATATCCTGGGAATCCCTCTGATGTTGTCGGAGATGGTATCGATGGCAATTGTGATGGACAAGAGACCTGTTACCGCGACATAGACAACGATGGCTACCGCAATGCGGATACGACGGATTTCATCGGCTCACCATTCAATTTAGATTGTGCTGAATTCGGTGAAGCCTATGGATATCAGCCATTTGACTGTGACGATACGAACCCAGATCTGACCGTCCCCGATGAGAACGGCAATTGTGATCCTGACGTGACCTCGGCAACAGAGGGTTGTGGTGATCCCGGAGCCTGTAATTATGACCCAGAGGCCATTCCGGAGGCGGAGAACTGCGAGTATTTGACTTGTCAGGGGTGTCCGAACCCTGCAGCGTGCAACTACGACCCTGATGCACAGATTCTAGCCCCCTTGGTTTGTGATTTTACCACTTGCGCGGGATGCACGGATCCGGCAGCCACCAATTACAGCGCAACGGTGGTCATAGCGGATGATTCGGAGTGTGTGTACGCGGGATTGCTGGCGATTGCGCCGGTCACTGTGCACTTCGAGGACAATGCGGGTCCAGCAATGACGTACACCAATGAGGTGTATGCTTTGTTGCCGCCTGATGCCATTCGCTTGAAGCGCGTGGTAGGCGTAAAAGGAGGCGATGTCACCTTGCGTGTCGAGCCTTTTGATGCCTTCCACCAATCGGCCACCTGTGACGGATGGAACCCCCACGACATGGCCGTCACGACGGCTTTTAATGGGACAGAGTATACCAACTTGGATTGCCTCTCTGACTCTTGGTTTACGATTGGCGGTTCGGTTGGCAGCGGTCCTGACCTGGCGGCCATCGGGTTTGATGGTGAAGCCCTCTCTGAGATGTCTGCCTTTGACAGTGAATTGCTCGCTGCGGAGGGTGATAGCCTTGGCTGGGAAATTGAAGGAGATACAGGCGGAGAGCCGTCCAACCACTGTTTGGAACTGCTCGGACGCCCGGGTTGTGCGCATTCCGTGCGCATCGCACGCGTCACATTGGCTTTGGGTCAGAGCTTCTCCTTTCAGGCGGGCTTGACCTACACTGTGGGTGGTGAGGGAGAGCGCAGCGTGGCTGGGTTTGACATCACCGACGACTCGAGCACCTTTTCCGACAGCGGAGGAGGAGGAGAGGCGGACTCGGACGATGCCATCATTACAGACGGGGTGTCAAACACCATCTATGGGTGCTTGAATCCAGTGGCATGCAATTATGATGCTAGTGCCAACGCCGACTCTGGATGGTGCGATTACGACAGCTGCCAGGGCTGTACCTATCAAGATGCAGACAACTATGACGAGGCGTCCACAGTGGACGATGGCACCTGCACTTTCTCCGTCACGTCGGATTGTCCCTTTGATTCAACGGGAGATGGCTTGATCGGCGCTTCTGACCTTGTGGATTTCCTCTCGCAATTCGACTCGAGCTGCGAGTAATCGAGTAGCGTTCAGGACCTGAATTACATTTGATGCCCCCGGCCAAGTGTCGGGGGCATTTCAATTCAATCGCCATGAACACCAAGCGGCTTTCCTTCTGGGAAATCTGGAACATGAGTTTCGGATTCCTGGGCATCCAATTCGGTTTCGCCCTTCAGGGGGGCAACATGTCCCGCATCTTCCAGACACTCGGAGCGTCCAAGGACGAGATTCCGATGCTCTGGATTGCCGCTCCCCTGACGGGGTTGTTGGTCCAGCCTGTGATTGGATACCTCAGCGACAGAACTTGGCATCCGCGGTGGGGCCGCCGCCGGCCATTTTTTCTGATGGGGGCTGTGTTAAGCTCTTTGGCCTTGTTTTTCATGCCATACAGTCCAACGCTATGGATGGCGGCTGGCTTTCTGTGGATCCTGGACGCGAGCATCAACATCAGCATGGAGCCCTTCCGTGCGCTGGTGGCGGACAAACTGCCCGAAGAGCAGCGGAGCTATGGCTTCGTGCTCCAGACCTTAATCATCGGCATCGGAACTTGGGTGGCGTCCAATCTGCCTTGGTTCGTCACCAAGCTCGGCGTGGCCAACGAGGCTGCAGTAGGGGAGATTCCCGCCAGCGTTTATGTCTCCTTCGCCATTGGGGCCTTCGTATTCCTGACGAGTATTCTCTACACCGTGTTCACCACAAGCGAGGAGCCTCCAGCAGATTTGGCGGCATTTGAACAAGAAAAGGCCGAGCGCAGAGGGTGGGGGCATGGCGCGGCTGAAATCACGGCATTTGTGGGGCAGATGCCGAGGGTCATGGTCAAGCTGGGGGCCGTCCAATTCTTCAGTTGGTTCGCATTTTTCACCATGTGGTCCTTTGCAACCCCAGCCTTGACGGAGCATGTTTTTGGAGCGGCAATGCCCGAGGAAGGGGCCTTAGATTATGCTGTCGCTAGCGCAGCGTACAACGAAGCCGCCAACGCGGTATCCAGTTCGATGGGGGTCTACGGATTGAGCAGCATGGTGTTTGCGCTGTTGCTTTCGGTATGGACAAGCCGCCGGGGATTGAACCGCAAAATGACCCACTTGTTGAGCCTTGCGCTCGGGGGCTTGGGCTTCTTGACCATGACGTGGTGGGGACCTGAGACGGCGTCCAATCTCAATTGGAGCTTTGCCCTGATTGGCCTCGCTTGGGGCAGCATTTTGAGCATGCCCTATGCCATGCTTTCCGGCGCCATACCCTCGGAGAAGATGGGGGTGGGCATGGGGGTGTTCAACATGTTCATCGTCATTCCGCAAATCGTGGCGGCCCTCGGTGGCATCAATTGGGCCTACAAAACACTGCTGGGTGACGATGTCATTCAGACCATGGTGCTCGCAGGCCTGAGTTTGATGGTGGCTTCGCTCATCAACCTCTGGATTCGGTCTTCCGACATGGAAGTTGGCTGATTGTGGAAACTATTTTGTATTCGTCGTGTTTCCTCGTTTGAGCCGATAAACATCGACGCTCTTGAGGTTTGGGGCTTTGATTGGTGCCCTTCCTTCTTGATAATGGCAGTGTCATTCCCCTGATTTGTGGGAAGGTGTATGATGTACACCTTCTCTCGCTATATTGGCCGCGATTGTAGAAACCAAACTGTAACCACAAACACAATGCGCAATATTTTGCTGCTCTTCATTGCTTTGTTCGGCTTCGGCTATGCACAAGCTCAAGATTGCACCGGAGCTGACCATACTGTCCTGGCCGGTAATTACTATTACAGCCCTTCTGCGCTGACGGTGACCGCTGGCGAGACCATTGCCTTCTTAAACGAAGGCGGCTTCCACAACGTGAATGGCGTTTCGAGTACACTTGGAGCCACATGGGGCAATCCCGAGACGTTCTCGTTGGGTTCCAACAGCGGTTCTGCTGGAGGCGTGTGCATGGGCACAGTGACCTTGAACACTCCGGGAACATATCAGTATGACTGCAGCATTGGTTCACATGCTGCCAATGGCATGGTGGGTACGATTGTGGTGGAAGCGGCTGGCAGTGCCACACCTACAGACAATGCCGCTGATCCCACCTTGGATGCTGGAGATGTGGTCTCCATCTATGGAGGTGCGTACGATAACATTGCCAACAACTACAATCCATTCTGGGCTCAGTCCGGTACTGTGGATGAGGCTTACGATCCCGGAACCGGGAATACTGTGTTGCAGTATGCCAACTTTAACTACCAGGGAACAGAGGTCTCATTGTCGGATTTGTCCGGTATGACCCACCTCCACGTGGATGTCTGGGTGGCCGCCGGCAACGACCGGATGCTGAAGGTGACTCCTGTCAACAGTGGAACGGGTGCTGGCGAGTTCCTCGTAGAAGTTCCCCTCACACCTGGTGCATGGAACAGCGTAGACCTGACCAAAGCCGCGTTTGAAGGCATGACTTGGGACGGCGTGTTCCAAATGAAGTTTGACGGTCAGTTCAATGCTGACGGCTCCGCCAATGGTGCGGGATGGGATGTTTATCTCGACAACATCTACTTCTGGAATGACGGCACGGGATCCGGGCCCCCATCAGGGGAAACGGTAGATGTGACGTTTACAGTGAACATGGAAAACGAGACCGTCTCATCTGATGGTGTGTCTTTGGCGGGAGGTGCCTATTTCGGATTTCCCGGAGACAACCCCATGTCCGATAACGGCGACGGCACATGGTCTACGACCATTGCCGTTCCAGTGGGCTTCACCGGAAACTACACGTTTACGAATGGCGGTGCGGCCTGTGGCTGGAACTGCAAGGAGAACATTGCAGGGCTAGATTGCGCAGACGGTCCATTTGCCGACCGCTTGTTGAGCAACATCACCGAAGACACTACAATCAACACTTGTTTCGGAGAGTGTACTACGGACGGCTCTTGTTCAGCCCCTTCGACGCAATACAATGTGACCTTCCAAGTCGACATGTCCAATTCCGATTTGGATGGTACCGAAACGATTTATGTGACCGGTTCATTTGAAGGGTGGTGCGGTCCTTGTGACAACGTCATGACCGACAGTGGCAATGGCGTGTACACCCATACAGTGAGCCTCGATCCGGGGAGTTATGAGCACAAGTTCATGATCAATGCCTGGGGCGGTGACGAGCAGGCCATTTTGGGAACAGCTTGTGATTTCGTTCCTGGAGATGGTTTCGGCAACCGCGGTTTCGAAATCGTGGATGCAGACATCGTGCTGCCTGTGCAGTGCTTCGACTTCTGCGGCACTTGTGAAGAGCAGAACACCCAAGGGACGGTGGACATTACATGGAATGTCAACATGTCCAATGAGGAGGTTTCTCCCGATGGCGTGCACCTTGCTGGTGGCGGCACATTCGGAAACCCCGGTGACAATCCGTTGACCGACAATGGAGATGGCACTTGGTCTATTACAATGACACTGCCTGAAGGTGTTTCTAGCTACTACATCTTCACCAACGGTGGAGCTGCGTGCAGTTGGGGTTGTAAGGAGGACCTTACCGGTCTTCCTTGTGGTGATCCTGGAAACTTCAATGACCGTTATTTAGACAACATCACGCAAGACACTACATTCAATTTCTGCTTTGGAGAATGCGGCACAGACGGTGTCTGTGTAGGCGATGACGGCGGTGGCCCTACGGATCCTGCGGACAGCTTGGCAGTGACGTTTAACGTCGACATGAACAACTACGGCGGTACGTTTGGTTTCGTCAACGTTGCAGGCAGCTGGAATGACTTCTGCGCAGACTGCAACCAGATGACCGACGATGATTTGGATGGCATCTGGACAGCGACCATCAGCCTGCCTCTAGGAGAGAACTATCGCTACAAGTACCAGGTCGATTCTTGGGCCGATCAAGAAGATCTGGCCCCTGGTGACAACCCGGTGGGACCTTGTGTCGTCAAGGAAGGCGGTTTCACCAACCGCGATCTTGATGTTGCCGGAACAGAGGCCATTGATTTGGGCGTTGTATGCTGGGGTTCATGTTGGGCCTGCATCGGCCAAGACGACGTGCCTGGATGTAATGACAGTGCAGCAGCGAACTACGATGAGGCTGCTACGGCCAATGATGGCACTTGTATCTACGACGTGACCTTCTCGGTCAACATGAGTGAGTATCCACTCAATGAATTGGACTCTGTGTATGTAAACGGCGAGTTCAATGGTTGGTGCGGTGCTTGCAACGCGATGTTGGATGAGGATGGTAACGGCATTTATGAGACGACCATTCCGTTGACGAGTGATTACTATGAGTACAAGTTCACGGTGAATGCTTGGAGCGCTGAGGAGAACCTCGCAGGTGCAGGTGGTTGTGTGACCGAGAACTTCGGGTTTACGAACCGTGTGCTTCAGTTGGCTACGAACCAAAGCCAGCCTGTCGTTTGCTGGAACAGCTGTTCCGACTGCGAAGGCGGTGGAGAGGTGTTCGGCTGTACCGATCAGGCAGCAACCAATTACAGTGACTTGGCTACTGACGACGACGGATCATGTACGTACATGGTCACCTTCCAGGTGGACATGAACGAATACGCCGGCAGCTTCAGTGCGGTCAATCTGAACGGAACATTCACCGGATGGTGTGGAGCTTGCGTTCCGATGACAGATGACGATGTCGATGGTGTTTATCAGGCGACTGTAGAGTTGACCGTGGGCACTGTGGAATACAAGTTCACGGTTGATGGATGGGCGGACCAGGAGTACTTCTCTGAAGGTGCCGTTTGCACCTCTACCATTGATGGCTTCACCAACCGTTCCGTCGATGTCACCGGAGCGGCTACGCTTGACGTTGTGTGTTGGGCTTCCTGCTATGCATGCGATGTTGCTACGGGCTGTACCGACTCAGATGCTCAGAATTACGATGCAGACGCAGTGGCCGATGATGGATCTTGTTCTTACATCGTGACCATTCGTTTGGATATGACCACTTCTACATTGGGTGCAGGTGGTGTGCACATTGCAGGTTCTTTCCAAGGCTGGGATCCGGGCGCTACCGCCATGACCTCTCCAGGCTTGAACCTTTATGAGTACACCTTGCAGTTGTCCAATGGCGCTTACCAGTACATCTTCATCAACGGCAACACTTGGGACGGTCAAGAGACGGTTCCAGCCGATTGCGGAGCAGACAATGGTCTGGGCGGCTACAACCGCGAGGTTGTTGTTGCTGGTTCAGATATGACGCTGGATGTTGTGTGCTTCAACAGCTGTGAGGCATGCGCTGGTTGTACTGACCCATTGAGTGCAGAGTTCAGCCCATGGGCCGGATCAGATGATGGTTCTTGCGCTACGCCACTGGTGTTTGGCTGTACCTACCCAGACGCTGACAACTACAATGCTGCTGCGACTTCAGAGGATGGCACTTGCGTGTTCTCTGGCGCAAGCGACTGTCCAACGGACATCGACGGCGACGGCTCTACGGCTGTTGGTGACCTCTTGGTCATCCTCGGTGCCTTCGGACAGGCCTGCGAGTAACTCCAATTGCATATAACAATGAAAGGGCTGCCTTCGGGCGGCCCTTTTCGTTGGGTCCGTTGTGATAGAGGGCGGTACAGCGGCGCAGGGATGCCGTAGTTTTGCACCATGGAATTGCTGGTCACAAGCAGATTGCCCAACCAATGGGGCGCCTACCACATCAGTGCGTTTGGTGCGCCTGGTGACGCCTTTCCGCACGTGGTCTTGCACAGAGGAGTCGAAGAATATGTGACTTCGGACCAACCTCTTCCAGTGCGCATTCACAGTGAGTGTATGACGGGCGATGTGTTTGCCAGCAACAGATGTGACTGTGGAGAGCAGTTGCACGGAGCCTTGGCGCACTTCAAGGAGCATGGGGGCATGCTCATTTATCTGAGGCAAGAGGGCAGGGGGATTGGCCTCGTGGAGAAGTTGAAGGCGTACAATCTTCAGGATGAAGGATTGAATACGTTCGAGGCCAACACAACCATGGGCCATGCAGAGGATGAGCGCACCTATGTGGATGCAGTCGCGGTGTTGGCCCACTTTGGAGTTCAATCAGTGCGATTGCTGACCAACAACCCACTCAAGGAGGCGGCGTTGCGTGATGCCGGGCTGAGCGTAGAACGCGTTCCCCTGGTTCTACCGGTCCGTCCCGAAAATGAGGATTACCTCAAGGCCAAGCGAGAGATTACGGGGCACTGGCTCTAATCAGTGACTGAGGGGCCACTGCGTTAGGTCCATATGTCGCGCGCTACTTTAAATGTGTTCATGTGGGCCTTGACGATGGTGGAGATGTTCTGGGAGTAACCGCCCCCCATTGCACAGGCCACACCAATACTGGCGTCCTTGCATGCTTGAAAGACCATTTCATCGCGGGTCCGACATCCTTCAATGGTCAGGGCGAGCCGGCCCAGCTTATCGGTGGCCAAGACATCTACTCCACATTGATACAGGACCACTTGCGGCTGGAATTCCGTCATGACTCTGTGCAAGGCGTGGTCTAGGCGATTGAGGTAATCAAGGTCGCCGGTGCCATCCGGAAGTGGGATGTCCAGTGAGCTCTGCGGCTTGTGCAAGGGGTAGTTGTGTTCCCCGTGCATGCTCAAGGTGAAGATGCGGTCCTCCTGTGCCGTAATCTGGGCAGTGCCATTGCCTTGGTGCACATCCAAGTCAATGATGGCGATGCGGTCCATGCCCCTGTCCAGAAGGTCATATGCGGTGATGGCAAGGTCATTGAGTAGACAAAAACCTTCAGCTCGGTCTTTGAAGGCGTGGTGCGTCCCGCCAGCAATGTTCAATGCGATGCCTCCTCGAGCGGCTTCGATGCCGCACAGGCGAGTGCCTTCCATGATGGTCTTCTCGCGGTCAATCAATGCGAGTGACCATGGAAATCCTGAGCGCCGCTCCTCTTGGCGGCTCCAGCTCCCTGCTTCCAACTTATTGAGGTATTTACTGTCATGGACGCGCAGCAGGTTATGCTCCTCAATGGCATTGGGCGCAAAGAATTGAGCGGGCTCCATGATCCCTTCATATTGCAGTTGTTGCCTCAATAGCTCGTACTTGGCCATCGGAAATCGATGCAATTCGGGCAGTGGATGGGAATAACAGGGGTGATAGGCAGCAGTCAATGTTATGTGATCACTTATTGGTTAGAGGGTTTTAGAAAGCACGGTGACAGGCGAAAAAGGAGACTCAATTGGGTTTAAATTGAGCGGGAAATATGTGTGGGAACGTACTTCACTCAATTGTGTTTGCACGTATTGAGGGATGTGGTTTGTTTTGCTACGTGAGCCGTTCACTCCTCCCTTGCTTTCTGTTGTTGTGGTCATTTCCTGTCTTGGCCCAGCAACCAGAGATGCGCGCAGATCCTGACGTTTGGTTGAGCACGCCGAGGGTGCAACAAGCCAGGTCGATTCTGGGTTCATCGGATGATCTCTACTCATCCTTGGTGAAGGTTGGCACTAGCAGGCTGGAGACCATCGCAGGAAGTAAAGGTGAATGGGTCATGCGCCTAGGGGATTTGAGGCTCTTGGTGGACAGTGCCGGGGTCAACCATTCCAAAAGCCACAATGTGGGATTCAATGTGGGTGCCGTTCCTTTTTATTGGAACAACAAGGTCTTCCTGGCTGGAGGAGCAGGTTTTTGGCATTACCACTCCAAGGTGGTGGAGTTTGTATCCAATACCGGAGAGTGGGAGTGGTCGCCCTGTCCATCAGGTCCGGAGCATTTCAGGCAGCAATTTGCTTGGTGGGACGGACAGAACAGCCGCGTTGTGGCATTGGGGTATGAAAAAACAGGGACAGGGGCCATCGAAACGACAGGGTTGTTCCATGCCTTGAACATGAATGGCTACTCTTGGGAACTCTTGGGACAATACAATCCTGTGTTCGAGCTCATCATGAAGGACGATGTGGGGAGGCCCGTGGACATGGGAGACTATTTTCTGGTATCGAGCGTCCACAACTCACTGGTTGTCCGAAAGTCAGATTTGACCGCCGTCATCAGCAGTGCCTTCAACAGGGGGCCTTTGGTCAAACATTCGAAGGCACCCATCGATGAAGGGTTCAAGTGTTTTCGCAGTACAGCGGGTGAATTTTGGATTGAGCACCACAACCCTGTCGATTCTGTGGAGATCATGTTGCATTGGAATGTGGACAGCGTGTTTAACGCACTGGCGTCAGCATCCATGCCTTTGGTTGTGCCGGCTGCAATAGAGACAGCCGAAGGCCCATCTCAATTGGAGTCGGAAGGCGGGGGGGGACCTTGGAAGTTTCTCGGAGCGTTGTTGGCCCTCGTTGTAGCGTTTGTGCTGGGGCGTGGCGTTTCGCGCAAGCGGGATGCGGCAGCCAATGCAGTACCTGCATCAGCCCAGTCTGGGACCGCCCGGGTCAAAGTCGACGTGGGCCTGTCACCAACAGTTTTAAAGTTTCACTCCTTGGGCCCCATTAGTATGGACACGGAGGAGGTTAACGCATTGCTCAATTTGGGAGATGATCTCACGGGGGAAACCAAAAGGGCCAGGCGCGCGCAGGCCATTCGTCAGGTCAATCAGGAGTATGCACTGAGGTATGGTGTGGATTTGATCCGCAGAGAGCGTCATGAGGCGGACCGGCGCCGCACCACATACGTCATCCAACCATACTCAGATAACGCATAAATTCCATGCACACCACGGCGCCTATGGTGCCTACGGCGTAACCCAAAACGGCAAGGAGCACGCCAACTGGTGCAAGCGCGGGGCTAAATGCGCTGGCCACAATGGGTGCACTGGCTGCACCACCAACGTTGGCTTGGCTGCCTACTGCAACGAAGAAGAACGGGGCCTTGATCAATTTGGCGACCACCAGGAGCACAGTCACGTGCACGAGCATCCACAGCAGGCCAATGACCAGGACGGGCCAATATTGGTTCCACGAAGCGATGAGTTCCCCGATGTCCATTTTGGCACCAATTGTGGCGACTAAGACGTAGAGAAAGACACTCGCCAGTTTGCTGGCTCCGGCGCCTTCATACTTGCGCATGGGCGTGAAACTCAATGCGACCCCGAACATCGTAGAGAGGAAGACCAGCCAAAAGAAGGGGCTCTTCAAGGAACTGAGGAACCGGACAATGGAGTCCGGGTCGCTGGCGATGGATTCGGCATACCATGCGCCCATGCCCTCACTGATGGAGCCCCCAACAAAATGGGCCACACCAACCATTCCGAAAATGACACCCAACAAGACCATGAGGTCATTGAACGTCGGAATCCTTGCGATGCTGCTCTGGTAGGCTTCGACCTTGGCTTTGAGCGCGTCTACAGCAGAGGCGTCCGCCTTGAGTCGCTTGTCAATCACGGCGCTCATTCCCGCTCCAATCAGGAGGAAAGGCATCCAAATGTTGGCTACAAATACATCTACGATGATCATGACGCTGAATTGATCGTCCTGGGCTTGGGCGATTTCCTTGAGCGCTGTCTGATTGGCGCCACCGCCGATCCAACTGCCTGCGATGGTGGATAGCCCGCGCCACAGGGCATCTGGAGCATCACCGCCAAAGACATCGGGCCGGATTTGGCCCACCAGCCAGAGCGCAGCAGGTCCACCGACAATGATGCCGAAGGTGGCGGCAAAAAACATGATGAGCGCTTTGGGGCCGAGGTTGATGATGCCTTTGATGTCGATGGAAAGGCAGAACATCAGCAGGCTCGCCGGCAAGAGGTATCGGCTCGCCACGTAGTACAGGTTGCTTCCTTCTCCCGCCTCTATGATGCCGGACGAATTGAGAATGGCAGGAAGGAAGTAGGCCATGAGCAAGGCCGGGACGAACTTGTAAAACTTCGCAAAGCGGGGCAGCCTTGACGTGTGAAAAACGAGGGCGAGACTGGCCAGCAACAGGCCGAGGATGGGGGCATCTTGAGTGAACACGGGGGCAAGATAAACCTTCACGCCCGGCGGAATGGTAGGATGCCCCGTCCACAGGTGCTACTTTCGGGTGTGCGTTTTTCTGTCATTGTCCCCCTTTTTAACCGGCCAGATGAAATCCGGGAGCTCCTCGAGAGTTTGACCGCGCAGACGGTGCAGGATTTTGAGGTCCTCGTGGTCGAGGATGGAAGCGATCGGGATGCCCGAGAAATTGTGTCGGGTTTTGAGGACCGTCTCGATATCCAGTATTTCTGGAAGGAAAATGAGCGGCAGGGTTTTACCCGCAATTTTGGTTTTGAGCGTGCCAAAGGGGATTGGATGGTCGTTTTCGATTCAGATTGCCTCATCCCCGAGCGCTATTTCGAGCATGTGGCGCATTTCTTGGACCAGCACCCCGATGTCGATGTCTACGGTGGACCCGATGCGGCGCACCCTTCGTTTACGCCCATTCAAAAAGCCATCAGCCACGCGATGACGTCTTTCCTGACCACAGGCGGTATTCGCGGTGGCCAGCAGCGGTTGGGTACCTATCAGCCGCGCTCCTTCAACATGGGGATTTCGCGCAAGGCGTGGGAAGTGAGCGGGGGTTATCGCATTACGGTCAAAGGAGAAGACATTGAATTTTCCATGCGATTGATTGCGCATGGTCTGAAGTCGGCCTTGATTCCTGAAGCCGTTGTTTACCACAAGCGCCGCACCGATTTCCGTCAATTCCAAAAGCAAGTTGAATTCTTCGGTCGTGCGCGGGTCAACATTCGCCGCTTCTTTCCAGGAAGCCTGCGCCCGATGCATTGGATGCCTACAATGTTCCTCATCTACCTGTGGGCTCTTGGGCCCTTTTACGTGGGGGGCTTGGTGTTGGACAACGGGTGGGTGACATTTGGTGTGCGCATGGCCTTTGTGCCCGTTATCGTTTGGTATGTCGCTCTTTTCTTCGAAGCCCTGCTCAAAACAGGAGAATGGCGGGTGGCCTTTCTGGCACCAAGGGCTGCCAGCATGCAGTTGACGGCCTACGGTTGGGGCTTGCTCTCCGAGTATGTGGCGGTAGTGGTTTTGCGCCGCAGGGACTCCATCATTGGTGAGGTGAGACCGGTACCGCCCATCCCCTCCAATCCGCCGCGCCCATGAGATTGCTGACAGGATTGTTGTTGATGGGAGTGGTCATATTCTTGGCCTATGCCGCATTGTGTCTCGCTGCTCCGATGGAGCAAAGGGCCGCATATACATGGCCGGTGGAGTCCGAGTGGGCCACCTGGGACAAGGGCCTGTCGGTGTGGTCTGAGACCGCTGTGCAGGTTGCGGGCATCGAAGTTTGGTGGTCAGCAGATGGGGGCGTGGCTTCAGGTGATACGCTGATTCGTCCGTTCACAGCAGCATGGAATGCGACCGGCGAGGTGAAGGTGTTTCCCTGCGATACCGAGGTCGAGCGAATAATTTGTGGTGAAATACGGTGGCAGATCCCTTGGGCATGGCGCGGAATGAGCGTTTTGATGGGAGCGGGCCGTTTTAAGACGGACTCCCCGATATAGGAGGTGGGCGGCATGGCCGTCTGATTGGCACGCTGGCCAACCGACCTAAGAGCACAACAGCGCTGAAGCCAAGGCCTCAACGCTGTTGTCATGTCGTTCTCGCGGGATTGCAATCAGTGCACCAGGATCCGAGAGGAACCCGTGGCGATGCCGGTGTCAGCAGGCGATGTAAGTGTCACGATGTACACCCCCGCCTTGTGAGGGGCTTCGACCCCAACGGACCAAGCGCCATGACTTTCGCCGGCTTGCAGCTTGGCCTTCTGCACGAGTTGTCCCGTTGCGTTGCGGATTTCGAGGTCCCATCCGCCTTGTGCTGGCAGTCCGGAAATTTGGAAGAAGCCGCCCTGATTGATGGGGTTGGGATACGTGGTCAGCGACAGCGCCCGTTCCGTCAAATCGGACACACTGTTGGTCAGCGGATTCCCGTCACAATCAAACCCCGCCTCCGCATATTCGCATTCACCAGACGCTGTGGCTTCCGCATTGTAGTTGCAAGCCACAGGGTCCATGCAGCCTGCGATATCGTCGCTGTCGCATATGCCGTCACCATCCAGATCGGCTGCACAATCACCGCCGCATTCGCCCAGGGCGTCGAGGTATTCGCAGCTGCCGTCATCTGTGTTGGCCGCAGCATCATAGGTGCAGCTGCCCTCATCCGTGCAGCCCATGATGGCCACCACCACGTTCCCTTCACAGTCAAAGTTGACCGGTGGATAGGTGCAGTTTTGGCCATCGTCGGTGGCAGCGCTGTCGTAATTGCATGCTGTGGGATCCATGCAGCCTTCGATTTCGGCGTCGTCGCAAATGCTGTCGCCATCGGCATCCCCCGGGCAATTGCCTCCGCACTCGCCCACGGCATCGAGGTAGTCGCAGCTGCCATCGTCTGAGTTGGCCTCAGCGTTGAACGTACAGCTCAGCGGATCGGTGCATCCCGTGACCACAGGGGGTTCACTTGCGTCACACAGGTCGTTGCCGTTGGCGTCCACACAGGGTTCGACGGCAGCGCCTTCGATACAGAAAGCATGCGTTTGCTCAGACCCGAAGTCGCCTGATCCAGTGCCCAGCACATTGCCTTCATCATCGGTCAAGGTGTACCATCCACCCGGCGGGTAGTGCAAGCCATTGCCGAACAGGTCTTCTACCACAAGCTCATAACACCCTGTCGTGGCGCATTGGCTCTCCGAGATATAGACATTCGAGAAAGTGCCATTGGTATAGTCTGCCCCCGACATGATTTCTAGACCATTGTCTGCGTTTTGCAAGCTCCAGGTAAATCCGAAGGGAAGGGCATCCAGTTGGATGTCCATTTGCAGAAAGGCCCCGTCGAGCACTTCAAAATCCACCGCCAAGGTGTCATTGAGTGCATAACCATCTTCCACAGTGGTGATCCAGACGTTCAAAGCATGGCTGCCACTGGAGGCCGCCATCGACGGGAGTGCCACTTCGGCCGTTTCGCCTTCGGCCAGGTTGCCTGACCACGCCATGGTGTTGACCGTGCCGCCATCCAATGCGAAGTGGATGGAGGCATGGGTCAATGGTGCCGTGCCGAAATTCTGGAGGGTCACCTGCGGTTCAATGGTGGGGTTGCACCCTTGGGAGGCGAGGCCTTCGATGGAGGAAATACCGGCGTCTGTGGCCATCACTGGAATGGCGCCTTCGCTTTCGAGGAGGGAGGCACGTTGCACCTCCAAGGCGTCCCGCATGCGCACTTTTTGGCCCTCAGTGAAGGACTCCATGCAGGGATCGTTGGAGTAATCCATGAAGTTCTCAGACAACGTTTCAGGACAATCGATTGGGCTGCAACCAATGGAGCCTGTGGTGGGAGGGGTGTCGCATACGCGGTCACCTTGGGCGGCACAATTGGTTTCGTCCCCACAGTCGTTGGTGCCGTTGAACGTGTGGTACAACCCGAGGTAATGTCCGACTTCATGGGTCAAAGTGCGGTTGAGGTCGAAGTTGGGCAGGAGGTCAAAGGCCTCTCCGACGCCGAACACCTTGTGATGGACCACAATGCCGTCGTGCTCTCCAGAGGTTGGGGGGAGGTAGGCAAAACCAAGGGGAGAGGTCCCGCCGTTCAAGCGATAGAGCACCCAAATGTTGATGTAGTCCGTGCCCGGCCAGTGGCTGAGCGTTTTGATGTTCATCTCCGAGGCGGGGTCGGAATTGTTGTTGGTGACCATGCCCGTCGTGGCAAAGCTGGGAATGACGTCCGTTACGTTGGTGCGCGTGATGCCGGAGGTTGGATTGCCCTCAGGGTCCCGCGCGGCCAATTGGAATTCCATGTTGACGTCGGCGCCTCCAAAGGTGCCGCTGAAATCCGCATTCAGCGCGTCGATGGCGCTCTGAACCTGGGCTTCCGAAATGTTGGATCCATTTCCTGCGCCCTCACCATTGTGCATGATGTGTACGACCACGGGCAGCACATGATGATCGCCCGATCGCTGCGCGCTGTTGCTCATCTCGGCAATGGCCGCTTCAAAGGCAAAGAAGCTGCGCGCAAAGGCGGTGTCCTCCATCATGGCGGCTTGCAGTTCGGCTGACTGGCAGCGGTCACCCTGAGCCTGGGCGAAGGACAAGAGAAAGGAAAAGGCGACAAATAGGATGGATGCACGAATACGCATGACGGAGCGGGTTGTTTTTCTCCCGTACTCAGTTATGCAAGTTGAGGTTACACTTTGGCCTCAGAATCTGTCTTGTTGTTGTTTTTCAAACAGTTACATCCGGTTATTGACTGCTGTATAATCCCGGACCAAAACGGGAATAAAAAAGGCGGACCCCCTGTGAATGGGAAGTCCGCCTTGTTTTAAAAAAAAGTCTGAGAAGATCAGTCCGCTGGCTCCACTTCGAGCAGCTCCACTTTGAAGACGAGGGTGGAGTTGGCACCGATGACATCGCCGGTGGCGCGGGGGCCGTATGCGAGGTCAGAAGGAATGAAGAAAGTGGTTTGTCCACCTTGCTTCATGGTTTGCAATCCTTCGGTCCAGCCGCTGATGACCTGGTTCAACCCGAACGTGGCAGGTTGGCCACGGTCGTAGCTGCTGTCGAACGTGGTGCCGTCGATCAACGTGCCGTGGTAGTGCACCGTAACGCGGTCATTCTGGTCAGGGCTTGGGCCATCACCTTCACGGTCGACGCGGTACTGCAATCCGCTGGCCGTTTCTACGACACCATCCTTGCCTTTGTTTTCGGCGAGAAAGGCCTTGCCCGCCTCGAGGTTGGCTTCACCGGCCTTGGCTTCTTGCGCCTGCATGGTCGTACGAACCAGCTCGTTGGCTTGCTCGGGGGTCATGGCGGCATTGCCGGCCTGAACATCGGTAAACGCCTGAGCAATCTGAGCAGGAACATAGTCCTTGATGCCCTGGCTCTGCACGTTGGTGGCGAAGAGTACGCCCAATGCGTAGCTCAGGGAGTCACTGTTGTTTTCCATATTGGGGGTAGGGGTGTTCTGGCCATTTACAGCGCATCCTGTCCACGCCATTGGGGCGAAGATCAGGCTGGCCATGAGGACCATCTTATGTACGGGGTAGAGTTTCATGATGTGGACTGGTTGTTCCGGGTAAAAATGTAGGAGGACTCAGTGCTGAGTGCCTGATGAAAGGTGTAGCCGTCCTCATTAAAATCTTGGATTCCGTTGGGTTGGTCTACCCTTTCCTGAATGAGGAATCGGGCCATGCGCCCTCGGGCCGTCTTGGCGTAAGTGCCGATCATCTTGAAGGCATCGCCGCGCTGCTCCTTGAACTGGACGTGGATGAACCTGCCAGCGAGGGCAGGGCGGTCCACGGCCTTGAAATACTCCTGGCTTGCCAAGTTCACAATGGTGTCGTCTTCCGATTCCGCGTCCAGGCCTTCAGCCAAGGTGTCGCCCCAAAAACTGTAGAGGTTGTCCTGGCCCTTGGGGACAAAACGCCCCCCCATTTCCAAACGGTATTCTTGAATGAGGTCGAGTGGGCGGAGCAAGCCGTAGAGCCCGCTGATGATGCGCAAACGCTCCTGTGCATGGTCCAGGTCGTTTGAATTCCAACGCTCGGCTCCCAGTGCCCGAAACACTTCGCCATGAAAAGCATGCACTGCGGTGCGCGCATTGCCCGGATGGAAAGGTTGTTCCCAGCTGTGGTGCCTGTTGAAGGTGTCTTTGGCGAGGTCCTCACTGATGTCCATCAGTGTCATCAGCTCCGGGGCCTTCACCTTGGACAGCGCAGACATCAATTCAGCAGCCCTGTCTGCAAACCTCGGTTGGCTTGCACCGGCATCCACTGAGAAATCACCACTTCTGAAAGTCTTGGCTGGTGAGAGCAAAATGCGCATCGGGCCGCAAATCTACTACATGTGCAGTGCCCTATGGACTATTTTGCCCCCATGAAAACCAAAGCGCTCAAGTTCTTCGCGGGTGGCGGTCTTTTGGCTGCGTCTAGTCTCGTTGCCGCTCAAGTCTGTCCAGATGGCCAAAGCCCCTTTGAAATGGTGGTGTACACCGACAATTGGGGATATGAGGTGTATTGGGAGATGACGCCGGCTGAGACGCCTTGCGGAACCAATACACTCGCTTGGGGTGGCAATGCCATTGGCGTGGGGTGCAGCGGTGACGGCGACCCCGAGGCGCCAGCGGGCGAGTACGCCTCCAATGCCACATTCGTCATTGACTCTTTGTGCGCTACCCCAGGAGAGGTGGTCACGCTGCACTACGTGGACAGCTATGGAGACGGCGGGACCTACTTTGAAATTCGGCTTGACGGCGTCATCCACCATGCGTTTCAGGGGACTGGAGGGGGAAATTCATGGGAATTTGACCCTTTTGAGTCGGCATTCCCAGTGTACGATTCTCCCTGTGGTGCCCTGCCCATTGAAGTCGATGGTGAGGTTGTGGTGTTGTCCAATGACAGCTGCTCGGCATCTCTCGGTGAGCCAGGACCTCCTGACTTTCCCGGAGTGTATGCCTGCCAAATTGCAGGAGGGTGGTGCGAAGGAGGTGTAGGGGCTTCTGCTTGGCTTTCTTTCGAGGCGACGTCCGGGAACTGCAGGATCTCATCCTGCACGGACTCCACAGATTTTGATACCCAACTGGCCCTATGGGCAGTCGAGGATTGCGGCGACTTTGAGTCCTACACTTTGATGGGAGCCAACGACGACATTCCCGGAGGCTGCGGACCCGGCAACGTTTATTCCAGTGCGCTGTGGACCGGGTGCCTTGACAGTGGCGTCACTTACCTGATTCAACTTGATGGTTGGTACGGTTCAAGGGGGACGGCGGGCATCTTCATCGAGTCTGTAGACACGGAGGAGGTCATCACAAGCGCCACAGGAGGGCTTTCTTGCGCTTTGGGCAAGGAGGAAGACCCCAACGGCACCATTGTACTGAATCCTGTGGGCATGGGCTCAGGTTTTACCGCTGCTTGGGTCGGGCCCAATGGGTTCTCTGGAGAAGGCCAGCAGATCAGTGGGCTGACTGCGGGAACCTATTCCGCCGTCGTCGTATCCAATTGCGGGGGGAGCCTGGTCCATACCGTGACCTTGACCGAACCGGCTCCCATTTCAACCAACCTTGAAGTGGTGCCGCCGTTGTGCCCCGAGCTTGCAGATGGTTCAGCGTCATTGGCCGTTGAGGGGGGCACGGAGCCTTATACCATCACATGGTTCGGCGAGGCGGGTGAGCTCGGCACAGGCGCGGTCATTGAGGGCTTGGCTGAGGGTGAATACGCGTTCACCATGGAAGATGGGAATGGCTGCCAAGAAGACCAGAGCTTCAGCATTGAGGCCAACGACGACGCCTTTGCCTTCAGCTTAGGACCTGACACCACCTTTTGTGAAGATGAGCAGGTCATATTATCGGGCCCGGTCGGGTTGGAATACCTCTGGAGTACGGGCAGCATTGATCAGTTTATCATCGTCAACGGGTCCGAATGGGGACCGGGCACTTATCCCATTGTGCTGGAAGCGTCCAATGAATTCGGATGCTCCCACTCGGATGCCATTTTCTTGACCATTTTTGATTGCACCACTGGAATCGGAGACCTTTTTGGTGGCAGTGCAGGCTTGGCGGCTTTTCCCAATCCAGTCGCGGGTCAAGGGGCTTGGAACCTCACGTGGGAAGCGCCTTCCCAACGGTGGGACGGAGAGTGGGAGCTCATTGATCTTGCAGGCAGGACTGTGCAGCAAGGCCGCAATCCGCTCAACGCTGGAGCATGGACTTTGGCGCTTCCAACCGATGGATTGGCTCCGGGTCAATACTTCTGGCTGGCAAAGGGCACCCCAGTGTCCCTGCGCTTGCAGCTCAATTGATTCCTGACACCGCATTTCTAAGCAGCTTTCGGACCATGATTGACTTGAGAAGCGATACCGTGACCCGTCCCACAGAGGCGATGCTGAAGGCCATGATGGCGGCGCCAACGGGGGATGATGTATATGCGGAGGACCCTACCGTCAACCGACTCCAGGCGGAGCTTGCGGAGCGATTTGGACATGAGGCTGGGCTCTTCTGTCCTTCGGGGACCATGGCCAATCAGATCGCCATCAACGTCCACGTTGCACCAGGCGATGAGGTCATCTGCCACCGCCTGAGCCACATCTACAATTATGAAGGTGGTGGCATTGCCCGAAACAGTGGGGCCAGTGTGCGCCTGGTCGATGCCCCCCGGGGCGCCATGCCTGCTGATGTGATCCAGGCGGAGGTGAACCCTGCCGACAGTCATTTTGCGCGCACGGCCTTGGTGTGTGTGGAGGATACGGTCAACAAAGGCGGAGGGGCTGTGCAGTCTTTGGAGATGTTGGCAGCAGGCAGCGATGCCAGCAGGGCTGTTGGGTTGCCTTTTCACCTTGACGGGGCCCGCGCGTGGAATGCATTGAGGACAACTGGACAGGACTGGGGGCGCTATGGACAGATGTTCGACAGCATATCGCTCTGCCTGTCCAAGGGTTTGGGAACTCCGGCAGGTTCGGTGCTTTTGGGAAACAGGGATTTCATAGAGGAGGCGCACCGCACCCGGAAAGTCATGGGCGGCGGCATGCGACAGGTGGGCATCTTGGCTGCGGCCGGATTGCATGCGATTGAACACCACTTCGACCGGTTGGAGGAAGACCACAGGCGCGCGGCGCGCATCGGGCAGTTGCTCTCAGACCACCCTTCGATTGCCCAAGTGGCTCCCGTTGAGACCAACATTGTCATCGCGCAGTTGAGCAACGGAAGGTCAGCCTCAGAGTTGGTTGAAGCCCAACGACAAGAGGGGGTGCTGTGTTCGGCATTTGGCCCGGACAAGGTGCGTTGGGTGACGCATTTGGATTTTGGCGACGGCGATCTCAGTCGCGTTTTGCAGGCCCTCGAAACCTGGAGATAACCCCAAATCACAAGACCGGTGATGGGCCGGCCAAGGGGCATTAATTTGCCGTCATGATTGCAATTTGGAAAACCGCCAGCGCCGCAGTGCGTCAGGCGACCTGCGTGCTGATGGCTGTGTGCTTGACCTTCAGTGTACAAGCGACCGAAGGAATGTGGATTCCGGCCTTGCTGAAGGCCGTGGAGGGCGACATGCAGGACATGGGCCTGAAATTGACCGCAGAAGACATCTATTCCATCAACCGGAGTTCGCTCAAGGACGCCATCGTCCAATTTGGTGGCGGCTGCACGGCCAGCGTGATTTCCGATCAGGGACTGTTGCTGACCAATCACCACTGCGGCTATGGACAGATCCAATCGCACAGCAGCTTGGAGCGTGACATCTTGAAGGATGGGTTCTGGGCCATGTCGATGGAAGAAGAATTGACAAATCCTGGACTGACGGCCATGTTCATCGTGCGGATCGAAGACGTGACCGAGGCCGTACAGCAGGCGCGGTTGGAAGGGGAGGACGCCGAAAAAGCCAAGCGCGAAGCGTTGGCTACGGCTGCTACGGAAGGCACGGACCATGACGCCGTGGTGCGGGATTTTCTGTATGGTAACCAACAGTTCCTCATCGTCACACGGACGTTTAAGGATGTGCGCCTGGTGGGCGCTCCACCGAGTTCCATCGGCAAGTTTGGTGGGGACACCGACAATTGGGTGTGGCCGCGCCACACGGGCGATTTCTCCTTGTTCAGGATTTACAGTGGTCCGGATGGTGCTCCTGCGGAGCCCAGCGAGGACAACATTCCACTGGATCCAGCGCACCATTTGCCCGTATCCATGCATGGCGTTGAAGAGGGGGATTTCACCATGGTGTTTGGATTTCCCGGGCGCACCGAACGGTACATCCCTGCGCTCCAGGTGCAGCACTTGATCGAAACGTTGAACCCGACCCGAATCGGAATGCGCACCGCTAGCTTGGAGGTGATCAACAGCGCCATGCGGGCCGATGATGGCACCCGCATTGCCTATGCCGCCAAACAAAGCCGCATTGCCAATGCCTGGAAAAAGTGGATTGGCCAGAATGAGGGCTTGATTGATTTCGGAGCCGTAGCGGAAAAGCGACAGGCCCAAATCGCCCTCGCGAAAGCGGTGCGTGAGCGTGGTTTGGACGATTACAGCACAGTAGTGGGCGACCTCAGCAAAGACTTCAAGGCATTGCGACCATACCTCGAGGCGCGGTCGTTGTTCATCGAGTGGTTTTACTACGGGCCGGAGATTTTACGCTGGGCCGCACAGGTTGGGGATGTACTTGAGGTGGCGGCAGATAAATCGTTGTCAGACAGTATTTTCAATGCGCGCGCAGGAGAAGTTCTGGAAGCGGCAAAGGGGTTCTATCCCGACTACAGGGCGGAAGTGGACCGCAAGGTGTTTGCCGCGGTCTTTCCGCTCTATATGGACGCCTTGCCCGATGGGTTTGCGCCCGACGTGGCGGCCGCGACTTGGGCACTTTCTGCAGAGAAGGATGCCAGCGACATTGCGCGGGACCTATATGAAGGCAGCATCCTCGACGACGGCGATGAGTTCATGGCCTTGCTCGAGGCCCGTGACCGCAAGGCTTTGAAAAAACGCGCCAAGGACCCCTTGATCGAATGGGCGCGACAAACCAACGACAGTTATTGGGGGAAAGTCCGCGACGAATACAGCCGGCTTCAGTCCGCCATGGAGGAAAACATGGGCCGATACCTCCGCGCTCTATCCGAGGTCTATCCCGAGCAGACGTTCTGGCCTGACGCCAACAGCACGCTGCGGTTGACATACGGCATGATGGAGGGCAGTGAGCCCCGCGATGCGGTCACCTACAAGCCCTATACCACCGCCGGTGGGGTGCTGGATAAGTACGTTCCTGGCGACGCTGAGTTTGACCTGCCTGAGGGCCTCGTCACCAAGCTGCGTGCAGAAGAATACGGGCCTTATGCAGACAGCGAGGGCAATCTGCGGGTGTGTTTCCTTGGATCCAACCACACCACGGGCGGCAATTCAGGGTCTCCAGCCATCAACGGCACGGGAGACCTCATCGGGTTGAATTTCGATCGCACTTGGGAAAGCACCATGAGCGACGTGCGCTTCGATGCGGACCGCTGTCGCAACATTATGGTGGACATCCGCTACGTGTTGTGGGTGACCGATATCTATGCGGGTGCCTCACACCTGGTCCAGGAGATGACCCTGACAGAAAGAGATCCCGACAACCTGAGTCCCGCCTGGCGCCCATTTGGCCCTGGCACTGGAATGGGCAAGGGCATAGAACGGAGTGAAGAAGAAGTCCGTGAGGAATTCAGGAAGCGCTCCTTGGAGCGCATGCAGGAGCGCCGACAGAAGATGGAAGCAGGGGGGCAGTAAGCCTCCGGTCGGTCAGCTCAGGAAGTAGATGACCGTAATGACAACCGCAAACAAAAAGAGGGCGAGGACAACGGGTCCTCCGATTTCGTTCTGCTCGGCTTCTGAGTGGTCGTGGTGATCGTGTCCCATGATGGTGCTTCGTTTGCAACCTCAAAAATAACACACCTCGGCGTGCTTTGAAGGCGGCCATAGCTTCAGGTCCACCATGTTTCCCACACAACGCTTCGTGTGGTAAATTCAACGCATGCTAATCCGAGTCAGCCTCCTGTTTTCTCTGTTTGCCTTTGCTCCTCTTTTTGGGGCGGCCCAAGAGCCCTGTGAAGAAGGTCAACACACTTTCTCAGTGGTGATTTCTCCGGACTCCTGGCCGGGCGAGATGAGTTGGGTTCTGACCAATGGCGATGGCGATTTGCTGTTGGAAGCAGACGTGCAGAATGCCGCTGATACGCTCTACACCTTTTGTATTGATGCCGCTGATTGGGAAGACTGTATGGTCTTCACGATGAACGACACCTATGGCGATGGCCTCGTTGGAGATGCGTTCTATCAGGTTTGGCTAGATGGTGACATGCTGGTCGAAGGCAGTGGCAATTATGGATTTGGCCAGTCCCACGCCATTGATTGTCCCCCAGGTTGGACCTGCAATGAGGCCATTGAACTCAACCTGGGAGACGATCCGATCACGGTCTCAGCCTCGGGCAATGTCGAGTGGTGGACGTTTACCCCTGCTGAGAACGGCATGTACGCCTTGTCGAGTTGTGGTTCAGGCTGTGATACACGGCTTTGGGTCTACGACTACTGCAACATGAACAACTTCGACGACACCAACGAAGGGTCCATCTATTACGATGACAATCAGGGCAGTTGTGAGGACAACGAAGAGAGCGCCCAGCTTTATGTCCTGCTCGAAGGCGGTGTGACGTATTGGGTGCGCTTCGCCAACCTAGCAGGCGATTGTGGAGGATTTGATTGGACGCTGGCCTACGGCGGCCCTGCAGAGGGGTGCATGGATGAGACCGCATGCAACTACAATCCTGCTGCGGAAGTCGATAACGGCAGCTGCATCTATCCCGGCGACCCGCTGTGCACTGGTCCGGACCTCATGGTGGTCGAAAGCGCCATCGAGAACAGCCTGCAGGCCGAGACGATGATGGTGGACGAGGACAACTGCTACATCGTAGAGGGGTGTCTCAACGGCTATGGCGAGCGTGAGCTCGTCCGCTTCACTACCCACATCAAGAACATTGGCGACATCGATTACTACATCGGCACCACCGCCCAAAGCGATACGACCGAGCAGTTCGAGTGGGGCGATTGCCACAACCACTGGCACTACAAGGGCTATGCGAAGTATGACCTGTTCACCATGGACGGCCAGATGCTGCCCATCGGCTTCAAGAACGGCTTCTGCGTCATGGACCTCGAGTGTAGCGATGGCGGTACTTTTCAGTACGGCTGCAGCAACATGGGCATTTCTGCCCATTGTGGCGACATTTATGGGGCGGGCCTTTCCTGTCAATGGATTGACGTCACAGGCATTCCAGACGGGGTGTACCACTTGGTGGTGCGGGTCAATTGGGACTACAGCCCAGATGCCCTCGGTCGACAGGAAAACGATTACGAAAACAACTGGGGGGTCGTCTGCATCCAAATGGACCGCTCCTCAGGAGAATTGGCGGTCGAAGTGTGGGACGATTGTGACCAGCTCGTCGATTGCAACGGAGAGGCATACGGAACGGCGCAAATGGACTGCATGGGCGATTGTGGCGGAACGGCCTTGATGGGCGACCTCGACCTCGACGCCGACCAGGATTTGACCGATGCCGAAGCCTATGTGGACGGCATTCTCGGCAATGACCTGAGCCCCATGCCGTGCAACGACCTGGATCAGGATGGCGAACTAACAGTATCAGACGCGGCCCTCATGGCGCGTTGCCAGTTTTGGGATATGGCGCATGACCACCCGGACAGCGCCGGTTTCCACGACAAGTGTCAATTCCCCGCACCCCATGTGATCAATCCCTACGACAGCGTCTGGTTTTCCTTGGGGGAGGTCAATTGGGAGCAGGGCTTCTTTGATGTCCAGGTCCTGAATCCCCACAACCGCATTTTGGGGTACCAGTTCGATGTGAGCTGTGGCATTCAACAGGTGGTCAGCATGGTTGACCCGATTGAGTACATGATCCAGCCTGAGTTCGCCTTGGGGGGCAACACTGTCATTGGTTTGAGCTACGAAAACGCATCCATGTCCAAGCACTACGAGTGGACGACACTTTGCCGCATATACTGGACTGAAGCCCCCGCAACGGAGCTTTGCATCAACGGTATCACGGAGGTGGTCAACAGCATGTACCAGAATGCCGTGCCGTACCTCGTCGATCCATGCACCACGGTCAATGGAATCGGTGGCGTGCTCGCAGGTTCTGTGCTCCAGGTCAACCCTAACCCCGTGCAGGCGGGCGAGTCCCTGGTCTTGAATTTCTCTGGAGGATCCCTCGCTGGTGCCGAAGTGCGCTGGTTGGATTTGACAGGTCGCTTACTGGGAAAGACGCGCTGGACGGGCGCCGAGCGCTTCATGCTCGGAACCGATGGGCGTCCTGCGGGCAGCTATCTGATTCAGGTGGTACAGCGGACCGCAGGTGGCGACATCCTGCATACCCGTCGGGTCACCGTGCGCTGATTTTTTTTCGGCCGGCGATGGCATTGGCGGTGACGGCCGCCAGCACGATGCCAATGCCAACCAGCGCCCACCCGGTGATCTTTTCGTCGAAGAGGAACCAGGCCATACCCAGGGCAAGGATGGCCCCGAAGTACTTGAATGGCATTACGCGGGCTGCGTCTTCGAGGTGCAAGGCCTTGGTCATGGCGACCTGGGCGAGGAGGGACAACACCCCGATACCGAGCGCCATCCCCCATTGAGAAGAGGTCATGGGATGCCATACAGTGGCGCTCCAAGTGCCCATGATGGGCGTGGCAATCATATGGAAATAGGTCACCACACCCACAGGTGTGTCCGTCTCCCGGCACTTGATGGTCGCGAGGTAGGCCACGGCGGCCAGCAAAGCACTGCCGAGGCCCATGCCCAGGTAAAGCCACGAGACGCGCGGATCGAATCCCTTGACCACCAAGATGCCGCCAAAAGCGGCTGCGAAGTAAAGCCAGCGGTGGGGTCGGATGCGCTGACCGTCAAACAGAATGGCCAGCAGCACCGTGAAAATGGGAGAGAGGTATTGGATGACGGTTGCGCTCGCCAGCGGAATGTGCCGGATGGTGTGAAAGAACAATGTCAGGGCAATCATCCCCGACACACCGCGCAACAAGAGCCACTTTCTATTGTGTCCGAGAAGTGGATCCCCTTGGCGCCAAATCCACACAGCACAGAAAACAAAGCTGATGGCGCTTCGCAAAAAGACCAGTTGTGGCGTAGGAAGGACGGCCAAGGCCTTCACCAAAAGGTTGGCCGAGGTGTACAGCACCACCGACTGCAACATGAAGACCAGTCCTCGTGACATCGGCGCGAAGGTCGGTGCCGCGAGCCTTATCAGGTTCCGGTCAGCGAATGGGCTTGATTTTCAACGCCAGTTTCCACCCCAGCCAGCCCATGGGCAGGTATCCCAGGATGTCGATAGCGAGGAAAAGGGGAGGTTGTCCTGGCAACATGAAGGCATTGGCAATGCCGCCGACCAGCACAAAGCCGGCCACGAACAAGGGGACGCGTGGCCCCCGGTTGGCAGCCACAAGGCCGGCCACCAAAGCCCCAATGAAAGCACCATTCCAATGGGCGACGAGCGGACCGAGCATGTGCACGGGTTCCAGCGTGGCGAAATAGGCGCGCCATACTTCCTCCATGGCTTCTGGAGCGGCAGTAGGATCATAAGGAGGGGCCAGGGGGGCTTGGGTCAGCTTGGCCATGGGCCCGAGCAAAAACATGTTGGCGGGCATACTGGCGATGGCTCCAGCCACACCAGCGAGAATATTGCGAAGGATGGGGTTCATGACGTAAAAGTCTTGGGCAAATTTGGCGTATTGCAGGGATTCAAAACGGCAGCGCAACCGCCGTTTCGAGGATGTAGTCGTTGTAGCGCTGCTGCAGTTGCGTGGTCAGAGGGCCCTTGTTGCCGGAAGCGATGCGTCGGCCATCGGCTGCTACAATGTGGGCCAGGGCGCCCATGGTGCCGGTGGTAAAGGCCTCGTCAGCAGTGTAGAGTTCCGTCAAGGTCAGGTCGGCCTCCCGGGCAGGGATTCCGGCTTCTGCGGCGGTGTCGAGCACGAACTTCCGCGTCAGTCCAGGCAGGCAGGCGTGTGCAAACGGCGTGAGCAATTCACCGCCGCGCACAAGGAAGAGGTTGGTCGCATTGGTTTCCGCCAGGAAGCCACGGTCGTCAAGCATGATGGCATCATCCATGCCCGCCACGTTGGCCTCGATTTTGGCGAGGATGTTGTTGAGCAGGTTGTTGTGGTGGATGTGGCTGTCGAGGAATTGCGGGCTGTTGCGGCGGATGGCGCTCGTGATGAGTCGAATGCCTTCATCGCCGTAGACCATCCCTTTGTACTCGGGCACCACGATGAGGGTGGGACCATGTACGTTGAGCCTTGGATCCATACCGCTGGTCGACTTGCGTCCCCGACTGAGCGTAATGCGGCAATGCACGCCGTCCCGCATGCCATTGGCTTCGAGCGTCGAAAAGATGGCGTTTCTCACGGCGTCGCGTTCCGGAATGTCTGCAAATGCGAGGGCATGGGCAGAGGCGAGCAGACGGTCGAGGTGTTCCTCGAGTTGTATGGCCTTGCCCTCTGTGATCCGGAGGCCTTCCCACACGGCATCGCCACCTTGTACCACGCTGTCGAGGACGTGGACTTTGGCCTCATCGCGGGCTACGAGCCCATCGACCCAGCACTGTGTGCTGGCATTGCGGGGGTCGGGTTGGTTGAATTTGGCCATCAGATCGCGTGTTGAAGCAAGGTGTGATATGCGGCCTTGCAGTCCTGGTGAAGATCGGACAAATGCGCTGGAACGTCGTGCTCGCGCGGCGTTCGGGGCTCCCAGCCCGAAGAAGCGTGGACGCCGGCATACCACCAAGGAGCCCACGGGCCGTCTTCTGGCCGGGGACCGGGGGGCCACTGCATCATGTCGGCATTCCATTCCAAGCCCAATGCCGAACACATCGCGCGCAACGTGGACTCGGGAGCGGCTTGCAATCGGTCACTGCACACGACCACAGGGGGACGCCCTGAAGCCGTCAGCTGTTTCAGGAGCTGGCATTGCAAGGCATAGCCCACATCCTGCATGGTGGGCCGGGTGATGTGGGCGCCATACGAAGCCATCACAGCGGCGGGATTGCGGAAGAGCAAAACGTGATGGTCCTCGGCAAAAGCGGACCAGGGCAGTCCTTCGAAGTGATTGGCGATGTGCTTGCAGAAGAGGACCTTGTCTCCGTTGCGTTCCATGGGTGCAGGGGCCATGCGCGCGAGCGCGGCCTCGGCAGTCGTGGGCCAGACGGCCATTGTGGCTTCACGGTCGGGGCGTTGAGCGCCGGTGTTGGCCAAGAAGTATCCGTAGAGAGGCTCATCCAGGACCCTGGTGTCGGGCCGTTGGGCAAAGCTGTACATGAGCGCTGTGCTCATGGAGCGGGGGCCAGACCACAGGTGGATGACCACAGCTTACATGTTGCGGCGGTAAGCACCGCCCACTTCAAACAAAGCTTCAGTCAATTGGCCCAATGAGCATGACTTCACCGCTTGCATCAATTCGACAAACAGGTTGCCGTGTGCGACTGCAGTGGCTTTCACCTGGCCCACCGCATCGCTGGAGTCGGATTCAAAGGCGCTGTGCATAGCACGCAAACCGTCAATTTGGGCCTGCTTTTCCTTTGCCGTGGCCCGGATGACTTCTCCAGGCACCAGGGTGGGGGACCCCTCCTTGGACAGGAAGGTGTTCACGCCAATGATGGGGTATTCACCGGTATGCTTCAAGGTTTCGTAGTGCAGGGACTCCTCTTGAATCCGGCTGCGCTGGTACATCGTTTCCATGGCGCCGAGCACGCCTCCGCGTTCGGTCAAGCGGTCGAATTCGACCATTACGGCTTCTTCTACCAGGTCCGTCAGCTCTTCGATGATGAACGCGCCTTGGAGCGGATTTTCGTTTTTGGCCAGGCCGAGTTCGCGGTTGATGATCAATTGGATGGCAATGGCCCTCCGCACACTGCCTTCGGTTGGCGTCGTGATCGCTTCGTCGAATGCATTGGTATGCAATGAATTGCAGTTGTCGTAAATGGCATAGAGCGCCTGAAGCGTCGTGCGGATGTCGTTGAAGTCGATTTCCTGGGCATGCAACGAGCGGCCGCTCGTTTGGATGTGGTACTTCAACTTCTGGGCCCGCTCATCGGCGCCGTACTTCCGGTCGAGGGCCTTGGCCCAAATGCGGCGTGCGACCCGACCGATCACGGCATATTCGGGGTCGATGCCGTTGGAGAAGAAAAAGCTGAGGTTGGGTCCGAACGCATTGATGTCCATTCCTCGGCTCAGGTAATACTCCACGTAGGTGAAGCCATTGGCGAGGGTGAAAGCGAGTTGGGTAATGGGGTTCGCACCGGCCTCTGCGATATGATAGCCGCTGATGGACACCGAATAGAAATTCCGGACGCTGTGTTCGATGAAATAGGCCTGTACATCTCCCATGAGCCTCAAGGCAAATTCCGTGGAGAAGATGCAGGTGTTCTGGGCCTGGTCCTCCTTGAGGATGTCGGCTTGTACAGTTCCGCGCACCTGAGACAATGCCTCGGCGGCCAATTGCTGATAGGTGCCTGGATCGAGGACTTCGTCACCGGTGCAGCCGAGCAGCATCAGTCCAAGGCCATCGTTGCCATCGGGCAACTCTCCGCGATAGCCGGGCCTCTCCAGTCCACGGTCATCCCAGCGCGCCTTGAGCACTTTCTCAACGGCGCCTTCCAGTTTGTGGACGCGGATGTGTTTCTCGCAGCGCTGATCAATGGCCGCATTCAGGAAAAATGCGAGGACCATGGGCGCTGGGCCGTTGATGGTCATGGACACACTGGTCGACGGGTCACACAGGTCAAACCCGCTGTACAACCGCTTGGCGTCATCGAGGCAAGAGACGCTGACCCCTGAGTTTCCAACTTTGCCTTGAATGTCAGGCCGGAGGTCTGGGTCGCGTCCGTAAAGGGTAACTGAGTCAAACGCTGTAGACAGCCGCTTGGCGGGCATGTCCGAACTGACGTAGTGGAACCTGCGGTTCGTCCGCTCCGGACCGCCTTCTCCGGCAAACATCCGGGTGGGGTCTTCTCCTTCGCGCTTGAACGGATAAATGCCCGCGGTAAATGGGAAGGAGCCCGGCAGGTTTTCCTGCAGGCCCCAGCGCAGCAAATCTTGCCAGCCTTGGAGTCGGGGCACACTGACCTTGGGAATGGCCTGGTGACTCAGGCTCTGTGAGGTCGTAGGAATACGGATTTCTCGCCCCCTGACCTCGAAGATGTATTCCTCTTGGCGGTAGCGGTCAGCTTCAGCAGGCCATGATTCCAGCCAATGGAGATTCTTGGGGTCGAGTTCGCGGGTCAAAGCCTCGGCCTTGGCATGCAGGGCTTCTTGGGCCTCAGGTGCATCAGACAACTCTCCTGCGGCTTTTTGGACCACTTGAAGCCTTCCGGCCACTTCTGCCTGCGCTGCTGTCCACTCATTGTAACCGCGCACCGTGTCGGCGATTTCGCTCAAGTAGCGCGTGCGTTTGGGAGGGATGACGTGCACCTTTTCACTGTCCCCCGCTTCAGCGCCAAAAGTGCTGGCCAAATCTGCACCGGTCTGCTCCGCGAGGGCATTCATCAACGTGCGGTACAGCCTGTGGGTGCCCGGGTCGTTGAACTGTGACGCAATGGTCCCAAAGATGGGCAGGCTGCCGTCCTCGGCCTCCCACAATTCGTGGTTGCGCTTGTATTGCTTGCGCACGTCGCGCAGGGCATCGGCCCCGCCGCGCTTGTCAAACTTGTTGATGGCCACCACGTCGGCGAAGTCGAGCATATCGATTTTCTCGAGCTGTGTCGCTGCCCCGAATTCAGGGGTCATCACATAGAGGGCCACATCGCTGTGGTCCATGATTTCGGTATCGCTTTGGCCGATGCCGGAAGTCTCCAATACGATGAGGTCGAAGCCGGCCACCTTGAGAATGTCCAGGGCGTCTCCCACATGGCGGCTAAGGGCAAGGTTGGATTGGCGCGTCGCCAAGGAGCGCATGTAGACGCGGTCAGAAGCGATGGCGTTCATGCGGATTCGGTCGCCCAACAAGGCGCCACCGGTTTTGCGTTTGGACGGATCCACTGATACAATGGCCATCCGCTTGTCCGTGAAGTCGAGCAGGAAACGGCGGACCAGCTCATCGACCAAAGAACTCTTGCCGGCGCCACCTGTACCGGTAATGCCCAGCACGGGGACTTGGGCTGTTTGGGCGGCTTTGCGGATGCCCTCCAAAATGCCGGCGTAACTATCGGCAGCCACTTCAGCTGCGGTGATCAGTCGGGCCAGATCGCCGGGTTGCTGTTGCGAGATGCGGTCGGCTTCACCAGCAGGCTGGTCCACGACGGGAAAGTCACAGCGGCGAATGACGTCGTCAATCATCCCTTGCAGACCCAGTGCGCGTCCGTCGTCGGGATGGTAAATGCGTTCGATGCCGTATTCCTGAAGTGCTTTGATTTCCTCGGGGAGGATGGTGCCACCGCCACCGCCAAAAATGCGGATATGACCTGCGCCGCGTTCGTCGAGCAGGTCCTTCATGTATTTGAAGTACTCCATGTGCCCCCCTTGGTAGGAGGTCATGGCAATGGCCTGAACGTCTTCTTCGATGGCGCAGTTGACCACTTCATCCACCGAACGGTCGTGTCCGAGGTGGATGATCTCACAGCCTGAGCGCTGAAGGATGCGCCGCATGATGTTGATGGCTGCATCGTGCCCATCGAAGAGGGAGGCCGCGGTGACGATGCGGATGGGATGACCGGATCGTCGGGCAGCAGTGGTCGGTACGTCTTGTGGTTGAGAGGATTCCATGCGCGTTTCAATGGAGCACCCCAAAGTTAGCCCAGGCGGTGAGGCCAAGGCACGGCTTCAGAGGGTCTCTACAGCGGATTATTGACAGGGGTCTCCAAACAGACCGAGCATCATAAGCAAGTCGTTGACGCTCACGATGCCATCGGCGTCGACATCGGCCGGTCCACAATCCGCGATGCAGCCAAAAACGCTCAATGCGATGAGCAAGTCGCCGACATCGTGGACGCCGTTATCGTTGGCATCCCCCAGACAGAAGCCGCTCGGAGAAACACAGCCCGATGCGGTTGCGGCCACATTGTGGCGGTCCTCGTTGGTGACTTCAGCCGAGGCTGTGAGACAAATGTCTTCACCAGCTTCAGTGAAGTGCAGGCGCACCAGAGGCTGCGGCAGTGTGCTTTTGTGGATGAGGCTGTCCTCAAGCGCCACGCCGAAGGCCATGCCACCCGCAGAAAGGTGGAAGTAATGCTGGTAGCCGGTGGTGTCGAAGAGGGGGGTGACGTCGGTAAACGTCGCGCCCTCCAATTGAACCGACCATCCGCTCAGCCATGTCTGCGGGTTTTGGACATACAGGTCGACAAAGCCAGAGTCCTCGTGCATCATCATGAGGCTGAAATCGACCTGCTGGTCGGGAACCACCAAGGTGCCGTTCCAATCGCAATGGTCCTCAATACCGTTGTCTCCGAAGTGGTTGTGGCCATAGTGGGCGCAATCGGCGGCCAAGGCCACGTCGGTCACGCTCAGGGTGCCGTCGCTGTTGAGGTCAACGCAAGGCGCCGCGGTTTCCACACCATCGATGACCAAGTCCGCATAGAGCAGGGGGTCATCCGCATCGACTTCGCCATCTTGATCGAGGTCTCCTTTGGTCAGATACCCGGGGCAGTTGCCCGCACAATCCGGCTCTTCGTCGCCATATGGATGCCCGAGGCAATCCACAGGGACGTCACAATCATCGTATTTCTCAAAGTTGATGGCTTGCCCGTCTCCGTTGCGCTCGAAGGAGAAACACACGGCCACGGCGTTGTTGGCGTAGTTCAATTCGAAACTGCCATTGGCATCGGGACTGTAGTCCCAGTTGACGCGGATGACCAAGGTGTAGTCGCCCCCCGGAAGGTCGGTGATGTCCACCCATTGGCAGTCGAGGTAACGGGAGTAGATGTCCTGGCAACCTGCTGTGATGCCCATGTTGGAGCAGGTGTATTTCTGTGGGCCTCCACCATAGTTGCAGCCGCCGAGGTCCAGCACGCAGAAGCCGTTTTTGAATCCGATGGTCGGCAGCGGAGAGCCGCTGTCGTCGAAAAGGGCATACTCGGCATAGCCTTCGTAGTGATAGTGGTTGTGACAGGCGTCCCACTCGAACTGATCGGGCTGGGCTGAGGGCGCACCGATGAAATAGTCTTCGGTGCCGATGTTGGCGATTTCGGTGTCGAAGCGCACAATTTCCCGGGTGCCATACCCTTGAATGCACCCCTCGGCGATCATGCACGCATCACTGTTGCTCTCGGTGGTCATCTCCAGCGTGCTGTATGCCCGCAATCCATTGATGATGAGGTCCGGTCCGATGTTGGGGCATTCAGGATCTCCGGCGAGATAGCAGGTGTCCGGGGCTGTGGCAATGGGGAGGTAGTTGCAGGCTTCAATGTTCATGCAGCCGAGCACCCCACCGAGGTATTCCACTTCGAATGGGATGCCCCCTGCTCCGCTGTTGCAATCACCGTCACCTTCGATGCGGATGTAAATAGTCTCGCCCGCGATGAGCACGGGGGTCACCTCGCTTTGCAAGCCGCAGTCGTCGTCCGACATGGTGATGAAGGCCTCTGAAGAGGTCTCAAACACCGCCATGTCGCAGTAGTCGTAAAGGTGGATGCGGGTGTCGCACGTGGTCAATCCGCAGGTAGAGAACCGATACTGCCCCGTCGTGTCGACCGGGAGGTAATACCATGTGTCGGAGAGGGGGGCGACCAGCGATTGCACCCCGCCTTCCGCCGAAATCTCAAGCCCAATCGGGTCGTCACATCCACTGCCCTCCGGACAGCCGATGAGCGTGAGTTGGGCCGCGTCGAAGTGTTCTCCGTCGCGGAGGATGTTGCCGTCGTATCGGATTTGATAGGTGCCTCCTATCGAAAAGCCGTCGGCACCGGCATCGAAGAGCCATACAGATAGGCACCCGGTGGGCACACAGACATCGAGGCCTTCTGCTCCGCCGGAGTAGAGCGTGTCCCCGTCTTCATTGGTGACTGCAAATGAGGTTTCTTGAGGAAAGCTGTCGGGCGTAATGTCAATCTCAAGCCGGTGCAGGTTCTCGCCGACATCTAGGGTGGCCATGTTGATGGATGTCGAGCTGCCGTCATCTCCCACGGTAAGGGTGATCTCGTAGGTGCCGGCATCTTCCCAAGTGACCACCGGGCTGGCCGCCGCGCTCGTGGCCGGAGTACCGCCTTCAAAAGTCCAAGCGTAGGTGACCACGTTTCCGATGCTGAGGTCCGTGAATTGGGCCGTCAGTGGCAGGCCGCAATTGGAAGCCCAATTAAACCCGGCAGAAAGCTCCGGGTAGTTGCAGCTTCCATCATCGGCCATGGCACAGGCGTCGTAGTTCAGCGCGGCCGGGTCGGTGCACCCGGGGTTGTCGCCTTCTGCACAAGGTCCAATGAGGTCAAGGGTCATCCCGTAATCACTCAAGCCGCCTGAATTCCAGGCATTCATAACCTCCACGAGCCAGCATCCTGATCCGGATAGGCCATAACCGTCGAGGTCGGTGATGGAGGCGGAGTAGGTGCCGTCGGCTGAAGTATTCCAAGAAGGGGGCCAACCACCGGCCTCCACATAGCCGAAATCGACATTGTAACCACCGACTTCGATGCGGTTGCCATTGGGTGCCGTGATGGCGAGCGCCATATCGCCGGGCCAATTGCTCCCCGGTGCTTCGAACTCAAGGGTGATGTCGAAGCCCTCGAGTGCGCAACCGGCCGTGAAGTCAATGCTCGCCGTCTGCGATCCCGAAAGGCTTCCCGCCCACACGATTTGCGTGGTGTCCTGGGCCGCCAAGCGACCGCTGACCATGGTGGCCAAAGTCGAGGCGAACAGAAGGAGGCATAGGCGGCAGCAAGAACCGAGTGTCTTCATAACCTGTAATTTAAGGTCTTCAGCCCAACTCTCGGTTACGGTTGGTCGCGAACCGGAACAATTCCACCTGTTTCTCGAGGTTCAGGCGGATGTTGTCCCAGAACAGGTTGTAGTCCGCCACATGCCAATTCTTCATGGCAAACATGCCTGCTCCGAGCACCCGAAGCGGCTTGATCCACAGCATGCCTTGGTGCAGGGCACCGGAAAGGGCGCCTTGGTGGCGGAGTTTGAATCCGCGCGTCACAATGCCTTGGTGGGCATCCCAATGGTTCCATTGGCCTTCCTCCGGCGTCCAGAGAATGGGGTGGACCATTTTGGTGTTCTGCATGTGCGAAGCGTGGAATTCCGGAACGAACGATTCGGCGAACGTCATCCATCCGTGGACGGCGCCGACATGGGCCTCCCGGTCCGCAAAAGGGATGTGGTGCAAACTGTCTCCCGGGATGGGGTAGCCCGGCAGATAAGCGGCCACCAAACGGGGCTGCAGGCCGGAACCGTCGAAGAACTCCTGTAGAATTCGCCAGCCGTGGTGTGAGCCCTGGCTGTGACCGGCCACAATGATGCCCGCCTTGTCGTCAATGTTTTGCAAGAAATGAATGAAGGCCCTGCGGATGTCCGAATAGGCGAGTTCGAGGGCCGCTTGGCTGTCCGCCCCCCTCAGAAAGAAGGTGCGCAAGTGCGCCTGGCGGTATCGGGGCGCCGAAACGCGCCCCACGGCGCGAAACAGGCTCGCTTGGTGGCGGAGTGGCCACTCGTCGGTAATGGTCGCAATGGCCGGGTCGTCCCAGGCGGCATTCCATCCGGTGTCCAGTCCGCGAAAAGTGGTGGGGTGTATGAAGAAGGTGTGCACGGGGTCTGGAACCCGCTCGGGCGAGACCGGCAGGGAGGGGACACGCGATGGCCAACTGCGGATCGGCCCGTGGTGGGGGTGGGCGGCCCATGCTTTGGGGTGCGCATAATCGGGAGCAGCGGGTTCAGGAAAGTCAGCAAAGGGACCCGGGTGCGCTGTTTTGTCGCGGTGATCACTTCCGAATATCATGGGTGCTCTTCATTGGCTGCTGTGCGGATGACGCTGTGTTGATTGTACGCGTCCAAACCCCATCCGGTTGCGTCACTGATGCGCTGCCACCGCGCGGGCAGTGCGGCTGAGATGTCCAAGGCGCCGCCATCGGGATGTGTAAATGCAAACCTGCGCGCGTGAAGCAACAAGCCGCTCACCTGCGTGTATGCCGCAAAAGCCCGGTTTTGGTGTTTGTCACCGTGTTGTGAGTCGCCGATGATCGGGTGCCTGAAATGGCGCATGTGGAGGCGGATTTGGTGATACCGACCGGTATGGGGCACACAGCGCAGCATCGAAAAACGGGCGGTGGGATAACGCGATGCGGCATACGGCAATTCACACCTGAACAACGGCTCGAATTCTGTCCTCGCCATCCGCGGTGGGCCGTCCATGCCTTTGGGCAGGGGTTTGGCAATTCCCCCCGCATGGTGCACATGTCCCCTGACCAGGCAGAGGTATTCTTTGGCGGTTTCGCGCGCTTCGAATTGACGCTTGCAATTGTCGATGGCTTCTTTGTCCTTCCCAAAAACGATCACCCCGCTGGTGGGTTTGTCGAGCCGGTGGACAGGGTCGAGCTTGCCCTCGGTGTGGTCGCGCAAAATGTCCCTGAGGTTCTCGTTTTCGTAGGCGTCAATGGGGGTTTTGTGCACCAATAAGCCCGCAGGCTTGTGCACGACGAGATAACGTTCATCTTCAAAAAGCAACGGTATCTCCCCTTGGCGCGATATTCCAATAGTCTTTGCCGGCATCAATTGCATTAATTTGCGCGACCTATCGTGGTAGGACAAGATTCATCAAAGCCGCGCAAAGTACCGGACCGAACGCCATGGGAGCACTACGCAGCATTCTCTTATTGACACTGATCGTCACATTCTGTTGGGATGGACAGGCGCAAAACAACATCAACTTCGACTTGGAAGTGGACGTTGTCCTCGATACCGTGTTGTACGACGGTTATGTCGATGTTCCTGAAGGGTTCCGACGCTACAACCTTTACGCCATCCTGCCCTCTCCCGACCACTTCATGTTGGGGCCTGCGGCGGACAATGCCAGTGACCCCATCATTCCAGGGTTCATGTACAACGCGCCATGCGGTTGCTACAATTACCAAGACCCTTTGTTTGCGCCCAACGGCTACAACAATGGCGCCAACGTCAGCGCGGCGATTTTGGGCATCGAGCCTCAGCTCGCCTATGACACCTGGTGGACGACCCACGTGTCGCAAGGCACTCCAGGCACCACAGTCTTTGAGACTTCAGGCATGTTCCCCGTCGGGTTCAACAGCTGCTCCGACATGGTGGGGCAGGGGGGAATCGTTGTGACCAATGCAGACCCCATTCATGCTACGGTCCAAAACGGACGTGCCCTCATCGGCCAGATCACCACGTGTGAGACCTTTTCCTTTCAAGTGTGTGTCGCGATGCAGCTTGGTACGGATGTGACCAGCTACTGCACGGACGGTTTGGTGGAAGTAGAGGATTTTTGCTTGCCCATGGCCGATCCTCAGTTCTCTGTGGTAGAGTCCATCGACTGCTTCGGGGAAACCGCTTCCGTCGAAGTGGTTCCAAACGATCCCACCGCATCGTTCAATTCCACAGTGGAGTATAGCCTGTTCCAATTTGACGGAACAGACACCACGCTGGTTCAGCAACAAATTGGAAACCCCAGTTTTACGGGCATTGGCGATGGCAATTACTTCGTGGCCTTGGTGGATACAGCGCGAACCATCGCGTTCTCCTCGAACACGTGCCGGGATACCACAGGTGTTTTTGCCTTTACCTCTCCAGATGAAATCCAGCTCGAGGCGACCTTGGCCCAGGACAACCTCTGCGGGGATGTCGTAGAAGCCACAATTTGTGCCACCGCCAGTGGTGGAACCGGTGCCATTACCGAGGAGGCCTCTCACAACTTGGGCTTTTCGGTTAGTCCTGACGCCGCCGGTTGTTTCGGACCACTGGAGTGCTTTGGTGGCGATGGCGCATACACCATCACCGCGACGGACGAACAGGGCTGCAGCAAAGACACGACCATCACAGTGTCTTGCCCTGAACCGCTGGCTTTCGACGCAGACGCTTCGGAAGTGAGTTGCACGGGCTATTCAGATGCCACATTGAGTGCCTCGGCTTCCGGCGGAACCGGGACGGTTGTCTTTGAGGTGCCGGAAATTAATGTGACCATCGAATTTGACGGCAGCATTGATTTCGACCAAGACAGCCTGCCCAGCGGCACCTACACGTTTACGATCACCGATGACAACGGGTGCACCTATAGCGAGCCTTTGATCATTGAAGAGCCCGAAGGCTTGGAAGTCTCTTATGCCGTCACCGATGTGGCGTGTGCGGGAGATTGCAATGGCCTGATCCTTGCCGACATCCAAGGCGGTGAATTGCCCTACACCATTACGGTGACCGACCTCGACGGAGGTGATGCCAATCCTGGGCAGCTCTGTCCAGGGACATACGTGCACATCACAGAGGACGGCAACCAGTGCCTGATGACCGACACCTTGAGCATCGTAGGCCCGGACACCATCCAGTTCAGCTTCAGCGTATCCAATGTGCCGTGCAGCGGAGCGAGCAGCGGTCAGATTTGTTTGGACAGCTTGGAGGGGGGGACAGGAACGCTGACCCCACAGCTCGTGCCGTTGCCCACAGGCAGCCAGGACGGCAACTGTTTCAACGTTCCGGCTGGTGGTTATGACGTGCTCGTACAAGACAGCTTGGGCTGCACGAGTGATTTCTTCTCGGTACAAGTAGAGGAACCCGCCTCCATCCAAATCATCCCCGGCATCACGCCCATCTCCTGCACAGGGTTGGGCGATGGCATGCTCATTGTGAATGCATTGGGGGGCAGCGGAGCGCTGGAACTCTTGTCGCCCTTCATCATTTCTTCACTGCCCGACACCCTGTTCAACTTGGGCGCGGACTCACTGATGTTGGTGGTAGGGGATACCCTCGGCTGCATCGACAGCTTGCAAGTGGAGATTCCCGAGCCCGACCCGGTAACGTTGGACATCTTGAGTACCGTATTGCCTGAGTGCGGCGGAGACTGCACGGGTGGCATCGAGGTGGCGATTAATGGAGGTACTGGTGTCTTGGATTTGTATCAAGACGCGGTGTCCGATTCCACGGGTGTCATTCCCAGCGGATTGGTCAACCTCTGTGCGGGAATCTATCCGCTCTTCCTCAGCGATGAAAATGGATGTTTGGACTCCACCGTGGTGGAGATTTCAGAGCCCGACCCGCTGTTGTTTGACATCACCATTCAAAACGTGACGTGCACGGGCATGGATGACGGTGTGGCCATCATCGGCACGACCGGAGGATCCGGTGCCAGCGCTTGGGAATTTGTGGGAGGTCCGGTGGATGTGCTCAACCTCTTTGAAGGTGAGTACTTCGTCTCCGCAGTGGATACTGCGGGTTGTACCGCCGACTCCAGCTTCTTTGTCGAGGCGGACATCATCACCGACATGGTGGTCGAGATGTTCACGACCCCTGTGACGTGCTGGCAGACCTCTGACGGCACAGCCACTGCCGCTGTGACTGGAGGGCAGCAGCCCATCCAATTCGCATGGAGCGATCCCGATTCGCAAACCACGGCCACCGCCATTGGACTCGCAGAAGACGTGTACAGCGTGACCGTGACCGACGACATCGGTTGCACCCTCGGGTTCCTTGCCACGGTTGACCCTACTGAAGAATGTCTGTTCATTGCAGATGCCCTCACCCCCAATGGCGATGGCATCAATGACCGATGGGTTGTGGGCGGACTCGAATTCTACCCGCAGAGTGAAGTGGAAGTCTTCAACCGTTGGGGACAATTGTTGTTCCGCTCGAAACCAGGCACCACATGGTGGGATGGCACTTACAATGGAGCCTTGCTTCCCGCCAGTGATTACTACTACGTGATTACGGTGGAGCCCGGCGTAGCTCCCATCACGGGAACAGTTACCCTCAAGTACTGATGACCATGAACACAGCACACAATTTCCGGAAACGTTCGCTCGGATGGAGCATGGTCGCGCTTGGTGTCATGGTGGCATTGACCGCTGAGGCCCAGCAATTGTCTCGGCAGAGTCAGTTTATCCAAAACCCCTTCCTCGTGAACCCAGCCTTTGCTGGTACGGAGTTGGGCACCTTTGCCTCACTCAGCCACCGCGAGCAGTGGGTGGGGTTCCATGGCGCGCCCTCGACGAGCAGTGTCACCGTGACCTCGAGTTTGCCCAACCGATTTGGTGTCGGGTTCACCGTAGAACGCGATGACCAAGGTGGGGCCTTCAGGCGCACGGGCATGGAGCTTTCAGGCACTTACACGGTAGACCTGAACAACCAAGACGCCGTAGCCTTTGGCATTGGACTGATTGGTCGCAATACCCGCTTTGATGGGACAGACCTGCAGCTCTGGCAACCCGACGACCCCGCCATCACCGGGGCTGTGGAGAGCAAGTTTGCGTTTGACTCCCGGTTTGGTTTGATGGTGTTTGGTCAGCATTACCAGTTCGGATTGGCCGTGTCCAATCTGTTGCAGACGCCACTGGGGCTCGAGTCGGAGCCTACGGATTCCCGCAACCGAGGCGTGCGCCACTATGCCCTCACCGGGCGCTACGATTACACCTTGGACGCCAGCTGGGTGATTCAGCCTGCTGTGATGATGCGGTTCACGGAAATCACGCCGGTACAATTGGATATCCATGCCCGCGCCTTGTACCAGAACCGGTACTGGGGTGGAATGGGCTTCAGACAAGGAGATGCGTTGGTCCTGATGGTCGGAGCGACCTTCCAAGACATTCAGGTGGGATACTCCTACGATGCAGGGACTGGCGCCGTTGGGAATCTTTCACCCAACACGCATGAAATCACGCTATCTTACGTATTGCCCAGGCAAGGCGCGGGATTCTCCCGCAGAGGTTTGGGTGGTCGACTGCTCGACCGGAATTTGATCATCCGCAATTGACAATGAACATGCTCAAGAATTTGGCCCTGTGCTGCGGTGCTTTGGCCATCGCGCTTTCGTCCACTGCCCAGTTCAAGGGAATCGTGGTAGAAGAAGTGGACAATAAAGGCATCGTGCCGGGCAAGACGTACCGCATTTATGCCCAAATGGAAGCGGAGGGCGACGTGGTCGACGCCATCTTCGGCGATGGGGAGGACTACCTCGAGGTCAAGAGCACCGCACCATTCTATCAGCACGAACGGGGCGGCAACGCCGCCAATGAGCTGCAGCGTTCTGATGTACAAACCCTCGAAGGCTTGGCCTACGACAGCTGGGTGACCATCGGGTACGAGGACAACTACATGAATGCACTGACGGCCTTCCTGATGGACTTTTCGGAGTTCGAAACAGGAGGTCGGCTCTACACCAACAATGGCGCCTGGTTTGTGACGCCAGACATGCGCCAGGCCGCCGCAGGTCCTGATGGAAAGCTGCTGTTGATGCAGTTGACCACTGAAGGCGACATCTCAGGCCGCATCAATCTCCACGGCCGCACGCGTCCTGTGCCCATGAAGACCCAGCCAGACAGCCTCGCGCCCCGATTGATTGACGAGCGTAACATCGCCATTGACATCAAAGGCTGAGGCCAACACAACTCAACCGTTTGGATTGAGCACAAAAAAGGCACCTTCGGGTGCCTTTTTTGTTATTCAGCGTTTCGTGCGGCTCAATCGTAGCGCACCCCTTGAACGGCGGTAGAGTCGGCGACGAACTGTAAGGCGGCCGAATTGATGCAATAGCGCAGGCCTGTGGGCCTGGGGCCGTCCTCAAATACGTGGCCGAGGTGGCCGCCGCAAGCAGAACAGGTGACCTCTACACGGCGCATGCCCCAGCTGTCGTCTTCCTTTTCCACGATGGCGCTTCCTTCAGCGGGTTTGAAGAAACTGGGCCATCCAGTGCCCGACTCGAACTTGTGGTCTGAGTCAAACAGCGCAAGGCCGCAACCTGCGCATTGGTAGGTGCCCTTTTCGTGGAGGTCCCAATACTCACCAGAGAACGCCCGTTCTGTTCCCTTTTCTCTCAGGACGAAACAGGCCATGTGGGGAAGCTCTTCTCGCCATTCGGCCTCGGATTTGTTGACGGTTGTGGTGCTGTCGGTCGCTGCGGGCTCATCGTTGGACGGCTCGTTTTGTGCGCTGCACGATGGGGCAAGGGCACAACAGGCCATCAGGAGGAGGGAGTGGAGGCTGTGTTTTGTCATGGCGTCTTGTATTGTGTGTTCAGACGCTCCTTCAGGAACGCTGCTGTCTTGGATTGCACGGATTGTGCCACAATTTCTGGCGCACCCGTGGCGACCAGCGCGCCACCATGTTTTCCGCCACCTGGGCCCAGGTCCACGATGTGGTCCGCAGCCGCCATGACATCGAGGTTGTGCTCCACACAGATCACCGTATGGCCTTGTTTGATGAGGGCGTCAAATGCAGCGAGCAACTGAACCACATCATGGAAATGCAGGCCCGTCGTCGGTTCGTCAAAGATGAAGACGGTATGGCCGGCCCTGTCTCCCTTGGCCAGGAACGCTCCGAGCTTGATCCGCTGGGCTTCTCCACCGCTGAGTGTGGTGGCGCTTTGACCGATGCGGACATAACCAAGGCCCACGTCAATCAGCGGGGCAAGCTTGCGAACGATGGATTTTTCTGCTGACGTGGGTTTGGGGCGGGCCGCAAAAAAGGCCGAGGCATCCGCTACCGTCATTTCGAGGATGTCGTGGATGCTGCGCCCGTCGACGGTGACTTCGAGAACGGCATCGGTGAAGCGCCGGCCTTTGCAGGCGTCACAAGTCAAAGTCACGTCGGCCATGAACTGCATGCCGATGGACACCCGCCCTTCGCCTTCGCAAGTCTCGCAGCGCCCACCGCTGGTGTTGAAGCTGAAGACCGAAGGTTTGTAGCCCCGATTTCGGGAGAGCGGCTGGGCCGCAAAACAAGCCCGAACATCGTCCCAAGCCTTGACATAGGTGGCCGGGTTGGATCGGCTGCTTTTGCCGATGGGATTCTGGTCCACGAATTCGACCCCCTCGATGCGGTGGAAGTCTCCGGAGAGGCCGTCGCTGACCCCGGGCCGGTCCCCTCCGAGATCGAGGTGGCGCGTGAGCAGGGGGTACAGAATGCGTTTGACCAAGGTGCTCTTTCCCGATCCGGATACCCCTGTGACGACGTTCAAGGCCTGCAGCAGGAAGGTCGCATCGACGCCTTGAAGGTTGTGTTCCTTGGCCTGCAGGACGCCCAATTGACCAGCACCTGGCCTGCGGGAGGGGGGAATCTCAATGCCACGCTCACCACGCAGATACTGGGCGGTCAGGGAGTCCTTTGCGGCCAAAAGTTCGGATTGGGTGCCGGAGAACACCACTTCGCCGCCTTCGGATCCAGCCAATGGCCCCATGTCAATCACGTGGTCAGCCGCGCGGATGACCGCCTCCTCGTGCTCCACCACCACCACGGTGTTGCCCAGGTCGCGCAGGCCATTGAGCACCTTGATCAACCGTTCCGTATCGAAAGGATGCAGGCCGATGCTGGGCTCATCGAGGACATAGGTGCTGCCGACAAGGCTGCTGCCGAGGCTGGTGCCCAATTGGATGCGCTGGCTTTCCCCGCCACTCAGCGTGGCAGAACCCCGATTCAAGTTCAAATACCCGAGACCGACATCGAGCAGAAATTGCAGGCGGTGTTCAAGTTCGATCAGGAGGCGGTGCGCAATGGTACGCTCGTTGTCATTGAGGTTGAGTTCTTGAAGGACCTGCAGCACCTCATCGATGGGCCGGGACAACAAGTCGGGCAGCGCATGACCGTCCACTCGGACGTATGTGGCTTCTGCTTTGAGTCGGCTGCCTCCACAGGCATCACAGGCCGTGCGTCCCCGATATCGGCTGAGCATCACCCGGTTTTGGATCTTGTAGCTCTTGGCTTCGAGGCGTCCGAAGAAGTCATCGATGCCCTTCCACCATTTGTTGCCTTGCCAAAGCAGGCGTCGCTGGGCTGCGGAGAGCTCCACATAGGGTGTGTGCACAGGAAAGTCGACCGCGTGGGCATGTTCCAAAAGGCGCTGCTTGTAACGGCTCGCCTTTTCACCCCGCCAAGGCGCCACCGCGTCCTCGTATACGGACTTCGACGGATCAGGAATCACCAGGTCCTCGCTGATGCCAATCACATGGCCAAAGCCTTCACAGCGGGGGCAAGCACCCTGAGGACTGTTGAAGCTGAACAGGTCAGGAGACGGCCATTCGAAGGCCATGCCGTCCAATTCGAAGCGGTCGCTGAAGGCGTCGGTGCGTATGCTGCCGTCGGGCTGCACCCAATGCAGGAGGCAATGTCCGCGGCCTTCATAGAATGCTGTTTCCACGGAGTCGGCCAGGCGGTGGTTAAACCCCTCGATGTCTCCATCTTTTGCTGGAACCGCCAGCCTGTCGATGACCAACTCAAGGGCGTCAGGCAGTGGTGTGGCGTCGTTGGCTTCTGCGGCCATATCGGCCAAGGCGACGGGCTGTTCATCGGCCCTCAGTCGCGCAAACCCCTGCTGTTGCCAAATGTCAAGTTGGGCTTTGAGCGGCCGTCCTTCGGGCAAGCTGACGGGGGCACAGACCATGAATCTCATCCCGCTGTCGGCCGCGTTGACCGCATTTACGACATCGGTCACGGTGTCCCGTTTGACTTCTTGGCCGGATATAGGGCTGTAGGTTTTGCCGATGCGCGCCCACATCAGTTTGAGGTGGTCGTGGATTTCGGTGACCGTGCCGACGGTGGACCGGCTGCTGCGGGAGGTGACGCGTTGTTCCACGGCGATGGCCGGGGTCAGGTTGTCAATCTTGTCCACGTCGGGTTTCTCCATCCGTCCGGCAAATTGCCGCACATAGGCGCTCAGGCTTTCGACGTAACGGCGCTGGCCTTCGGCATACAATGTGTCAAAGGCCAAGGAGCTCTTGCCCGAGCCACTCAGGCCTGTAATGACCGTGAGGGCACCGAGCGGAATGTCGACATCCACGCCTTTGAGGTTGTGCATGCGCGCGCCGCGGATGCGAATCTCCCGTGGCAATTCCGCCATGGTCTCCGAGGCGTTGCTTCCCTGAACAGGGGGTGAAGCAGGGGGTGAAGGCTCGGATTTTCTGGGCATGGGGCGAATTTCGGACAAGACGCCCGATGGGTCGTTAACACGCTTTGGGGCGCAGTGGTTCGCCTTTGGAATAAAATCTCCGTATATTAGAGAAGCAATGCAGCCCATGCTGCACACAAAACAGTAGGCCATACGTCAGACACTACCCTCACCGCACGTCACTTCCTGATCGGTTACCGTTCTACGGTGCGTGCACAATTCGTAGTGTCATGGCCCAACAGCCCAACCCCGACCGCGCGCTCATCGCGCAATTCCAACAAGGCGACCAACGCGCCTTCGATGCCCTGTTCACCCGTCACCGGGACCAGGTGTATACCAAGCTTTACCTGCTCGTCCGCGACCACGATGTGGCTGCCGACCTCTTTCAGGATGTCTTCATCAAAGTGGTGGATGTCCTGAGGAGTGGCAAGTACAACGAGGAAGGGAAGTTTTTGCCGTGGGTGCTGCGCATTGCACACAACGCGGGCATTGACCATTTCCGTCGCCAGAAGAAGATGCCGATGAGCAGGGGAACCGAAGAGTTCGACTTGCTCGGCGGCCTGCAGGATGGCAATCCCACCCGCGAAGAAGAAATCATTTCCGAGCGCATCCTTTCTGATGTGCGCGGACTCGTCGAGCTATTGCCCGATGAACAGTGCGAAGTGGTACAGATGCGCATGTACCGCGAGATGAGTTTCAAGGACATCGCGGATGCCACTGGCGTCAGCATCAATACGGCTTTGGGGCGCATGCGCTATGCGTTGATCAACCTTCGCAAGATGATGGCAGAGCAAGATGTATCCCTCACGCTGGACTAGTATCACTGAGCGACACACCGAAAAATCAAAGGGCCGGGCAATAACACCCGGCCCTTTGCGTTGATAGGGCGTCTGACACGTGTCGGACACCATTCAAACGCGCATGGAGCATACTACCCCGAATTCCCCTTCCGACGCCCTTTTTGTTCCCCCTGCTGCTGACCAGTGGTCGGCTCCGGAGCACGCCATCGCCAACGTATTGGCCTATGCCCGTTCGACAGCTTCAGGCAGCACTGCCTTGGGCGGTGCGGTGCATCTGAACTGATCAGCACTCCTCCGCTTCGAGGAAATGACGCTCCAAAGCGGCGTCAATGCGGCCCGAACCCGAGTCGAATTGCCATTCGTCGAGCTGGGCGTCTCCGGCAAACCGGTAGGCGCGGAAGCGTCCGCCTTCCATCATGATTTCCGGTGTGGTACCCTGCGGCGTATCCGCCAGGCCGATCACTTCGCTGAGGGCCTGTTTCGCCCGTGCCGCAGTCACCGTCTTCCACCACGTATCGTGTCGCACGTTGTGCAATGTCCGAGATGCGGCATTGTCGACCCATCCTTCGCCCCAAGCCGTGCCGGGGAGTCCGCACCAGGCGGGGTTCAAACCGTGGCGATGGACCACATCCCTCAACCAAGCTTCCCCCTCGCTCTTGGCGCGAAACCGCTGCACGGCAGTGGGCTTGCTGCCCTTGACAAGCGAAAGACGAGTGGTGCCGGCGCGGCAGGTGAAGCGTTCGATGGACCATCCTTTTCCCACCACTTTCTGCGCGGCATTCAGCGGGGGGTGATGGCGACGGATGAGCACGTCCTCGAGGATGAGGGCCATGAGTTCCGATCCCGTTTCTTCCCATGTGACCTTGTGCACCATGCGCCGGAGCTCTTGCGCTCGGGTGGGGTTGGATGAGTTGTTGAAATGCTGGCGTACCCGAGAGGAGAGGTTTTTGCTCATGCCGATGTACGCGATGCTGCCCCGTTCATCCAGAAAGCGATAGACGCCAGGGGTGGCGGGCAGATCCGCCAATGCGTCGGGTGGGAGGTTGGGCGGCCACCAAGAGGTGCCGTCCCCACGGCCGATTTCCGCTGTGATTTCGTCAGCCCTTTGGGCCCATAGTTTGGAAAACAGGATGGCCGTCGCGGTCGCGTCTCCCCATGCCCTGTGGTGGGCTTCGTTTTCGATGTCGAAGTAGGCGCACAGCGCACCGAGGCTATAGCGCTGGGGCCCCTTGAGCCATTTGCGTGACATCCGAACGGTGCACAGTCGGCGTGGGTTGTAGTGCAGTCCGTTGGCCTTGAATGCGGCCTGGAGATAGCGCAGATCGAAGCCGACATTGTGGGCGACAAATACCGCGTCTCCGAGAAACTGCAGGAGGTCCTCAGCCACATGGGCGAAAGGCGGGGCCTCCGAGACCATGTGGTCGTCAATCCCGGTCAGCCGCGTGATGCCCGCCGGAATGGAGGCCTCGGGATGTATGAGGTGCACCCACCGGTCCAATTCGTGTTGCCCATCGTGCAGAATGGCCGCGACCTCGGTGATGTTGGCCCCATTTGGAGGGCCTCCGGTGGTCTCGATATCGACGATGACAAATTGAAGTGGGGTCTTGCTCATGCAATCAAAGGACAGGGGCAGGTCCATCATGGACGTACGGTGCTAAATTTCGGCATGATGTTCATTCAACATCCCACAAGGTCCTTGTGCGGTTTCTTCCTGATGTGCCTGCCGCTGTTGACTTCGGCCCAGGTGTTCAATTACGAGCCCTACGACGACAGCGATCTGCTGGGTGACTTCGAGCGCCCGAAGCAGTTGCATTTCGGCATGAACATCAACATCGGTAAGGCAGGAGGGAAGTCCAGTGTGTTCTACAACGGCACGGGATTCTCGGAACTCGGCGATGTGTTTCGCGAGCTGATCAGCATTCCCGAACGGCTGGATTGGAACAGCGTGGCAGGCGGCTCTGGAAACACGGTGCGCAATCAAATTGCCCAATCACTCGGCATAGCCAATGCCGGAGCCATGTCCGTGGCGACCTATCCCATAGACCAGCGCTATGACGTGGGCTTCGGCTTTGGGCTCAGGGTATTGCAGCGTTTCAATTTGGAGAATTCACTCGTGATGGACGTGGACATTTGGCGCTTGAAGTCACGTGGGGCTTGGCAGTTGAACACAGGGGAGCTGCCCGATCAGGGACAGGGCTCTACCGACCTCCGCGACTTCGGGATTTTTGGTGCGGAGGACCGGACGGCGATCTCCCTGGGGTACCGCACGGCAAGTCCCATCGACCACAGTATGAGTTGGATTTTCGAGTTCGGTGGCAACATGACTGCGACACGCATCCGCGACCATTACATCGAAGTGGCGGGCAATACGTATGACCTGATCGTCCCCATCGGTGGGCAAGTTGGCGGCCAGGGCATTCAGGAGCTGACCTGGGGCATAGGATATGGGGGCTATGTGCGCCTGGGCGCTGAGGCATACATGGACGCAGGGGCCGGCCTCGAACTCAGCTATCGCCTTGGATATGACGGCATCGTGCTGGGGACTTCGGATTTCCGCGTCTTCAATCACGCCATACAGCTGACTTGGCTTTTCCCGCCACCGCAGTCAGTCGCCGCCAGTTTCTGAATGAAAAAGACCGCTGTATGCGGTATCTTGCCCCTGTAGATATGGAGATCATTGACCGCTTGTCTGCCGGAGATCCGGAGAAGAAGAAATACTACATCCGACTGTTTTTAGACACGTTGGAGCCTGAATTGGACAACCTCAAGGCTGCCAACGTGGCCCAACCTCAGGAGCCCATTCGCGCCATTCTGCACAAATTGAAGAGCCAAGTTCAAACCATTGGAGCGGCAGAAACCCACGCGCTGATGGCCCAACAGGAGCAGCACATCAAGGAAGGCGGTCAGATTGACCAGCCCCAATTGGATGAGACCTGCGCCCAGCTCTCTACATTGATTGAAAACCTGCAAGAGTTACTGAAATGAGCAAGCATTTGAAAGTCGCGCTGGTCGACGATGACATCCCCAACACGGAAGTCCTCCGTGATTTCCTCATTCGCAATGGCTACAGCCATGTGGACAAGTACCACGATGGCGAGAGCTTTTTGGAGAGCTTGGACCGCTTTGACGAGCGGGCTGTGGTGTTGGACTTTGACCTGAGTGGTAGCGGTGACCTGAACGGCCTTGAAGTGCTCGAAGCCGTGAAGGAGCGCAGCCCAAGCACGCACGTGATTTTCTTCAGTGGACAGGACAGCCTTGAAGTGGCCGTTGAAAGCCTCAAAAACGGAGCGGACGACTACATCGTGAAGTCCAATGCGGCTTTCGCCCTGGTCAAGACGTCCCTCGACAAGGTCTACGACATTCAAGTCCTCAAGCTCAATGAGCGCCGCAGCCAGCGCATCAGCTGGATCATGGCCATCGGTTGGATGGCGACGATTGCAGGTGTGGCCCTCTTCTTCGCCGGACGTTGATGTGCACGGCCCGGTAGGGGCCTGATGTGTGCCCCCACCGCGTTCCGCTATGAAGAGCGGGACAGGTGGGCGCGCTCTATTTCACCGAGCAACTGTTCCAATTTGAACGGCTTGGGTACAAACCCGTTCATGCCTTTCTGGATGTAGTGGTCTGTTTCTTCCTTGAGCACGCTCGCTGTCATGGCGATGATGGTGGTCTGCGCCTTGGATGGGTTGGCGAGTTTCCGGATGGCAGCCGTGGCTTCGAGTCCCGTCATTTCTGGCATGGCGATGTCCATCAATACCAGGTCCCATTCGCCATCCCGAACGGCCTCAAAGGCCTCCTTGCCATTGACGGCTTTGCCGATGGTCACGCCCTCAATTTCTGACCTCAAGGTGTCCTCCGCGACGATGACGTTGAACGGATTGTCCTCGGCGATGAGAATGCGCAGGGCAGGAATCTTGGGTTTGCTGTTTTGCGGCTTGCGAGAGCTCCTGAGCCTGCGGATTTCGCTGATGAGCTGCTCCACTTGGAAGGGTTTGGGGACAAATCCATTCATCCCGTGGCGGATGTAGCTGTCGGTTTCCTCCTTGAGCACACTCGCCGTCATGGCGATGATGAGGGTGTCGGATTTGGTGTTGCCCAGCTTGCGGATGGCGGCGGTGGCCTCCAGGCCGCTCATCTCGGGCATGTGCACGTCCATGAGCACGAGGTCCCACTCTTCATCCCGGACTTTCTCGAAGGCGATCCGGCCGTTTTCGGCCTTGCCGATGGTGATGTCCTCGAGCTCGCTGCGCAAGGTGTCTTCGGTGACAATGACGTTGAAGGGGTTGTCCTCGGCGATGAGGACCCTCAAGGGGCCGATCTCGCCATTGTCGGTCACCACTTCGCTCGCGTCTTCGACCACATCTGAAGCGAGTGCAGGCAAGGCAAACGCAAAGGTGGACCCTTCGCCCTCTGCACTCTCCACCCAAATTACACCGCCTTGGAGCTCGACGATCTGTTTGGAAATACTCAAGCCCAATCCGGTCCCCCCAAATTTGCGGGTCTTGAGTTGGTCGCCCTGGTTGAAGCTCTCAAAAATCTTTTCCAGTTTGTCTGCCGGAATGCCGATGCCCGTGTCCGTCACGCGAACCACGAACCATTCCGCATGGTCCTTGACAGGTGGGGTGCACCAAGTCGGCAACTCCGGGAGAGGGGAGACCTTGGCTTGCATGGTGACCCCTCCTTCCAAGGTGAACTTGATGGCGTTGCCAATGAGGTTGATCAACACCTGGTTCAGTCGGCTCGCATCGCCGAGGAGGTAGCCGGGCAGATTTTCGTCGGCATCCACGTCAAATTGCAGGCCTTTCTGCTCAGCGGGAATGCGCATCACGTTTTCGGCCACCTCGAGCGCATCGCCCACGGAGAAAGGCTCTTGGGCGATTTCGAGTTTGCCGGCCTCGAGTTTGGAGAAGTCGAGGATGTCATTGACGATGTCAATCAGGTTGGAGGAAGCGGTCACAATGTTGCGCAGATACTTCTGGGCGCCTTGCGTCATCTCTTCCTTCGAGGCGAGGTTGGACATGCCCACAATGGCATTGAGCGGCGTCCGGATCTCGTGCGACATGTTGGAGAGGAACACGGCCTTGTGGTTTAAGGCAATCTCCAATTCGGCATTGGCGCGGATCAGCTCGCGCTGGCGGTCTTGAAGCTGTTGTCGCTGTGTGGAGATGAGTTGGCTCTGCTTGCGCGTGAACCGGTAACGCGAAGTGATGAAAATGGCAAACACGATGAGGAGCAGCACAATCACCACGAGCAATGTGCGCTGGTCATCGCGTTGCTTGTCCATGACCCGTCGCTTCTCCTTTTCTCTTAAATCCTCATACTGGAAGAGCTCCATGCTCAGCAAGGACTCCTTGTTGCTTTCGATGGTTTCGTAGGACTTCCTCGCACTGTCCCTGAGCTTGTAAGAGGCAAAGGCTGGCTTGTATTCCTCTAATTGCAGCTGGGCATAGCCAATGCAATCGAGGCAATCGGTGAGCCGCGTGGCCCGGGAATAGTCGCTCAGGCTTTCGTCGTCCTGGACCATCACGAGCATGTCTTTGCACAGGGCCAGGCCGCGTTGGGTTTCTTCCAAGTCCACCAACACCTTGCCCAACTTGGTCGAGATATAGACTTCGCGCAGTTTTCTGTTGTCCCGGTCAAGGACGAGGGCCATTTCGAGGTGCTGGCGCGCCTCCGCATGGCGTTTTTGAAGGCTGGCGATCAGGCCGAGGTATTCGTAGCAGGCGATCTGCTCAGATGCAGCGAGGCCCATGGAAAGGGCCGCTTGGTACTCTTTGGCCGCCTCATCGAGCAACCCCGCCTCACGCAGGTTGCTGGCTATGCTGACGGTTGCCTTGGCCACCTTGGTTTGGTCCCCGTATCGCTTGAAGATTTCACGGGCCTCCAACATGTACACCAAGGCTGTATCCCGCATGAGCGGGTCGTCATCGTAGGCAAATGAGATGTTGTACCGTGCTTGGGCAAGCTGTTCCTCGTCATCGCTGAAACGCATGATGAAGGCATAGTGCTCGACCGCCGCTTGGGTGTCCTTGAGTTTCATCAGGACATAGCCGAGCGCATCGTGCGCTTTGATTTGCAAGCTGATGTCCTCTAAGTCTTCGGCGATATCAAGGGCTTGCTGAAAATTGAACAGTGCCTTGGTGTAGCGGTTTTCTTGGTCTTTGATGCGCCACTGGCTGCGGCCTTTTTGGTAGAAGAGCCGGAAGCGGGACAAGTCGGACAGCTTGCCCACATCGTAACGTTCGAGGAAGTCGTCTATGGTGGCCCGCGCCGCTTGTGGTTCACCGGAGGAGATGAGCCCTCGGGCTTTCATTTCCACCACCACCGCCAATTGGTCATCGGCCAGGTCGAGGTCAAAGAAGGGGTCCGTGAGGAGGGTGAATTCCTCGGCGTTCGAAGCGTTCAATTCCTCTGCAAAAGCTTCTAACGCGGCCAGACGTTCTGATGTGCTGCGTGTCTCATCGTTGATGATGCCGCGCAGCTCCGAGAAGTTGGCGCCTGCTGTTGCTGTCCAAGTGAGGGCCGCCAACATCAGCCATGTCAAGCTTGTTCGTATCGCGGTGCGCATAGTTCACGAAAATACGCCATGCAGTAAGACAGGGCTGAGGGGGTTGCTGAGGTCGAATTTGTGACTACATTTGCGCTCCCTTTTGGGAAAAGCCGACTCTGTAGCTCAACTGGATAGAGCACCTCACTACGGATGAGGAGGTTGAGGGTTCGAATCCTTCCAGGGTCGCCACAGCTTACAGAAAGCCCCCGTTGCAACGTCGCAGCGGGGGCTTTCGATTTATGGAGATGATGAGAGATTAGGCGCCGGCCTGCTCCTCTTCGATTTCTTGGATCTTCTGGGCTGAAGCAGAGAAGTCAGGGTCCAGCTCCAATGCTTTTTCATAACAAGCCTTCGCGTCATCCAATCGCCCCATTTTGCGCAGGAAATCCCCCATGCTGTCATGGGCGTTGGCCACTTCTGGACAGAGGCGCTCATACATCCGGAAGTGCTTCTCGGCCTGCTCAGTGTTGTCCTTGGACATTTGGAGATAGCCCATGAAGTTGTGGATTCCTCCCATGGTGGGCCAGCGTTCCAAGGCTTGCTCCAAGACCAGGATGGCGCCGTCTACATCGTCACCGACATAGGCCATGCGCCATGCGAGGTTGACGCAGAGCAAGGGGTCATCTGGTGCCATTGCACGGGCGAGCGTCGCATTGGCCACCCGGTCTCCATGGTCGGAGTGGAGGGATTTGAGGTAGGCACAAGCAGCGGGGTGCTCGTCGTCACAGAGGTCAACCGCGGCTTGCACTGCGGCTTGATAGGCCTCCCCATTTCCAGCGAGGAAGGCCATGTAGATTTCACCAATGTGGGCGAGGGCCATGCCTGGATCCTCCGCGAGGATGGAGTCGCGCATGCCCACCATGCCCTTGCGGTCGGCGTCGAGCGAAGCCCAGTATAGCCGTGTCATGAGTGCCTTTGCTTTGTCATTTTCCGTTTGAATGCCCATCCAGTCGCGGGCCAGAGCACCATCGCGGCATTCCATCCAGCGGTGCCATACGAGGCGGTCTCCTTCGCGCTTGACGATGCCATGGAAATTCTTGCTCCATCCCATTCCAAAGTCGTAGTAGGTCACCGTTCCGTATACACTGGCCGCATCACCATAAACCTCAACACTTTTGACGTCGGTTACCAGGGAGTCTTCCCAGAACCAGCTTCCATCGACGTTATCGACGTCGACCTGCTGGGGTGCCTCCATACCGGCATTGAAATAGGTGGAGGTGGAGATGAGCCCATCCTTCCAAACGGGGATGGCGTCATCGAAGCCCGTGAGACCTGTGTGAAAGTCCTTCGCGAATTGGGAGACATCGTCTGGGTTCAATGGAGCCGGAGCGGGTGCGGAACAACCAATAAGGCCAATGACCACAGCGATGGAAAAGAGGTATTTCATTGTGTTTGATTTGTAAGCGGAATCCTACGGATACTAACGGAAACCAATGTTGCCAAATTGTTAAATCAGGGGGTTTTGATGCACTTTGCGACGGGCGGCCGATGGGGGTAATTTGTGGCCATGCCTTTTTTGCTCTCCTCGGCGGAAGCGGTGGCTGAGGCCCGCCACAGATTTTCCCAAGCACCGGACGATTTCTGGGCCGACATCGCAGGCCATTACGATTGGATGAAGCCTTGGAACAGCGTGTGCTCGGCGGAATTCGACACCCCGTCAGTGCACTGGTTTGAAGGGGCTCGGCTCAACATCACCGCCAATTGTCTGGACCGTCACTTGGCCCAAGCCAGCGACCGAATCGCCATCCTATGGGAGCCCAACGACCCGGCCGACAGCGCGGTGTCCATCACCTACGCGGAGCTGCATGACCGCGTTTGCCGGTTTGCCAATGTGCTCAAAAGCCGTGGTGTGAAGAAGGGTGACCGCGTGGCCTTGTACCTGCCCATGGTGCCGGAGCTAGCTGTGGCCGTGCTCGCCTGTGCCCGAATCGGCGCTGTGCACAGCGTGGTCTTTGCCGGTTTTTCGGCGCGCAGCCTGGCCGACCGGATCCAAGATGCTGGCGCCGTGTGCGTCATCACCAGCGATGGCATGAAGCGCGGTGCCAAAGGGCTCGGCCTGAAGGCTGTTGTCGACGAAGCCCTCACAGAGTGTCCAACGGTCACCACCAATTTGGTCGTGCACCACACCGGTGAGTCGATCCAATGGAACAGTGGCCGCGACGTTTGGCTCCATGAAGCCCTGACCACCGTTTCCGGCGACTGCCCGCCAGAACCTATGGAAGCGGAGGATTTGCTGTTCATCCTCTATACTTCGGGCAGCACCGGCAAGCCCAAGGGCGTGGTCCACACCTGCGGAGGATACATGGTCTACGCAGGCTACAGCTTTGCCAATGTGTTCCAGTACCAGCCAGGCGACATCTATTGGTGCACCGCCGACATCGGCTGGATCACCGGCCACAGTTACATTGTGTACGGTCCGCTCCTCAACGGGGCCACGACGGTCATGTTTGAGGGGGTGCCCACTTGGCCTACGCCGGCCCGCTTTTGGGAGGTCTGCGAAAAGCTAAAAGTCAACCAGTTCTACACGGCGCCCACCGCTATCCGGGCCCTGATGGCGTGCGAGCCCCGTTTTGCGGAAGGCCACGACCTCTCTGCGCTCAAGGTCATCGGTTCGGTGGGGGAGCCCATCAACGAAGAAGCCTGGCAATGGTACCACGACGTCATCGGTGGCGGACGCTGCGCACTCGTCGACACTTGGTGGCAGACCGAGACGGGCGGTATCCTAATCAGCGGACTGGGTGCGCACAGCCCCATGAAGCCCGCCCATGCAGGGTATCCGTTACCGGGTATCAGCCCTGTTCTCGTGGACGGAGATGGCAACACCCTCGAAGGTGAGGCCGAGGGCTACCTCTGCATCGACCGCCCATGGCCTTCGATGATCCGCACCACCTATGGCGACCATGAGCGCTGCCGCAACGTGTACTTCAGCGCCTTTAAGGGCAAATACTTCACCGGCGATGGCGCCCGGCGCGATGCCGATGGGATGTACCGCATCATCGGGCGGGTGGACGACGTGGTCAATGTGAGCGGCCACCGCTTCGGCACCGCCGAAATCGAAGACGCCATCGATTCGCACCCCGCCGTGGCCGAGTGCGCGGTCATTGGCTACCCGCACCCCATCAAAGGCCAGGCGATCCACGCTTATGTGATCCTCAAGGACGGCGCCCTGCCCGACACTGCAGAGGGCATCGCCAACCTGCGCAAGGAGATCGGCATCCAAGTCAACACCGAGATTGGCAACATCGCCCGCCCAGACCGCATCCAGTTCACGCCGGGCTTGCCCAAGACGCGCTCGGGCAAGATCATGCGCCGCATCCTCCGCAAGGTGGCCAGCGGCGAGCACGACCAGCTCGGCGACACCTCCACGCTCCTCGACCCCACGGTCGTCGACGGCCTCGTCACCGGCGCCGCCGAATTCCTCGATTGACCTACCTTCCGTTCATGCGATTCACCTCCATTTTTGCGCTGGCTGTGCTGCCAGTTTCTCTGCTTGTTTCCTGCGGCAATGACGAGTGCTGTTCTGCGCCATCCCAGGAAAATGCTGCCCATGAGGGGCATGACCATGGCGCCGCCGGTGACGATTACCACGTGACGGGCAATTGCGCGATGGAATTCACCGCTGCGGACAGCGCCCGGCGTGAGGCCAAGTACGCCGAGCCCGGCGTGAAGATGGTCGAGCTGTCGAACGGCTACCGCGTATTCACGCAATCGGTGGGGGAGAACCCGGACGTCAAGATCCTGGCGTTGCACGGTGGTCCGGCTTGCACCCACGAATACATGAAGGCCCTTTCCAATGTGCTGCCGGAATCGCGCGGCTACGAAATCATCCTCTACGACCAGTTGGGCAGCTACTACAGCGATCAGCCGAAGGAGGACCTGTGGAACCTGGACCGCTGGTGCGATGAAGTGGAAGAGGTGCGTCAGGCGCTTGGGCTGAACAAGGACAACTTCTACATCCTGGGTAACAGCTGGGGTGGCATCCTTGGGATGGAGTACGCCTTGCGTTATCAGGAGAACCTGAATGGGTTGATCATCAGTAACATGGTGACGAGCATTCCGGAATACGCCGCTTATAATGAGGAGGTTTTGCGTCCGCAGATGGACCCCAAAGTGCTGGCCAAGCTGGTGGCCTTTGAAGAAGCTGGAGACATCCAGAACGAGGAGTTCCTGCAGCTCGTGAACGACCACTTCTACGCCAAGCACATCTGCCGGCTGGAGGAGTGGCCCGAGGACATCACCGGCTCCTTTGAGCGGCTCAACTACAAGCTGTACGACCTGATGCAAGGCCCCAGCGAGTTTCGCGTGGGTGGACGCCTCATCGACTGGGACATCACCGACCGCCTCGGTGAGATCACCGTGCCGACCCTCATGGTGGGCGCCGAGCACGACACCATGGACCCCGACAAAATGACGCAGCAGGCCAATCTCGTGGCCAACGGCCGCTCCCTGCATTGCTACAACGGTTCGCACCTGTGCATGTGGGACGACCAAGCCGCTTTCATGGGCGGAGTGGCCAGCTTCATCGAAGACGTCGAGGCCGGTCGGCCCATGCGCTGAGCCAGGGTTTACTTGAGCTCGGGTGAGCAGGGCGGATCGAGGAGGTCGAGGCCGTGCTTGCGGATGATGTGCTCGATGCGGCCATCGGCACCTTCCGGATTGTAGGAGCGGTTGATGCGGTAGCCGGTGAGCCGGCTGAACATTTTGATGGTACGCCAATAGGGCAACTTGATGGCCTTGGCATAGTCGTCGGCAAAGTCCAACATACCCGGATTCTGGCGATCGAGGAGATGCACCAGGAGGAAGGCCTCTTTCATGCCCATCTCATCTTCGAATGCGGTGTCTTGCACCATCATTCGCTCGCCCTCTTCATTGAGGCTGTCGGTGCGCAAATAGCCGTCTTGCTCTTGCATGGCGAGCCAGCAATCGATGTCGGGCATGAAGAGCGTGTCGGGGCCATCGGATTCCCCGCCCGTACTGATGGAAACGGCTCGCTCGTCCTCTGATTCCTCTGGGCCGTGCTCCGCCGCCGTGGCAACCGCCATTGCATCATCCGACCCCTCCTTTTTTGCGGCTTTTTTTGCGGCCTTGGTCTCTTGACGATCTGCTTTGCGCTCTGCTTTGGATTCAGCCCGGTCTTCCTGCAATCCCTTGCGGTGGGCCTTGAGCGTGTCTTCGGGCACCGCCTCGATGCCGGAAAAGAAGGTGGGGCGCAATGTGTCGAGCATCACCGTGATGATTTGAACTTGTGGCCACACAGCCAGTACCATTTCTTCGAGTTCCTGATATTTCTTCTTGTCCTCGTCATAGTCCTTGACGTCCATGGCCCGCCAGTTCGGTCCGCTGGCTGGAGCCACGACCTCGGCCGAACCCAGCAGGTGCACATAAGGACGGAAGCTGAGCGGGACAGCCGAAGTGTCCAAGTTGCTTTGAGCGCAGAGGGCGCCTGCACCGCTCAGCAGCGCCAGCAGTATGGTCAGCCGCCGCATTAAGGGGTCAGGTACAGCCGGACCTCGAATGGGGGCAGCGCAAGTGAGACCGGTAGCGGAGAGCCGTCCCAGATATCCACCAGGCCCAGGTCTTGCCAGGCGCTCAGGTCGATCGTGCGGTTGCCGTTGCGCACGTGTGCAATGAGAAGGGCGCGGTGGACGCTTCCGTCGGCATCGGTATGGATGCGCTCTGCGCGGAAGACATTGGCCTGAACATGGAATTCAATGTCGCCGTGGACCAAAGCTGGGTGTTGGCCCCGCTGGCGCAAGAGCGTGGTCATCCATGGCCGCATCTCCGGATGGGTCGACCAATCGATGGGGATGCGCTCAAACAGATTGAGCACCTGGGTGCTGCCCACTTCTTGGCCGTTGTAAATGAGCGGTGTGCCGGGGAGGAAAGTGACAATGGCTTGAGCGCAACGTGCGGCGTCCTGCCCGCCAAACAGGGTCGGTGGCGGAGCATCCCAGCTGGTCTCGTCGTGGTTGGTCGAGAAGCGCAGTCGCCGGTCGAGTGGTCCGAGTATGGCCGATTCTCCTTCGAAGCTGCTCTGGAGGGAGTTGGCTGCGGCCCCATCCACGAAAACGCTGCGGAGGGCGCCGTACCCATCCCAGCTGTAGCTGAGGTTCATGCCCACGTCGTGCAGCCACGGCGCCGTGCCCTCGGCCAGCATGACCACGTCGGGGTTGATGGCCTTCATCTCGGCAATGGCCTGCTCCCAGAAATCCTGGGGCACCCCCTCGGCGTAATCGCAGCGAAAGCCGTCGATGCCCATATCCGCAATCCAGAAGCGCATGGCGTCTATCATGGCGGCGCGCAGGGCGCCCGAGTCATAGTTCAGGTCCGCCACGTCCATCCAGTTCGTACCCGGCGGGTGGACGATGTTGCCTTGGGCGTCTTGGGTGTACCACTCCGGATGTGCCGTGATCCAAGGGTGGTCCCACGCGGTGTGGTTGGGCACCCAGTCGATGAGGATGCGCAAGCCGCGTCCGTGACAGGAGATGACCAAATCCCGGAAGTCACCCATCGTCCCGAAATCGGGGTGGACACCCGTGAAGTCCTTCACCGCATAGGGGGAGCCGTATGTGCCGAGCGCATTGACCTCACCGTTAGGGTGGATGGGCATCAGCCACAAGGCATTGACCCCGAGGTCGACCAACTCATCGATCCGGGCTTCGAGGGCGTTGAACGTGCCCGCCTCGGAGAAATCGCGGACAAAGACTTCGTACAGTATCATTTCTTCGAGGCTGCCCTTTGGTGCCACAGGTGG
>JADHLY010000040.1 GCA_016780385.1 Flavobacteriales bacterium
AAAAAGAAAGGGCAACGCTACAGCCAGCATGGGCAGCGCCAAATTGCCCAAGGATGGTTTGCTAATGGTCAATGCCACCAACCACCCGGTCACCGTCGTGCCCACATTGGCACCCAACATGAGGAAAAAGGCCTCTGAAAGGCGCAACAGGCCCACTTGGGCGAAACTGACGGCAATCACCGAAATGGCACTGCTCGACTGCAACACACCGGTGAGCGTCAAGCCCGCCAGGTAAGCCCGCTCAGGCCTGCGGGTCACCCTGCCCACCGCGCGGCGCATGCGACTGCCCGTCAGCCGTTGGACAGCACCGCTCATGACCACCATGCCGTAGATGAAAAGCCCAAGGGCCCCCAACAGGTTTAAGATTTGTATTGCGCTGGTCATCTGTTCGTCATGGTACACCTCGCATGCGGCATCACAAAGCGAATTTCGACAAAAAGAAAGGCAGCGCGTCAAGCACTGCCTTTCCAAAAGTCTATGCCGTCAGGATTACTCTGTGCAATCCGTGGCGAAGGCGCCCAGCAAAATCAACAGGTCACTGACCGAGGTCGTACCGTCACCGTTGAGGTCCGTCGGACAGGGGTTGGTGGCGTCGACCAAGCATGAACCGTCGTCGATGAGGGCATCGGCGTCATAGTTCGTCGCTTGCTCGTACGTACATCCCAAGCAGTCATACGTGCAGCTGTCGTCATCGAACAGGGCCGTCGCCAAGTAGTTACACGCTGCACCGTCGGTACAACCGAAGGCGGAGCTGTTGGCGGCACCAGGGGTGCCGTTGTCCACCCAGCTGCCCTGCCAGTTGTCGGCGTCATCGTTGTTGAGCGTCGGTAGGATGAGCTCGAGGGAGGCGCACCCACCGTCGGGGCTCGCCGCGAGGACGTTGCCGAGGATGCTGATTTCTTGAGATGGCCACGGATCGGCGTCATCATAAGTGACGGCGTCTACCACGTTGCCGAAGGCGTCCTGCAGCTGGGCGGTTCCACCGCCGTTGCCCCAGTTGCCATTGTCCATCAAGAAGGTCGTGATGCCCATTGCTTCGTAGTTGGCCTGCGCCACAAGCCCTGGAACCACGAGGAAATAGCTGTCTGCGGGAATGACGGTGCCCTCCGGGAAGGTCATCGCCAAGGAAATGGCCGTGGGGTCGGAGAACGCAAACCAGACTTCGTAGCCGCTCAGGTCCGCCTCGTCACCGGCATTATAGAACTCCACGAACTCCCAATCGAAGTCTCCACCCTGGTTGTCGCAGGGGTTGTAGTGGATCTCGTTCACGATGACGTTGGGCAAGGTGTAGTAGCACGTGGTGTTGTCGGCTGTTGTGGCGTTGGCATCGTAGTTCAAGGCCGTTTCATCGGTACAGCCCGTGATGACGCAGCTGCCGTCGTCAGAGGTGGCGTCAGGGTTATAGTTGTCCGCAGCGGGGTCCGTACAACCGGGGATATTGGCACAGCTGCCATCGTCCTCGTTGGCCAAGGACCAGTAGTTCGGGAAGGTCGGGTCGGTGCAACCGAGGCGCACGACGTCCGTGGAGTCGCGGGGCTCGATTTTCCAGTTGCCGTATGCATAGCCCGTTGGAGCGGTCACGCGGTAGGTGCGCCCTGCTTCAACCACTCCCGCACCAAGCGCATCATAGGCGCGGTCGTTGATGCGGGCACCGCCACTGCCATCGTTGATGGACCACTCGGCAAACCCGAGGTCTGGGTTGTCGCATTCCGCGGTCACAGAAACGAGCACAGCCTCCCATTCTTCGAGGCTCACATCCCCAGAAGCAAGCACCTCTGCCGCAGGCAATGGGTTGCCTGAAGACAAAACCGTGATCGCGGGGTTGGGGAAGTAGTCGTTGCCGAACCAGCTGTCTGGTGAGCCGGTGATCTCCACCTCATCGCCCACCTGGACATTGCCGATGGACGCCAGGGTAGCGTCGGAACCGCGCACCCAGAAACCTGCAAAGGCACCGGTACCGTTCTGCATGGTGAAGGCCGCTTGGTTTCCGAAGGACCCATCATCGGTCAAGTACACGCCCGTCACGATACCTGTGGTGGTGACGATGCCGGTGGTCAAATCTTGGTTGATTTCCTGAATGGTCACGTTGGGGATGAAGAGGCAGCTGCCATCGTCCACGGTCGCGTTGGAATCGTAGTTCAAGGCCAAGGGGTCCGTACAACCTTCCGTGTCTGACGCGCACAAGCCCGTGAACGTGTGGCTGTTGTACCCTTCGAGGGCGTTGTTGAGGGCGTAATCATTTTCCAAGACAATCCACTCGCTGTCCTCCGCTGAAGTGCCTGCGCTCGCCGTCCAATCACCCCCGTTACCGAAGGAGATGCTGGACTTTCTGCGCAAGGTGTGGTTTTGGGTTCCGTTGGTCACACCAGCCACGTCCCAAGCGCTGCCGGGGTCCAATCCGTAGGGCTCTCCGATGACGTCAAGCAAGTCCCAGTCGCCTCCGTTTCCGAAGGAAGCCACCGCACTGAACATCAAGGCAAACGCGTCGTCTCCATTGGAGAGGAAGTTCCAAGTGGCGTCCGCACTGTCCAACAATGATGCGTCGGCAGAAGGGTGCACAATCATGAAGGTCTCTCCTGCTCCGATGAAACCATCGGTTGGGAAGATGTCATTCCAGAAATCCCATTCCTCCGCAGCGGGGTCGGTGTTGTTGGCGCCATTGCTCTGGTTTGCGATGCTGTACAGCGCAAGGCTGACCGAACTTCCGGTGGGGTTGTATACCTCGAGGTATTTGTTGTTGCTTGATCCTTCGGCGTACTCACTGAAGAAAAGGTTGCAAGGCTCGCTGCCGGTGCAAGAACCGTCATCGATGTCAGCACCAGGGGTGTAGTTGTCTGCGTTGGGCAACACACAACCGTAGAGGAGGACATCGGCCTCCTCCCTTGGGAGCAATTTGAAGTCCCCAAAGCTGAAGTGCAACGGTCCAGTCACCTGGAATTGTGCGTTGATCACCACCTCACCAGTGGCCTGGTGGTCCCAGCCACGGTCGTCGACGCGCAGCTCTCCAGAAGCATCATCGATGCCCCACTCTCCGTTGCCGAGGTCGGGAGAAGATACCACTCCGGTGGACTGCACCAGAACACCTTCCCATTCCTCCATATTGGCTGCGGCGGTTCCGAGGGCTTCTGCATCGGGAAGCTCGTTGCCTTGGCTGAGGATGCTGGTCGCAATAGGGTTGCCGTCCAGACCTTCAATCTGGGTGAGTCCGAAGTATTCGTTGACCTGTCCGGTCAAGCTCACGAAATCACCAACTGTCAGTGCGACTTCAGGGTTGAAACCAAAGATGCCGCTGTAGGCGCCCTGGCCCTGCTGCACGCTGAACAGGCTGCCATATACACCGGTCACGATACCGCTAACCGTCACCAGGGAGTCCGTAAACACAGGGGGGTCAAGGGCTTGGCCCTCTTGAATCGTCGCGATGGCGATGGCGCCGTCCACCACGTTGCAGCTGTCATCGTCGATCACGGCTGCTTCATCGTAGTTGTCGGCGGCAGGGTTGGTGCAACCGAGCTTTTGGAAGTCGCCGGCATCGCGGGGTTCAATGCTGTTGCCAAAGCCGCCGTTGATGGCGCCCGTAACACGGTAGCTGTCTCCGAGCATCACACCTTGTTCGGTGTAGCCGTCATAGCCGAGGTCGTCCACGGTGTGGTTTCCTGACCCGTCGTCGATGGTGAACTCACCAAAGTTGTTAAGCTCGCCGGTTACGGCTCCCGTGACCTGACACAACACACCCTCGTATTCCTCGAGGTTGGCGTCCGCCGTGGACAACACCACGGGTGCAGGCAAGGCATTGCCGCTGTTGAGGATCACTGCAGTAGCAGAAGTCAACTGGGTTCCGCCGTTGAAGCTTCCCACGGTTCCTGTCACGAGCACACTGTCTCCGACGGCCACTTGGGTCGTGTCTGCGAGCAAACCACCGCCCACATAAACGAACATACCGCTCCACGCCCCCGTTCCATCTTGGATGGAGGTGTTGCTTCCATAGACGCCTGTGACAATCGCACTGACAGTGACTTCCTGGCCATTGAAGGCGCCATTGTCATCAGCCCCCATGTCTTGCTGAATGGCGCTGATGGTGGCCGCGCTGGGATAGGTGCACGACCCGTCCTCAAAATCAGCACCGCTGTTGTAGTTGGTTGCGGTGTTGTCGGTACATCCTCCTGTGCCGACCGTGACCGTGGCCACCATGCCCAAGGAGGCGTGGTTGCCCACAGAGCAGTCGTACGTGTAGACACCGGGCACAGTGAACGTGTAGCTTCCGATGCAGATTGGCTCTTCTGTGGTTCCGCCAGAAACCACGTCGATGTAAAAGGACTCAGGGTTGCCGAAGGAGCTGCCCGTTTGGCTGTCGATGTCTCCATTGACGTCATGGGTACCTCCCGCATTGACCCACACCACCGTGTCGCCCACGGCGATGGTCAAGTCAGCAGGTGAATAGTAGTAGGCACCGGCTTCCACAACGACACCTGAGATGCCGCAAGCGTTGTCTTCCGAGACCACATTGCCTCCGCATTCGGCGACGAGCAATGCAATGTCTGCTGCGTTTTGAGCCTGACCTGCGTTGTGGTCCACACATCCCGAAGCGGTAGACCCATCGCTGTAGATGGTCCAATTCGCTCCATTCCAAGTCGCACCATCAGGCGCATCATTTGTGCGGATGGCGTATCCGTCTTCGAATTCATGGCAAGTGTCGCTGCCATCTTCTCCAATCACTCCGAAGAAGTCAATGATGTTGTCCCCAGCATCGTACAATGCGATTTGGTCGTCGCCATTGCTGTCGGCAGAACCGCCGGTTCCACCATCGATGTCCGGAGCAAATCCATAGGCCGCTTCAAATCCCGCAGGAACTGCAGCGATGTAAATGCATCCTCCGTCTTCGAGGGTGCCCGCATCGGAGAGCATGATTTGAGAAGAGCTGGTTGGGGTGGCATTGCCATTGGTCCAACGGATCAAGTACCAACCTGTCATATCTACAGGAGCACCAGAAGTGTTCGCGACTTTGACGAAACGGGCACTGGTGTCGTCATTGGGGTCTGCCAACATGGCCAAATGCGCGGTTTGGGCGCACAAAGCAGAAGTGGTCAACAGGCCGAGAATCAAGAAAATAGAGCGCATAATAGGTCTAGGGTTCAGCTATGATGGAGCAAATATCGCCTTTGTGAAGACTCGCCACCCCCCACAGACCCATTGATTAACGCATTCATAACTCTATAAATCGATGGACATCAAGAAAATACCCCTATGCTTCAAATAACCGCCCTTGCGCACCCCTAAAAGTTCGCCGATGCAGAGGGGTCACGCCCCACTTTGCGATGGCCTGTCGGTGCGTTTTGGTCGGATACCCCTTGTTGGTTTTCCAATCGAACTGAGGGAACTCCTCCGCGAGCGCTACCATGCGTTCGTCGCGGTGGGTCTTGGCGAGGACGCTGGCTGCGGCAATCGAAAGAAAGCGACCATCCCCTTTGATTTCGCAGGTGTGCGGAATGGCATGTGCTTGGAAGCGGTTACCGTCAATCAGCAAAAATTCAGGGCGCACACGCAGTGCGTCAATGGCCCTGTGCATGGCCAAATGAGTGGCCTTTAAGATGTTGAGGCGTTCAATTTCCTCCACCGTTGCCCACCCGACAGCCCATGCCGCAGCTTCGGCTTCAATGCGGCTTCTCAGATGCTGGCGCACTGTGGCGCTCAAGGCCTTGCTGTCATCGAGGCCGTCCTCCATCCAGCTGCGCCCCAGTTGACCTGGAATGACGGCTGCTGCGGTCACAGGTCCAGCCAAACAACCGCGTCCTGCCTCATCGACCCCGGCTTCAAGGCGATCCTTTACCCCATATAAGGACAGCCCCATTACGCGGCGTTTTCATCAGCAAAACCCCCCATGTCCACACCAGCCGCTCGGCCCGCTGCTGCGATGCAAGCCCACAGCGATTCCGCTGTTTTGGTCCAGCTGAAATGCTCCGCCCGGTCGCGGCCTCTGGCCACCAACGCCTTGCGCAAGGCCGGCTCGCACTCAACTTTCTGCATGGCGGCCGCCACGCCAGCCGCATCCGCTGGATCCACTTCAAGGCCCGCCCCCCCTGCCACTTCCGGCAGAGAAGTGCGGTTACCATGGATCACAGGCGTTCCGGACGCGAAGGCCTCTACCATGGGAATCCCAAACCCCTCGAACCAAGGGATGAAAACGAGCGCCCCCGCCGAAGACAGCAATTCAGCCAGCTCGTTTTGGGGCAACCAGCCCGAAGTGTGCACGTGGTCTTTTAAGTGCACAGGCAACTGCGCCAAAGACTGTTGGGCATCAAACTGACGTCGGCGCCACAAGGCGGTGCCCACCAGCATCAAATCCCAAGTACCCCCATTTTCGCGGTACATACGGAAGGCCTCGAACAGGCCTTCGAGGTTTTTTCGCGGATGCTGGGTGCCGATAAAAATGAAGAAGGGCCGGCCTTGCGTGTACCGCGCCCGGGTGGCCTGCTCCATTTGCTCAGCACGCACCTGGGTGAGGCCAAGGTCGTAGGCCGAGCCTACACCATTGTACACCACGTCTATGCGGTCGCTGGGCACGCCATAGCGGTGGTGAATGTCTTCCGCGCTGAACTGGCTCACCGTAGCCAAACGGACAGCGCGTCGTGCGGCATCCGGAAAGCGGCGACGATAATGTCGGGCCACACGCTCGGGCAGCCACTCTGGGTGATGCTCAAAATTCAGGTCGTGCTGTACGGCCACTTGAGGGATGTCGGTCTTGGCGCTGAGGAAGCCATCCGGGGACACGAACAGGTCTGCCGCCGTTTTTTTCAGAAACCTAGGGACAGCCCAGTCAAACCAGATGTCCAGCAAAAACGGCCGCCTGGCCGGTGGCCAAATCCAATGGCACTCCACGTTTTCCCCGGGAAAGAGGTCCTCCGGAGGGGTCCGGTCAAACAGCAAATGAAAGTGGTGCTCGGGGTGGGCAGCGGTCATGCGTTGGACCGTTTCAAGGGTGAACCACCCGATGCCGTCCAATTTTCCAGGAACCACAAGTCGGGTATTGATCACCACCACTGCCATGGGGTGAAATTACAACCTGCCTTGTCGCCGAATTTCAAAAGAACGGCATACGCAATGTGCATCCTTGACGTTGGGCAAATTGTACGGTGCATCTTGCAGCCTCGTACGGAACCGCGTTGACGACTTTGCACCCCATGGACACGACCACCTCCAATACAGAAGACCGGGAAAATACCCTGCTGCAAAGGGTATGGGACTGGCGCAAACCGCTGATCATTTCTGGCCTTCTGGGCGGCATCATCAGTGCTGCCGCCACCTTCCTCATCGAGCCAGAATTCCAATCGACCGTAGTGCTCTTTGCACTCCCGCAACAGTCCATTGGCGCCCAATTCTACGAGGAAGTGAAGCGGGAGGACATCCTGGCGTACGGAGAAACTGAAGATGCTGAGCGCTTGCTTCAAATCCTGAACTCCGATCGGATCCGCCGAAGGGTCATCGAGAAATACGACCTCTGGAGCCACTATGACATCCAAAAAGGCGAGCCAGGTTCAAGGGCCGCCATGGCCAAGGTGTACGCGGGCAAGGTCGGGGCCAATTTGACCCGCTATGGTTCCATCCGCATCGACGTCTTCGATACCGCGCCCGAGATGGCACGGGACATCGCCAATGACATCGCCCAGTTGACAGACTCGGTAGCGAACCAACTGCGCAACGACCGGGCGCGCGAAGCGTTCCGATATGCCGAGCAATCCCTGGTGAAGAACCAGCGCGAAATCAAAGAGATGGAGGGGCGCCTCGGAGAATTGCGCAGCATCGGCATCTACGACTTCCCGATCCAGATTGAGGGACTCAACGAACAGTACGCCACTGCGCTGGCGGATGGCCAAACTGGCAGGGCCGCAACCATCATGTCCAAAATGGAAAGGCTCGCGCCCTATGCCAACGAGTACAACCAATTGACCACCAAGCTCGAGGACGCCTACAACCAAGAGGCCGTCCTCAAGAAACGCTTCGACCTCAACAAACTGGACGCAGAATCTCAGATTCCAGCGGCCTTTGTGGTGGACCAGGCTTCAGCCTCCGACAAGAAAGCGCGCCCCGTGCGTTGGTTAATCACCGTGATGGGGGCCGTTTCATTGGCGCTGGCAGCGCTCGTGTTCTTGTTGATGCGCGACGCCATTCGATGAACCCCGTGTCCCAGTCCAAGCGGTCATCAGCTTCGACAACCTCATGGTCCTTCAAGGACCCGCTGGCTTGGGTGGTCCTTGGCTTTGGCTTGGTGTTGGGGCTCGCCATCGCCCGGGAACAGTATGCCATCGCGGTGGTTCCTGCCGCTGTGGGGGTCGTGGGACTCGCATTGGCAAGGAGGGACCTCCTGCTGCTCGGTCTGGTCGCCACCGTGCCCTTGAGCCTCAACCTCGAACAGCTTGAGATACAAGGCGTAGGTCTGTATTTGCCGACCGAGCCCATTTTGTTTGGGCTGTTGTTGTTGTTTGTCATCGACCGGTTGCACGGGGTGGGCCTGATGCCCGAAGTAGAACGGCACCCCATTTCCCGTTGGATCCAGGTCATGTTTGTCTGGCTGGCCGTTACCACTTTACTCTCTTGGGATCCCATCGTCTCCTTGAAATTCACGTTGGCCCGCGGCTGGTTTGTGGTCGGGTTCTTTTACCTGTTGGCGCCCATCGTACGAAAGCGAGCGCGTCAAGAAGACTTCGTGCTGCTTTACCTCGTACCGCTCCTTGCCGTGGTGATTTATACCGTCATTCGGCATGCAGGCTACGGCTTCGAGAAGCAAGCTGGCCACTGGGTGATGGACCCCTTTTTCAAGGACCACACGAGCTATGGGGCCGTGCTGGCCATGTTTTGGTTTCCCGTGCTGGCCTTGCTGCTCAAGCCGGACCGGACCGCGATCGGCAAACTCGGCATCACCACCGCCTTTGTGATTTTGACCATCGGGCTCATTCTTTCCTTTACCCGGGCGGCCTGGGTTTCGGTTGCCGCTGTGGCGGTGCTGGGGGCGTTGATGATGCTCGGCGTCAAGTTTCGCACCCTGCTGTTTGCCGGAGCCCTTGGTGCATTCATGCTCTTGCTCTCTTGGGACCAATTGCTCATCTCTTTGGAGCGCAACGACCAGGATTCCTCAGATGATTTGACCGAGCACGTTGAGTCGATCAGCAACGTCTCGAGCGACGCCTCCAACCTCGAACGCATCAACCGTTGGAGCTGTGCCTTAAGTCTGTGGTCAGAGCGTCCCTTGACGGGCTGGGGTCCCGGCACTTATCAGTTTGTCTACGCGCCACACCAGCGTTCGGAGCACCGGACCATCATCTCCACCAATAACGCCGATCGCGGGAATGCCCACAGTGAATACCTCGGTCCACTTTCCGAGCAAGGTGTCCCGGGCGCCCTCATCGTCATCGGCCTGCTGCTGGGGTGCTGTACCATGGGATTTCGGACGTACCGAGCGCTTAGAGAATACGACCGGTGGCGCTCGTGGTGGGCGCTGTCACTGTATCTCGGCCTGATGACGTATTTCATCCACGGCGTCCTCAACAACTACCTCGATACAGACAAAGCCAGCGCACCCTTCTGGGGCTTCTTGGCCATCCTGGTGGCCATCGATCTTGAGGTCAAGCGAAACGCACGGTCAACAGCGCCGTATCGTCCGCTGGATCCGCCACCCCACGGTGCTGCTCCCAGTCCACGATGATGGCGGTATTGAGGGCTTCCGTGCCGATCGCCCTTTCAGCCTCGACCAACTTCTGAAGTCGGAATTCGCCGTAGGCTTCGCCGCCGGTGTTTTCTTGTTCGACCAGTCCGTCAGTAAAGCAGACCAGAACGGACTCTTCTTCTACTTTGAGATGACCGGCGCCCACTTCAGGTAAATCGTCAAGCATGCCCAGACCAGGACAGCCTTCACCCAAGAAGGTACCCACACCTTTTGCAGGGACGAACAGGGGGGGATTGTGTCCGCAATTGACGTACTGAATGCTGCGGGTTCTGGGGTTGTGAATCGCCAGAAACAGGGTGATGAACCGCTCGCCTCCTGCGCTGCTGAACACGCGCTCATTGAGTGAACGAACGAGGTCTTCAATGTTGTTGTCGTCGCGTTCGAGGTGGGCGTGGAGGTGCGCCTGGAAATTGGACATGAGAAAGGCCGCTGGCATGCCTTTGCCGCTAACGTCAGCCATAGCAATCGCCATGCGCCCATCGGGTAACAGCACCGCATCGTAATAATCTCCGCCCACATGGTGATGCGGTCGATACCGGGCTGAGAAAGAGCGGTGCTGGTCGTTGGGCAACACGGCGGGAAGCAGCATCGTCTGCATCTCCCCGGCCAGTGCCAACTCACGTTCCAGTCCCGCCATTTGAATGCGCTGGGCAGTCAGTGCCCGGTTGCGCAAGGCCACCACCAGTACGTTGGTCAACGTCGTGATGAACCGCACATAGCGGATTGAAGGACTCATGCCGCGCCCCTCCTCTCTGTCGCCCATGACCACGTATGCGATGACCTCGCCATTGTGCTCGACCGGGATGGCCAGGTCGAATTCTACAGCGGTGTCTCCGTCTACGATGGCATGGGCCTTGCCCGACAGAACTTCAGCGGCATTCTTGAGTTGGGGCAGCCGGGTAGGGTAGCCCCACTCAATCATGCAGCCCCAAGTGTCCTCATCCTCATCTCGGCAAAACAGGGCCAGCTTGCCCACGCCCATGGTCTCCAAGCAGCGCTGATACAGCGCAAAAAGCGCGTCATCCGAAACATTCCGGTTGATGGCCTGCGTCAGCTCCAACAAGGCGTCTGCCTGCTGTCTCAGGCGCTCAAGGCGCTTTTGGGTCCGCAGATCAGCCGACATGCAGGGTCACTTCTTGACCCGCTCCGAGTACTCTCCCGTGCGGGTATCTACCTTGATCCGGTCACCGGTATTGATGAAAAGGGGCACCCGCACTTCCGTCCCTGTATCGATGGTGGCGGGCTTGAAGGTGTTGGTTGCTGTATCGCCTTTGACGCCTGGCTCAGTATAGGTCACTTCGGCTTCGATGTGGCTGGGCAATGTGGCGCTCAAGGGGCGCTCTTCCTCGGCGTGGAATACGATGAGGCACTTCATTTCGTCCTGCAGGAACTGAGGATTGTCGATGAGGTGCTTTTCGAGACAGAGTTGCTCGTAGGTGTCAGAGTTCATGAAGTTGTACCCCATGTCGTCCTCGTACAGGTAGGTGTGCTCCCTGGTTTCCACCCGGATCACATCAACTTTTGCGCCTGTGTTATAAGAATGCTCGATGATTTTGCCGTTCTCGAGGTTCTTCATTTTGGTCCAGACATTGCCGGAGCCTCGAGCGGTCTTCTTGTGAAGGAACTCGATGACTTGGTAGAGCCCGCCCTGGTGGCGCAGGCACAAACCGTTTTTGATATCGGAAGTGGTTGCCATGTGCTTGAAGTCTATGCCCGGGCGCTGACCGCTGGGGTGGGTCGCGCATTCCGGCGCACTGCAATATAGCGGCTACCCTTTGCGTCCCGTCGCCCAACGCGGCCTGAATTCCACCCGGACGGCGTGGATTCCCCACGCATTGGCATCCTTCCCCCTATTGTCTCCTACAAATTCCAGTCGCCATTGGGCCCCAAAATGCCACTGGCCATCCGCCGATCTCCAGCGCACATACCCCTTGCAACCTGCGTTTGAGAAGGCCGCCGATGGCCGGCCATCCCATCCTTGCACATAGCGAATTGGCGCCCCCTGCACCCCCCATGTTTGGGCCAACCCCAGTCGCAGGTTGTGTCCCTGCAGCCTCCGCCAAGACACCATACAGGCCAGCACTGCAGCCAAGGCATCTCCCTTACCTGTCATGCCCAAATGCCAGCGCCAAACGGGCCGCCCCTCGGCCTCAGCTGCATTGTTTCGGCGCCAGGAACAGGACCATTCCCCCACGGCAAATGAGGCTCCTGCCTCCTCGGCAAATTCACCATCGGAGTCATGGGCAGTTTTGAAATCAATCCTGTGCTGCCTTCGCTCCAAACGGATGGCGGTGCGCTGCTGCCAGCGAAATGGAGGCGGACCCGACCATGTCGTTTCCATCCTCAGCCATCCTCTCCACCTCCCACGAAAAGCGATACCACACTGCCAAAGCAGCCCTGGGCGCGTATCCGGATCCAATGGTGTCGCCCGCACCTCACCGCTTTTCCACCGCGGATGTTCAGGATGGTTGCGGGCCAACAGCGCATGGGCCTCCCAACGCCGCGACCAGGTCTTGAGCAGACTGAGCCGACCTTCCCAGCCCGCTTCAAAGCCGCACAACGCCCACCGCCAATTCCATCCCCTCTGCTGCCCTTTTCCGTCCACTCCTGCGACCCCAGCGGTGCGGCCATCCCACAGCTGCTGCGCCCGCAAGACCCATTCTACCGGGCCTGCGGCAAACCCCATTGTGGCCTGCGCTCGCCGATCCGGCCATGTCCAGCCCAACATAAGCCAACTCCAATGCCACCTCCTGCGCACGTCCGTGGTGCGCCGTTGCCAACCCATTCCATCCACAACGCCACGCTGCCGATAGCGAACAGGCTGCAGTCCGCCTCCCAGCCGGTGACTTCCTTCAATGCCGCCGAGGTCGTCAAACGGTCCTGGCGTCCACGCCACCAATCCCTGTCCGAACCGCCCGGCCAAAGAACCCACCGACCAAACGCCCCGCGGGTGCTGAAGCTGCGCACTGGCGGTGACCTCCTGCCAACCGCTGCCATCCAACATGCCGCGCAGGCCCAAGTCATGGCCCCGGGTACCGCGCTTGCGCCACGCTACGCGGTGCCGCGACACGGCACTGTCTGAAATTTTGGGGTTCCAATCGGAGTCCCACCTCCACGATAAGGATGTGGCCGGCCGGTGGACCTTGGGCTGCGCAGCTTGACGGAATGCTTCCTGCCATTCGGGCAGGTTGCGCAGGCAGTCGAGCACCTTGGGCACCCGCATGGGATCGAGGGCAGAGGCCACCCCCTGTTGTGTGCAAAATCCACCTTGACACGTCTCCATCAGCGCGTCGAGGGCCACACATTCCTCCTGCGTTGTACAACCGGCATCCCACGCCATGGAAACAAGTGGAGATGTCCAGCCCTCATCGACCTGCGCGGCCAGGGCCCAAGGCCACATCGACACCGCCCAAAGAAGGCATGGCGCTGTTCCGCTTGAGCTCCTGCCAAACATCACTCGAACCACCACCGCAACATGCCCTGTCCGGGATCTGAGCCCACGCTGTATGGGACACCCCAATCGACACCGAGCCAAGGCACATTGCCGCGCAGCAGCCCCAATGAGAGCGACCACGGCACCCCGCCGGATTCTGAAGGGGTCATTTGGCGTGACCACCAAGCACCTGATGCTCCTACGCCGCAAGCCCATCGCTGAAACTCCCCCACCAGCGCGAGTCTCGGGAGAGATCCCGCCCGCCACCTCATCATCGCAAAACCGCGGGCACTTCGCTCCAAAGGAAAGGCCACACCACCTTGCCATTCAGGCTGAAACGGTTGGGCGGCCGGTTGGCGCAAGGGCATCCACACTTGAACGGCCCAATCCGTTCCGGACGCCGAGAGCAGGCATTGACCCACACCGGCCCCATCCCACGCCAGCCCCAGCCCCGCCGAAGTCCGCGTGTCAAATGCCACAGCGGCTTGGCATCGGCCTTGCATATGGCCACCCCGGTGTGCGACCACTTGAGCTTGCCAGCCGGACAGCCCCCACCGGCTGCCTGACCCGCGTGCTTCCATTGCCCATGTCCACGAGCCCGGTGGCGCGGCACGAAAAGACGCCGAGGCCTGGAGATTCCTGCGCGGTGATCCTGTTGACTGAGCGCTTAGGCCGCCACCGAAACAGCCAATACACAAGGCAATCCAACACGCCTGTAAAGAGGCCGACCACCAACTACGCAATGCGCAGATGGGGCCGACCTCCAAAGGCGTCCAATGGGACACGGGCTGTGCAGAGAACAGGGAGAGCACAGGCCCAAGCTGCAGCACTTTCGCACCGCTTTCACCTGTGATTCACAACCGTCAACCCTGACTTCGTTCACGTCGTGGCAAGGCCTATCTTCGCGCACCCTGCGGGCGTGGTGGAATTGGTAGACACGCCAGATTTAGGATCTGGTGCCGCAAGGCGTGGGGGTTCGAGTCCCTTCGCCCGCACTTGATAAACCGAAGGCAATTGTAGCCATGGAAATCACCCAAGAAAACATCGATGCACTGAACGGCGTACTGACCGTCACAGTGCACCCGGAAGATTACCGGGAAAAAGTGGAAGGCATTCTGGAGGAATACCGGAAGCAAGTGAAGATGCCCGGATTCCGTCCGGGTAAAGTCCCCATTCAATTGGTCCGCAAGCAATATGGCAAAGCCGTGCTCGCAGATGAATTAAACAAGCTGCTCGGTGAACGGCTCGACGGCTACATCCGCGAACAGAAACTGCGCCTGTTGGGCCAGCCCATCCCTACCCTCGAAAACGAGAGCGACGGAAACTGGGACAAGCCGGAGGTCTTCACCTTCCGGTATGACATCGGCCTGAGCCCGAAAGTGGACATCAAGTTTGGTTGGTTCACCAAGTTCGTGAACCACAAAGTCCGCATCGACGCTGAATTGGTCAATGAGCAGATCACCGATCTCCGTCGGCGCTACGGGAAGATGTCGGAATGCGACACCGCCGGTGACGAGGACTTGCTGGTTGGCGACTTTGTCGAATTGGAATCCAACGGCAAAGACATCAAGCCCGGAGGCGTCATGCACGAAGGCACGATCACCCTTTCGGAGGTGAAGGACAAGGCGACCACAAAGAAATTGGTCGGTGTCAGCAAAGGCGCAGAAGTCGACCTGAAGCCCAACAAAATCAGCAAGGACGCGGACGATCTCGCCCGGCTCCTTGGCATCGAACGCGCTGCTGCAGAGGACTTTTCAAGCCCGCTGCGCTTCACGGTAAAGGAAATCCGACACATCGAACCTGCTGAGTTGGGCGAAGAGCTGTACGACAAGCTCTTTGGAGAGGACGAGGTCAAGGACGAAGCGGGTTTCCGGACCAAGGTCGAAGAAGACCTGCAACGCATCTTCGACCGCGATGGCGACCGCGTCTTCCGCAGAAAGTTTGTAGAAGAAGTGGTCGACAAACTCAACCCGCCCCTCCCCGAAGCGTTTTTGAAGCGGTGGATTCAAACCGCCAACGAAAAGCCGATCACCGCTGAGGAAATCGAAGGAGAATTTGCCGAGTACGCCAAAGGCATTAAGTGGCAAATCATCCAGAACCACATCATCGATGAGCACGGCATCGAAGTAGAAGGCGAAGAGATCAAAGAGGAAGCAGGCAATGCCATCAAGGCGCAATACGCGCAATACGGCATCCCCTTGGCCGCCGAGCAGCTCGACCCCATGGTGGCCCAGATGATGAGCGACCAGAAGGAGATTCGCCGTGTGGCCGAATCCATTTATGAGCGCAAGGCCATCGACAAACTCCGAGAACTGGCCAAAATCAAGGAGAAAGAGGTTTCCCACGAAGAGTGGATGGAAATCGTCCGCTCCCTGTGATTTGGCGACGTGGTCCTATGAGCGCCGCGGCCTAACTTTCGAACCATACCATGATGAGCACGCGCAAGGAATTTTTGAAGTACGCCGTCCAAGACCGCGGCTTCACCAGCCACCACGTTGAAGACTACATCTCGGCCGTTCACGGTCCCGAGAACATGACCCGAACGGTCATTGAGGAACGCCAGATGCCGTTCCGGGAAGTCGATGTTTTCTCACGCCTGATGGCGGACCGGATCATTTTCCTCGGCACCGGGGTGGATGACTACATCGCCAATATCATTCAGGCGCAGATGCTGTTCCTGGAGTCTACCGACCCCACCAAGGATATCCAGATCTACATCAACTCTCCCGGAGGAAGTGTCTATGCCGGCCTCGGCATCTACGATACGATGCAATACATCCGCCCAGATGTCGCGACCATCTGCACGGGCATGGCCGCCTCCATGGGCGCCGTTCTCCTGTGTGCTGGTGCCGCTGGCAAGCGGACAGGCCTCAAGCACAGCCGCACCATGATTCACCAGCCGCTTGGCGGTGCACGTGGCCAGGCCAGTGACATCGAAATCACTGCCCGCGAGATCGGCAAGCTCAAGGAAGAGTTGTACAAGATCATCGCCCACCACTCCGGACAGGACTACAAGAAGGTGTGGGAGGACAGCGACCGCGACTACTGGATGATTGCCGATGAAGCCAAGGCTTACGGCATGATTGATGAGGTCCTCGAGCGCAAGCAAGACTGATTTCGATGGCGGACCGCGAAATCAATTGCTCTTTCTGTGGGCGCAAAAAGTCGGAAGTCGACATCCTCATCGCGGGGGTGACGGGCCACATTTGCGACCACTGCATTGAACAGGCGGACGCCATTGTCAAAGAGGAACGGGACACCACCGTCGAAGGGGCTTTTGATCCGGGCCTCCAATTGGAGCGGCCTGCAGACATCAAGCGGTTTTTGGACGAATACGTGATCGGTCAGGAAAACGCCAAACGCACCCTGAGCGTCGCCGTCTACAACCACTACAAACGCCTGGCCCACCCCGCCGGGGAGGATGAAGTCGAAATCGACAAGTCCAACATCGTGCTCGTGGGCGAAACCGGTACGGGCAAAACCTTGCTCGCCCGAAGCATTGCCCGCATGCTCAAGGTGCCCTTTTGCATCGCCGATGCCACCATCCTCACGGAGGCAGGTTACGTCGGAGAGGATGTGGAAAGCGTCTTGTCCAGGCTGCTGCAATCCGCCGACTACGACGTGGCCAAGGCGCAACGCGGCATTGTCTTCATCGACGAGATCGACAAGATTGCCCGCAAAAGCGACAACCCTTCCATCACCCGCGATGTGAGTGGTGAAGGCGTGCAACAAGCCTTGTTGAAGTTGCTCGAAGGCGCCGAGGTCAACGTGCCCCCACAAGGTGGCCGCAAGCACCCCGAGCAAAAGCTGATTTCGATCGATACCCGGAACATCCTCTTCATCTGCGGAGGTGCATTCAGTGGCATCGAGCAGCACATTGAGCGCCGGATTGCGACCTCGAGCATTGGCTTTACCACCGACTCCGGGGAGCGGCCCGAATCCCTGTTGTCTTCGATCGCACCTTCCGACTTGCGCAGCTTTGGTCTCATACCAGAACTCATTGGCCGTTTCCCGGTGCTGACCCACCTCGACCCCTTGGATCCGGATGCGTTGCGCCGGATTCTG
>JADHLY010000041.1 GCA_016780385.1 Flavobacteriales bacterium
GGGGCAGGTGCTGCAGCATCGGAAGCCAGCAAGTCCGCCACATCTTCGCCCGCCTCACCCAAAATGGCGAGAATGCTATCGACAGCAGCGGTAGCGCCCTTCTCCACGCCGATGTGCAGGAGCACGCCGTCTTGGAAAGATTCGAATTCCATGGTCGCCTTGTCCGTTTCGATTTCGGCCAAGACTTCGCCGGATTCGACCTGGTCTCCCACTTTTTTGTGCCACTCCGCCACGACACCTTCAGTCATGGTGTCGCTCAGTTTGGGCATGCGTACGATTTCTGCCATATCAGCTTCGAATCAATCGTTTACAAATGGATAGTCTGGTGTGACATATACGTCTTCATACAGCTCGTGCTTCTCTGGCAGCGGGCTCTCCTCGGCAAACTTGATGGCCTCTTCTACGATGGCCTTGACTTCCTTGTCCACCTCTTTGAGTTGGGCTTCGGTCATCCACCGTTTGTCCTTGATGACTTTGGCGCAGTGTACGATGGGGTCCCGCTTCTGGAACTCCTCCACCTCGCTCTTCTCCCGGTACTTCTGGGGGTCGCTCATCGAGTGGCCCTTGTAGCGGTAGGTCTGAATGTCCAAGAGATAGGGTCCGTCTCCTTTGCGGCAATGGTCTGCCGCCCGCTTCATGGCCTCTGCCACTGCTTCTGGTGACATCCCGTCCACCGATTCGGCGGGCATCTCGTAAGAAGCACCGAGCTTGGACAAGTCGGTTACATTGGTGGTACGCTCCACGGACGTGCCCATGGCGTACTTGTTGTTTTCCACCACATAGATGACGGGAAGCTTCCAGGTCATGGCCATATTGAAAGTCTCGTGCAGCATGCCTTGGCGCGCCGCACCGTCCCCAAAGAAGCACACCGTGACGTGGTCTTCTTTGCGGTACTTGTCAGCAAAGGCAATTCCGGCGCCCAAACCAATCTGGCCGCCGACGATGCCGTGGCCACCGAAGAGGTTGCGCTCTTTGTCAAACATGTGCATGGAGCCGCCCTTGCCCTTGCTCGAGCCAGTGCGCTTGCCGTAGAGCTCAGCCATCACCACTTTGGGATCTGTACCCAGTACGAGTGGGTGGGCGTGGTCACGATAGGCCGTGATGACCCGGTCGCTGGGACGGATGCCTTCTACCATCCCTGCGAGGACAGCCTCCTGTCCGATGTACAGGTGGCAGAAGCCGCCGAATTTCTGTTGGATATACAAATGGCCGCAGCGCTCTTCGAAACGCCGCAGCAGCAGCATATCGCGGTGCCATTTTAAGTAGGTGGCCTTGTTGAAGGCTGGCTTGGCCGTCTTCTTGGAAGTGGCCTTACGGGTAGCGGTCGCTTTCTTGGCAGGCGTGGTGGTGGTCATGTTGCCCAATTTGCAGGCGACAAATATAGTTGCACCACCTCGGTGAACAGGCACCTCAGCGGCTCAACAAAACCACAGCATGTGCACTGATGCCCTTTCCGTTTCCAACAAAGCCCAATTGCTCTGTGGTCGTGGCTTTCACGCCCACCCGATCCACGGGGGTGCCGAGCAGGTCCGCAATGCACGCGCGCATGTCATCAATGTGGGGGCGCAACTTGGGTTTCTCAAGACAGACTGTGGCGTCAACATTGACCACACTCCACCCATCAGTGCAGACCTTGGCCACCGTTTCCCGCAATAAAATCTTGCTGTCTATCCCCTTGTATGCAGGATCAGTATCGGGAAAATGTGCGCCAATGTCCCCCATTGCACGGGCACCGAATAAGGCGTCACAGATGACGTGGAGCAAAACGTCTGCATCGCTGTGGCCCACAGCTCCGAATTCGGCAGGCACCAAAATGCCACCGAGCCAAAGCTCTTCACCTGCTGCGAGCTGATGGACGTCGTACCCGTATCCGATCCGGAGGTCCATGCTCACCCGAAATTGATTAAAAGTTGGACGGGTCGTCGTCGCTGCCACCAATGACATCGTCAAAGGCCAAGCGCAGGGAGAAACGCAACGTGTTCGCCAAGGGATTCTGCTGGGTCGTGGCGATCAAATAACTCAGGTCGATGTCCAGCACCGTGTACTTGATGCCAGCGCCCAGGGTAATGAATTGGCGGTTTCCCTTGGTGAAGTGCTCATAGAAGTATCCTCCGCGAACCGCGAAGACGCCATTGTAATCATATTCGATACCGCCGCCCAAGTTGACTTCTCTCATCTCCTCGCGGAAGATGCTGCCGGGTTCAATCAGGTAAGTGCCGTCCCCTTGACGCTCGACGATGCCAGGCGCATCATAAAAGCTCTGGATGATGCCGGAGGCCACACCTACATTGGGATCAAAGCCACTGACGATGAGGTCATCATCATCGCCCTCACCGTAGGCCGGAGCCGTTGGAACGAGCAGCTTGTTCGCGTCCATGGTGAAGGTCAGGTGATTGTAGTCGTCCAAGAAAACGGTCGCGGCCACCCCTGTTTTGAGATTGGTGGGGATGAAATCGCGCTCTGCAGTTTCCGTGTAACTCATTTTGGCGCCCACATTGGAGATGCACACTCCCCAATTCATTCGGCCATCACGGTCCCCGAACTTGACGTCATCGTTGGTGTGAAATACACCCACGTCAACGGCCACTGAGCGGCCCGGACGGCTGTCCGCCCCTAGGATGTTGGTGCCCCCAGTAAGATTGGAGTGGATGTAACGCGCCGTGAATCCACCGCTGAAGCGGTCCCCGAATTTCTGGGAGAACCCAAAATCAAAAGAGAATTCGTTGGGACTGAAATCCCGGATTGCGGTGCCGTTGACATCGGTGAAGGTGATGTTGCCCAAGGAGAAGTAGCGCAATGCCATTCCCACAGCCTGTCGCTTGTTGAGCTTCCGGGTTCCGCTCAGGTAAGCCAGGGACATGTCGTCCACCAGCTGACGAAGCCAAGGCGCGTAGCCCATGTGGGCCTCGAAGGTCTGGTCCGTGAACGCCATGCGCGCGGGGTTCCAAGCCATTGCCGCACCATCAGGCGTCAGTGCTACACCGGCGTCGCCCAAGGCGCCGCTGCGGCTGTCGGGGGCAATCATCAAGAAAGGCACCGCTGTGGTGATGGTGTTCAGCTGGAGCTGCTCTGCCGTTTCGATTTGCGTCAACTGCGCCTTCAAGAGGGCGGGCGTCGACACAAGCACTGCTGCTGCAAGCGCAAGCTGGAGGGGGAATTTCCGGAGATCCATGGGATTGTCGGCGAAAATAAGGCGGGCGTTCGGTATAAAGTGAGGTTCAATCTAGCAGCACCAAACGACCGGTTCGAGAAGCTTGCCTTCCTTCCGGAGTGGCCACATCCAATCGGTACACATAGATGCCGGCTTGAAGTGGGGTCCCTTGTTCGGTCTTTCCATCCCAATGCCATCCATCCACCTGATAGCCGGTGGGCGTCAGGTTCTGCTCACCCATCCAAACGGCATTTCCACGCCCATCGTATATCGACAATTTCAAATCGAGCGCCACACAGGCTTGATTGTGGTCAAATCGAAAGGTGGTTCCCGCGCCATTCAAGGGATTGGGGTAGTTGATCAGGTCCTCCAAAAAAACCTCCAATTCCTCCACCACGACGAAATCCAATGTGGAAACGGCACTGTTGTTGTGGACATCCCAGGCCTTGAGTTCGAGCCTGTGGGGTCCTGCTTCAATGTCGCTCATGGGGAACACCACCCGTCCGCTTTGATAGGTGTTCAGATCACTCTGGTAGAACTCATTGAGCACCAGGCCATCGCCTTCATCGAGGGTCATTTTCAGGTCGTGGCCGATGCCATTGCCCACCGTGTTTAGGCCCTGGTCATCCCGGAGAAAGGCCAGCAATACCGGCTTGGTGTCCGTTGTGCCCCCATTTGTGAAATTCGTGTCATTGAGGAACAATTCGATCGCGGGTCCATCATTGTCAGCCACTGCATCGGGGTTGACGCCACCGATGATCACGTTCTCGGTGTAACCGTGGGCATCCACGTTGCCATCTACAGCATAATAGCTGATGCGGCCCGGCGCCGGATCGTACGAAATGTCGCGGGGTACCACGAATTCAAACTCGAACACCCCGTCCTCTGCGGTGACTGCACCCGTGTGAATGCGGTTGCGCCATTCTCTGTAGGTCACTCCTGCGCTGCCGCCGTCGTTGTTGAGGGTAGTGACTTCTGACTTCTGGTCATACACTGTCGGATACACGTAACCGTTGAAATCGGTCAAAACATGGCCTTGCGCATCGGCTACGTAGCCCCTGACGACAACGTGCTCGAGGGCGCTCAGGGTGTCAGCCCAAGCATCCACAGGTACCCCATTGACCTCGCTGGTCCGCACCTGCATGCTCGGGGTCGCCAAGGTGAGCGCCACATCGCCCAACAGGGTGAAATTGCGCTTGTTAGATGATGCACCCGAGGAAGGGTGATTCTTGGTGCGACGCAAAATGTCTCCTAGGCGCTGCCGCTCCCCTGCTGGCGCATCAAAAGCGACCGCAAAGAAGGCATTGTTGAGCTGCTCATTGGCGTAACTGTAGACCACCCGGGTCGTGGTCATCATGGCAATGGCCCCTCCGCTGGGATTCATGACCATCATCTCTCCTGCGGTCTCCAATTCTGGATCGTCAAACCGCGCCAGCTCGCAGGTCGCCGTGAAGAAAAGCGGCATCCGGTCCAGGTTGTCCCAAGCGCCAATGGTAGAGGTATTGAGTACGCGCTCGTGGGCCCAACCCCGCTCACCACCGTGACCGATGTAATTGATGAGCAGCGCACCCTCGCGAACCTGTCGGTCGATGGCCGTTTCCACTTCCGGATAGCGCTCCCCTCCCGGCGTTGCCACTTGGGGGTAGGCGTCCATGAAGATGCGCTTGAGGTCGTACGCCCCATGGTTTTCTTCCATGCCCTCGGCATGGTTGATGCTGTACAAAGTGTGCCCCGTCTCGGTGGCGCCACTGTTGCCATCAAAATCATCGGCGACAAAACACACCCGGTTGCGCCAGGGTCCATAGGGATTGCCTCCTTCAGCGCCAGGAAGGCCCGCTGTCAAACAAGCGGCCCCATCGGGATCGGGGTTGCCACTCAGATAGGCTGAGACTTTGCCCACTGCGTCCCAAGCTTCATCCAACGTGCTTGCCGGGATGCGCCCCACCCCGATTGACAGGGTGTCGGTCAACCGCTCAGAGGCATTGTCCGTGAGGAAACCGAAATAGTCGTCTGTAACGTAGCTCTGCGTGGGGGTATGGCTCTGGGCGCTTTGGAAGGAGACCAACAGGTTGCCGTATCTGGGCAAGTTTCGGTTCAAATAGGTGCCATCTCCAAAGAGCTGCAGGTAACGCGGAGCGCTTTCAGGATTGCCTGCTGAACGGTCGTGAAGCATCTTCATCAGCATCTTGATGGCCGTGGGGTCCACCCGGCCAGAACTGAAGCAGTCATAGATGAAAGACGGCTCAAGGACCGCCACGCTCAGCCCTTCCGCAAAGTGAATGGCCGCCAAGCTGTCAGCCGCCTCACGCAAGGCGGGGGGCGTGATGACCACCAGATCGACCTGAGGGATGCCATGGACATCGGTATTCTGCACAGGGCCAATGGCCGTTGGCGTGTAGAATCCCGAACCGGTTCCGGCCCTGAAGGTGCGCAGGGCGTCATATTCTACACGGAACCTGGCTTCGCCTTCACTGACGGAAAAGGGGATGGCGACGGGCACCTGGGGATCCGTAACGTCCCAAACCCGCTGTACAGATTGCGCCTCAGCAATGGCCCATTCCACCACCCGGCCCGGTGCTGCGGCTTCAGCGCGCATGAATTCCTGCTGGGTCGAACCCGACATGGAAGCCGCTCGGGTACCTACTAGCCTCAAATAATCCAACCATCCCTTGGCGTCGGCCACCTGGGCGTCGAGGGTGATCCCCACTTGTACGACTTCTGAATTGGGCAGCCATTGATAAGCTCCGCTGCCCACCTGGGCCTGGGGGACGTGGGCCTGAGAACCGGTGATGGCCGGAGTAATCGTCCACGCGCTGTCCCCAAGGGTCACGGTGTAGGGGCTGGCGATACCGACTGAACGCCCCATGAGCTTGACCTCAAGCCGCGCCGGTTTGGCGACAATGTCCGGCACCTGGAAGGGAATCGTGTGGGTGGGATTCTGGTCGAACACCTCACCAAAAAAGTTGCGCCCGGATCGGATGATGGTGCTCTGCTCCAATTCGTGGAACAGGTGGAAATCCGTCTCCGTCAACACAGTGTCAAGGTCCCCAGCGAGCACTGGAGCGGAGGCCACCCGAACCGGAGTGGGGTCATCGACCTTCAAAAAATACCAGGCCGTATCCGACCAAGGGTTCAATTCGTGCTTCCATTTTTCTGTGACATCATCGTATGTCCACTCCTCAGGGCCGTCACCCAGGAAGATGAAATGATCGTTGCCGTCGAATTGACCATCGCCATCATGCACCATCTCAATGGGGACCGGCACCAGATCAAGCGGACGGGGCAGGGCGTTGTCAATGGGCAACGCATCTCCTCCATGGCCATATAAATTGATGCGGTCGGGGTTGACCGTAGCGGGGTCCAACCCCAGGCTGGAGATGAGGTTGGCATCCACCTTGTGGAAACCTGAACGCACGGTGGCCAGCTTGAACCACTGCCCTTCAGAGAGGGCCGAATGCGATGGCCAATCGTAAGCAAATTGGGCATTCAAGCCCGGCACCAGAATGCAGCCGAGGAAACCCATCAAGCACATCATCCGTACATGGAAATGACATGGCTTTGATTCCTTCCAAGGCAACGATTTCTGTTGCGCTTTCGTTTGGGTCATGGGAGAGGTTGAGAATGCGTTTTTTGACAACGTTCAGCAGGCGCTGTTTGTTGCTTCAACGCAAAGATGTTCGGCAATTCCCACAAGTTTGTAATTTTCACGACCTTATACACGAGACTTGTGTCTCAGGAAACTCCATGGCCATGAAGCTCCAACAGCCCTTTAATTCCGCGGCATCCCGCGTGTTTGGCCTCCCGGCCATTGCGCTTATGATGGCGTGTCTCGGCACCTTTGCCCCGGAAAAAGCGTCGGCCCAAGACCCGGAATTCACCCAATTCTACTCGAATCCGGTGTATTTGAACCCGGCTTTTGCAGGTGCAGCGCGCTGTCCTCGGTTCGTCATGAACTACCGGAATCAGTGGCCAGCCATGAGCGGAAATTATGTCACCTCCGCGGCAGCTTATGACCAGCACATTCCGAGCATCTCGGGTGGCCTCGGTTTCATCGTGATGAACGACCGCGCCGGGCGCGGTACCTTGAGCACCACCCGCATCAGCGGCATCTACAGTTACCAGCAGGCGGTCAGCCGCAAATTCTCCATCAAAGCAGGCTTTGAGGCGACCTATTTCCAAAAAGCATTGGACTGGAGCCAGCTGACCTTTGGCGACATGATCGACCCCCGCAAGGGATTCATTTACGAGACGCAAGACCAACCGCGTGGCGGAAAAGTCAGCCAGGTGGATTTCAGTGCCGGCATCGTCGGTTTCAGCAAGAAAATCTATTTCGGTTTTGCGGCCCACCACCTCAATGAACCCAATGAGAGCCTCGTGGTGGGTGTCAGCCGTCTACCCATGAAGCTCACGGCACACTTTGGTGCGCTGCTTCCTTTGGACGGCGATGCGCGCTACGCCAGTGCATTCATCTCGCCGAACATCCTGTACCGCCGCCAGGGAGAGTTCCAACAACTCAACTTCGGTGGATACGTCAGCAAAGGACCCATTGTCGGTGGTATTTGGTACCGCGGCATCCTCGGAACCCAATATCGCGACGCGTTTATCGTTACGTTGGGTATACAATCCGATGTCATCAAGTTTGGTTACAGCTACGATGTGACGGTGTCAGACCTCACCCCCGCCACAGGTGGATCCCACGAGGTGAGCATGTCCCTGAACTTCGATTGTCGGGCCAAGCGGATCAAGTTCCGCAGCCCACCATGCCCCGGATTCTGAACCCTCTCCCTGCAAGGAAACCCATATAGAAAGCGATGCAGAAGCTCCATTCCATCCTCCTTTTCTCCGTTGCAGCCTTTGCTGCAGCAGTGTTGTTCTCGTCTTGTCAAGGTGCCGCTTCAGGCGCTACGGGCTGGTCTTACAATGACTCTGAAAATGGTGGATTCCAACAGCTCCCATACATTGGACAAGAGACCGGCCCTGGCCTTGTTTTTGTCGAGGGAGGTACGTTTACCATGGGTCAGGTCGAAGATGACTTGACCGGTGCTTGGGACAACATCCCACGCCGTGTCACCGTCAGCTCCTTCTACATGGACGAGGTGGAGGTCACCAATTTCTATTGGTTGGAATACCTGTTTTGGTTGAACCGCGTCTACGGCGATGGTTTCCCAGAAATCGTGGACCGGGCAAAGCCCGACACCCTCGTGTGGCGTGACCCGCGTGCTTACAATGAGCCTTATGTCAACTACTACCTGCGTCACCCCGCTTATCGCGATTACCCCGTTGTGGGCGTGTCCTGGTTGCAGGCCAATGAGTTCTGCAAGTGGAGGACCGACCGTGTCAACGAGCAAATCATGGTCCGCGAAGGTTTCCTCGTGCACAACCCCACAGGGCAGGTAGACGACAGCTTCTTCAGCACCGAGGCCTACCTCGATGGCCAATACGAAGAGGCCGCCAAGGCCGCCGACGGCATCAAGGACCTCCGCCCCAACGGTGTGGGATATCGGAATGTGGCCATGACGGACGGCATTTTACTGCCAGACTACCGCTTGCCTACAGAGGCTGAGTGGGAATATGCCGCCCTCTCCTTGATCGGAAACAGCGGTGAAGAATTGATCACCAGCCGCCGCACCTATCCATGGGATGGGCACTACGTGCGGAACGATGACAGCCGGGGCAAGTTCTACGGTGAAATCAACGCCAACTTCGTCCGGGCCCGAGGTGACTACATGGGTGTCGCAGGGGCTTTGAACGACAACGCTGACGTAACCGCACCGGTGTATAGCTACGCGCCAAACGATTACGGCCTCTACAACATGGCCGGTAACGTGAGCGAGTGGGTGATGGACGTCTACCGCCCAGGAACCCACCAAGATGCCCAGGAATTCCGCCCATTCCGCGGAAACGTGTTCTCTACCAAGCTGCTCGACAGCGAAGGCAATGTGACGGACAAGTTGGATTACGTCCAATACGACATTCCGGCCATCGAAGGCTTCATTGAGGAATACGAGGAGGCTGCGGGTCCGTCGTTGACCACGGAAGGACAAAACCTCATTGACAACCTCAAGAGCAAAATCGAAAGTGCCAACGAAGACCTCGGCGTGAAGCGGGTGGAAGAGGCCATGACCAAGATGGACGAGGCGCTCGACCTGATTGAGGAAAGTGAAGCACCAGCTGCTCCAGACTTGCGCAAAGCATGGTCGCGCAACATCGTGGGCAAGCCCGGCCAGATGCGCTACCGCGAAGTGACGCTCGAAGAAAACCTCGATCGCCGCAACTACAAGGTGGCGGACAACATCGACTACCTCGATGGCGACCTCGAAAGTTCCCTCAGCTACGATCAAACGGAGTTGAGTGACCGCGACGATTTGGTCTACGATTATGGAGCGACCTCTTTGATCAACGACAATGTCCGCGTCTACAAGGGAGGCAGTTGGAATGACCGCGTGTACTGGATCATCCCCGGAACACGGCGCTTCCTCGAAGAAGACCAGAGTGCTTCTACCATCGGTTTCCGTTGTGCGATGACCCGCGTGGGGTCGCCAAGGGGCAATGTGATGGCCGGCGGCAAGTAAGCACCGCCCATTGTTCATTGCGAACCCCGCTTGGTCATGGCACCAAGCGGGGTTCGCTGTTTCTTGCAGTCATGGAAGGCGCCACCATCCCTGAGTTGCTCGGTCTCTATGACCGGTCCTCAGGAGTCACCACAGATTCCCGGCAATGCGGCCCAGGAAAGCTGTATTTCGCGCTCAAGGGCGAGCGATTTGACGGCAATCAGTACGCACAGGAAGCCTTGCAGAAAGGCTGCATCGCAGCCATCGTGGATGACCCAGAAATCCAAGGCGAGGGGCTCGTTCACGTCGACGACAGCCTGACCGCATTGCAAGCCGTGGCGCATGCCCATCGCTTGCGCTTCTCCTGCCCTGTATTTGGCCTCACGGGCAGCAATGGCAAAACCACCACCAAAGAACTTTTGAAGGCTGTTTTGGCAAAGCGCTACGCGGTCCACGCCACCCGTGGCAACCTCAACAACCACATAGGTGTTCCGTTGACCCTCCTGTCCATCCCTGTGGATGCCGAGTTTGCAATCGTCGAAATGGGCGCCAACCACCAAGGCGAGATTGCGGCGCTCTCCGAGATGGCCGCCCCGACCCACGGCATGATCACCAATGTGGGACTCGCCCACCTTGAAGGATTTGGGGGCGTTGAAGGGGTCAAGAAGGGCAAACAAGAGCTGTACCGTCATCTCGCAGCCTCAGGTGGAAAGGCCTTTGTTCACGCTGCAGATAAAGACCTTCTGGCGCTCTCCGAACTCGACGGGTTGGGACGAATCCTCTATGGCTCCGAGGCACACCCGCCACACGCTTGGCGCACGGACAACCGCGTGGACGCCTCGCTCTGCTGGACGCGTGAGCCGGGCCGGACACCCGGTCCGTGGCATGCCGATTCTGGCAGCCTCGAAATTTTGCTGCATGGCGAGCATCAGCTGGACAACATCAAAGCGGCCATCGCGGTCGGTGTTCACTTCGAAGTGACACCTGCAGACATCAACGCCGCCCTGCGCGCGTTTCAGCCGGTGGACCAACGCGGGGAAACCGTGGAGACGGACCGCAATGTGGTGATCGTCGATTGCTACAATGCCAATCCAAGTTCCGTTGAGTCCACCCTGCGGTCGTTTGCTGCCGGTTCCCATGATCATCCTCCATTGGCCATCCTCGGCGACATGAAGGAACTGGGCGTTCACGCTGCACAAGGACATCAAATGGTCCGCGATGTGGCCAAGTCCTGTGGCCTCGAGTGCTGGGTCGTGGGGACAGACTTTGCTGAACACGCACCGGGTGACCGGACTTTCGGAGACATCGCTTCCCTGCGTGCTGCATTGACCACACATCCACTCTCCCAGCGCACCGTGCTCCTCAAAGGATCGCGCAGCATGCAAATGGAAAGCCTCGTAGAGGTACTCTGACACCCTGTAACCGCGGGGTTGTCGCTGTATCTTGCGGCCGATGGATTTCATTGCCGAATTGAAGTGGCGCGGGCTGTTGCACGATGCCATGCCAGGGCTCAAAGAGCAACTCGCCAAAGAACAGACGACGGGCTACGTAGGGTTTGACCCTACCGCGGACTCCCTCCATATCGGCAACCTCGTGCCCGTCATGCTACTGGTGCACCTACAACGGGCGGGACACCGACCTGTGGCCTTGGTGGGAGGCGCTACCGGCATGGTGGGCGACCCCAGCGGCAAGACCGCCGAGCGCCAGTTTCTCGACCTCGAAACGCTGCACCACAACCTCGCATGCCAACGCGCGCAATTGGAGCGCTTCCTCGATTTTGAAGGTCCTTCGGCCGCCCGGGTGGTCAACAACTTCGACTGGTTCAAGGACCTGAGCTTTCTAGACTTCATCCGCGACGTGGGCAAACACATCACGGTCAACTACATGATGGCCAAAGACTCCGTCAAAAACAGGCTGGAAGGCGGGATGAGCTTCACGGAGTTCAGTTACCAGTTGGTGCAGGGCTATGACTTCTACCACCTCTGGAAAGAAATGGGCTGCATGCTCCAGATGGGCGGCAGCGACCAATGGGGCAACATGACCACCGGTACGGAACTGATCCGCCGCAAAGGTCAAGGCCATGCCTTTGCCTTGACCGCACCGCTCATCACCAAAGCCGACGGCTCCAAGTTCGGAAAGAGCGAAGGTGGCAACGTGTGGATTGACAAAGCCCGCACCAGTGCCTACAAATTCTACCAGTATTGGATCAACGCCGCCGACGAGGACGCGGCCCGCTACATCCGCATCTTCACACTGCTGGACCGGGCGCGCATCGAGGAAATCGAATCGGCCCACGCTGAGAACCCTGGGGCGCGGCTGCTCCAGAAGGAACTGGCCGCCGACGTGACGCGTCGGATTCACGGAGAAGAAGACCTGCAGACAGCATTGGCCGCTACCGCGTTGTTGTTTGGAAAGAGTACCGAGGAAGACCTCCGGGCGTTGCCTGAATCAGAACTGCTCAGTGTCTTTGAAGGGGTGCCCCAACGGGAAATTTCTCGGGATGCCCTGGCCGCAGGAGTCGGCATCATCGATGTGCTTGCAGGCGGTGACGCGCCCTTTCTCGCGAGCGGCGGGGAGGCGCGCCGGGCACTGAAGGAAAACTCGGTGAGCCTCAACCGCAACAAGGTGAGTCCAGACAAGATTGTGAGCACAGAGGACTGCATTGGCAGTGGCCTCATCCTCTTGCAAAGGGGCAAGAAAAACTACTTTCTCGTCAGGGTGACCGACTGACGGCCAGTCAAGCAAACAGGGCCGCCAAGTCCCGGCCTTCCACGACATACAAGAAGACCACCAGCAGCACGCTGATGACGAGGCCCAAGGTGGCTTTTCCGAGGTCGCTCAATACCATGGGCCACACTTTGGAACGGTCCAATTCCTGGAGTCTAAACCGAAGTGCCACCTCACGGCCGGCCAACATCCCCAAGAACACCCAGGTGGTGCTCATGGGTACTTTTGCGCCGATGCCGAACGTATCGAACTTGAACGTCAGCAGCACCAGACCATAGAACAGGTCGATAAAGGTCGCCGAGCGAATGTCTGCCGTGTTGGTCTTCACCCGAACGATTTTCTGGATTTTGCCTCCCCGCTGGTAGAAGATGTAGCCCAGCATGCCCACCAGCATGGCGAGTGCAAAAATGAATTTCCAGAGTTCTACTTCGGCCGGGTCGCCCAAGTAAACCAAGATGTTGACCAAGTCTTGCGTGAGCCATTGGCTCCACAAGAAACCGGTGGCCAACCACTGGGTGACCGTCCAGAAACGCTTGGACCGCATGATGCCCTTCCCTTCCTGCATGGGGTGCTTGAGAAAGTAGCGTTCCGTCAACTTGCTCAATAAGACGAAAGCGAGAATGGCGAAGAGAAAGGCCACGCCATAGCCGCCCAGGCTTTTGACCAGCATTTTGGGCAAGGCTTTGGGGGCGAAAAATGTCAATACCAGGAAGGTTGTGCTGACCGGAATCCCCAGACGTGTGATGGCCAAGAGCGCCAATGGTGGCAGGACGTACCATATACTGATGACCGGGAAGTCAATGGGCTTGTCAGGGTCTTGGAAAAGGCCTGCATACTTGCCGAAAGTGAGGTCGCCCCCCTTGCCTCCCAGGTATTCGCCTAAGCCCAGATAGCCCATGGTGACCACCACTGCCATGATCCCCCCCGCAAAAATCCAGAGGAGCCACCATGGCTTGTCCTCATTGGAGGTCAAAAAGGTCCCCAAAGTTTGAATGCTGTCATTGCCCACCACCGAATAGGCGGCCAGTGTGAACCCGAGCAACGCAACGAAGGCTTCCATCGTGGCGCGAAACTAGGTGTCGCCTTCATGGTTCGCAAAAGATGTGTTCAATCCACCAGCAGGTTACACCCCCGCACTTCTGACCGATCGAACCGCCCAAGCAACTCAAAGCCCCGGGCAGGCTCAATTTCTGGGCCTGAAGGCCTGCCCAAATCCTGGGTAGAGAGAAATGCACAACTTCCCAAATTGGCCAAGTCGATGACATCTACGCCACCGGTTGCACCTGTCTTTTGCTCCGTCAGGGGGTCATCGGTTCTGCGCAGGCGCACCTTCATCCAAGGTGGCGCCGTGTATACGCCCTTTCGCTTGGACCACGCCTGGCTCAGAAGCTCGGTCATGCCGTATTCACCCGCCACCGTGCGGCATCCAAAACCGCTGCACAGCGCCTCCCGAACACGTTCAGCTACCCATTCCTCCCGGCGTCCTTTCATGCCGCCAGTCACCGCAATGTGAACCCCCTCAGAGAGGGCTGAGCGGCCCGATGCTCGCCAAGCTTCAGCGGCATCCACCAAAGCCCACGTCACCCCGATCAGCAGCACGTCGCGGCCCATTTGCCGAATGGCCTCCACAGCATCAAACAAGCCCGGCAGGTCGTCCAAAAAGAACCCACCATCCGGAGTGCCACCTTCCTCGGCCCACCCTGCCGAACGCAACAAGCGGACCATGTGGGTCAGGCTGCTGTCAGGCCGCTCGAGATAGCCCGGCAGCAATCCCAATACCACAGGACCGTCCGGACCCGGCGCGCCAAACACGCGCGAAAACCCCTGCGTCGCAGACAACCGGTACAAGTGTGGCGTGCGAACGCAGTGTGTGCCTCGCTTCTCCCCTGTCGTCCCACTGGTCCGAAACACCAACGGGCTGCCTGGCTCGCTGACCCCCGCCGTCTCAACCGCACCCCACCGAAAGGCCTCAACCGGCATCGTCGGTATGTCACTCCAATGCTCCAAGGCCGAGGCCCGCTCGGTCGTCCAGCCCAAAAATTGGCACCAGCGGCGGTAGAGTGGGTTGGCTTCAAATTGAAAACGGAAGACCGCTGTCGCGAGGCGATTGAATTCCTCCTCGCCCTGGTCCCCAATCGAACTGCCCATAAAATGGGCCACTGCTTGCCACAGTGCATTGCCCGCGACGGAGCCGTCGGGCGTCACAACATCTTCCAAAGGAGGATCGCGGTGTGGCATCGGGTGCAAAATGCGGCTTAATTTCCCATCATGGGCACAAGAATTCCTGAAGCGCAGCGACGCTGGCACGTCGCAATACTGGCCGTGGTGGTCCTCTTGGGGATGGGCTGTGAACCCCCGATATCGTTGCCCCCTGAGCCCAAACTGACCTCCATCACCTTGCTGACCAACGGAGATGCCGGGACCTTGTTGATCGACTTCGAGGATGGAGATGGCAATTTCGGATTGGAGCAGGGCGACACCACGGATGCGTTTTGTCCCACTTGTCTATATCACCACAACGTCTTCTGCGCTTATCAAGAACGCCGCGATGGCGCATGGTCGACCATTGCGCTCGACCCTGAATTGGGTCAAGTGCCTTTCCACTATCGGGCGCCATTGATTACGCCGACGGGCCAGAATAAGGCCCAACGCGGCACCATCACGGTAGAATTGGAACCGCGTTACTACCTGACCTCAGCCTGGGACACCCTCCGGTTCCTCGTTCACATTGTGGACCGTGACCTCCAATCCAGCGATACGCTGGTCACCCCCTCAGTGACTAAGCCATAAAAATCTCTTCGTACTTGGCGGCCAAGATGCTGAGGCGCAAGCCGATCTCTTCCAAAAGGTTGCCCATCTCGTTGAAGGTCATTCCGCTTTCGATAGAATAGCGGCTCTTGCGGGCGTCTTCAAGGTGTTTAGAGCGCATTTGCTCACGGATTACCGTCGCGCTCGAAAGGTGCATTTCAACGCGGTTGAGCTGGTCCCTTGCAGACTTCTTGCCCAACACAACAGGACCATTGAGCGGTCCCATGGCTTCCATGCCTTGCTTTAATTCTGCCAGCATAGAGAGCAGACGATTGCGCTGTTTGGGGGCAAAAAAGACCTCGTTGCGCTCGCGTTCGGTTTGAACTTCCAAGAAGGTGTGCAGCAACTCTACGACTTGGCTGATCTCGGTAGACCACTCGAGTAGGAACTGCACTTGACGATAAGTCGCCCCCGAAATCTTACTTCTCGCGAGCCGCTCCAAAAATGCCTTCAACTCCGACTCGTAGCGGCCACTCAAGCCGCGAAACTCCCGAATGTGTTCTGCCGATTGCACCCGCTTCGCAGGATCCACCAAGGCCATCATGGTCTCGAGCTCCCGCATCATCTTCACCCCCAATTGATGGTGGTGCTCAGCCTCCCTTTGTGCCTCCATGACTTGCAATTCAGGGGCATCCATGGCACTGGCCGTGACCCACGGAGAACGGAAATCCCGGACACCTTCACCGGGAACCAAGCGGCGCGACAACCACAAAATGGGCTTGGGGAAGATGCCAAATATTGTGGTGTTCAGCACATTGAACATGGTATGAAACAAGGCGAGAAACAACCCGATTTCAGAGAGATACTCCTCCCCGGGCTCCAGGAACCAGCGCACGAGGTCCAGCATTGGCTGCAACAAAGGCAAGAAGAGCAATACCCCTACCACGTTGAGTAAGAAGTGCGCCGCAGCCACCCTGCGGGCCTCACGGCCAGCGACCAACGAGGCCAAGATCGCCGTAGACGTCGTGCCAATATTGGCCCCCAAAATGACCACCGCTCCGGTAAACTCCGTAATGACCCCACCTGCCGCCAGCGTGATGATCAGGGCCATCACGGCCGAAGAACTTTGGAGGGCTGCCGTGGTCAGCATGCCGATGAGGACCGCCCCGAGGACAGAGGCCACACCGCCTACATTGATAATGTCCAAAAAGCCCGCCATGCCCGCTTCGGTGAGCGGGGGCACTCCATCCTTGAGCAACCCGAGTCCAACAAACATGAGGGAGAATCCCACAATGGCCTCCCCCACTGTGCGCATGCGGCGGCGCTTG
>JADHLY010000042.1 GCA_016780385.1 Flavobacteriales bacterium
AGCAGAGGGCTTGGCCTCGGACTTGACGGGTGTTTTGGCTTCTGCTTGCTGGGCAGGTGCAGCTTTAACCTCGGGTTCTGGGGCTTCTTCTGCTGCGGGTTCGGGTGTGGGTTCCGGCTCGGGTGTGGGCTCCGGTTCCGGTGTGGGTTCCGGTTCCGGTGTGGGTTCCGGTTCCGGTGTGGGTTCCGGCTCGGGTGTGGGTTCCGGGGCGGGTGTGGGCTCCGGTTCGGGCGCAGGCTCGGCCAGGGCTATCGTTGTTTTGGCTGGAGTGGGCGTCGCGGCTGCGGCCTCCTCCGCCTTCCGCTTCGAATCCACTGCAATCGCCTCCATTTCGAGCAGGGTCTTCGATTTTTGCTTTGCCTTTTCCTTTGCCGCTTTCTCATCGGCAAAGTTGGCGCGCACCAGGGCGTACTGTTCCGGCTCCAACTTGGTGTTGGGTTTGCGCTCGACTTCGATTCCCTTGGAGGCGAGGAATTCGACGATGGAGTCGACACCGAGGTTGAATTCTCGGGCGACTTTACTGAGGCGTACCGGTTTGGAGACTTCTGACATGTGCGGCTATCCGGGGTCTATCTGTAGGAGGTGATGGATGAGGGAATCGGATCAGGAATCGAATTCTGACTTGAGGATTTTGACAACCTCTTCGACGGTCTCCACTTCGAGGTCCGTGCGGTTGGCCAAATCTTCCACTGAAAGGTTGAGTACGCTGCGCGCGGTGTCACAACCGATTTTCTCGAGTTCTTCGAGTATCCAGGCATCGATTTCGTCCTTGAACTCCTTGAGTTCGACATCGTCGATTTCGGTCTCTCCCTCGCGGTAGACGTCAATTTCGTAGCCGGTCAGTTTTCCCGCCAGTTTGATGTTGTGTCCGCCTTTTCCGATGGCCAGGCTGACTTGGTCGGGCTGGAGGTAGACTTCGGCCCGTTCTCCCTTGATGGTGATGGATGAAATCTTGGCAGGGCTCAAGGCACGGGCGATCAGCAGCTGGTCGTTGGCCGTGTAGTTGATGACGTCGATGTTTTCGTTTTTCAACTCGCGGACAATGCCGTGGATGCGGGAGCCTTTCATCCCGACGCAAGCGCCCACCGGATCGACCCGGTCGTCATAGGATTCCACTGCCACTTTTGCACGATCGCCAGGTGCCCGAACCACCTTTTTGATGGTGATCAGACCGTCGTAGATCTCGGGCACTTCCTGTTCGAAGAGGCGCGCGAGGAACTCGGGAGCCGTGCGGGAGAGGATGATGCGCGGATTGTTGTTGCGGATGTCCACCTCTGCCACCACGGCGCGAACCGCATCCCCCTTGCGGAAAAAGTCACCGGGGATTTGCTGGTCCCGGGGCATGATGAGTTCGTTGTCATCATCGTCCACCAAAAGGATTTCACGCTTCCAGATCTGGTATACCTCCGCAGAGATGATTTCGCCGACGCGGTCCTTGTACTTCCGGTAGAGGGAATCCTTCTCGAGCTCCATGATCTTGCCGGAGAGGTTCTGCCGCATGGAAAGAACATTGCGTCGACCGAAGTCAATCAGTTTGATTTCCTCCGAAACCTCCTCTCCTACTTCGAAGTCATCTTCGATTTTGAGCGCATCGGAAAGTCCGATTTCGGCCACAGGGTCCTCGACTTCCCCGTCCTCCACAATCTCGCGGTTGTGCCAGATTTCGAGGTCTCCCTTCTCGGGGTTGATGATGATGTCGAAATTGTCGTCCGAGCCGTACTTCTTGATGATCATGTTGCGGAACACCTCTTCGAGGATGCCCATCATCGTCTCACGGTCGATGTTCTTCAATTCCTTGAACTCCCGGAAGGAGTCGATTAGGTTCACCGTATCCATTATTGCTTGAATGAGATCTTGACTTTGGTGGTGGCAATGGAACCCCAGTTCAGCTCGTGCCGATCCGTGACCCATTCCTTGGCCTTGCGGCCTTCGATTCTTCTCTTCTCTTTGTGCTCGAGAACAATGCCATCATCGGCTACTTGCACGAGCGTCCCCTCGACCTTGTGTCCATCATGGAGTTGCACAGCCACAATTCGCCCCACGTTCTTGTCGTATTGGGGACGAATTCTGAGTGGCTGGTCCAAACCTGGCGTAGAGACTTGCAACGCAAAATCCTGCACTTCGCGGTCGAGTCTGCCCTCAATCAACCGGGAAATGGCCACGCACCGGGCGATGGGCATTCCTTCGGCAGCGTCTACCCATACGCGGATGTCCGCCCCTTCTGAGACGTTGACATCCACAAGGAATCCGCCCTCTTCCGAGAGATGTTCCTCCACCCATTGGCGTATGTCCTGCGCGTTGATCATGCGGTCTTTGCACAACGTTGGGCGAAGAAGAAGGGGGGCTTGCGGCCCCCCTTTCTCATCATCAACCCTATGTTGACGGTGCGAAAGTAGTCAAAATCCCTTTCAGTACCGCGCTTGGCGCCGGGAGTCTGATACATCTTTGCGTCATGTCGCATGTCCTTCGAATGATCGCGGAAGGGGAGCACCAACAACAGGACTTCAAAACGCGCATTGACGACAGCCGGAAGATTGCCCGGACGCTCGTGGCATTTGCCAATTCTGCCGGGGGGCGGTTGTTGGTGGGGGTCAAGGACAATGGAACGGTCAGTGGTGTGAGGGTGGACGAAGAACTGCACATGGTGGAGGCAGCGGCAGAGATGTATTGCCGGCCTGCGGTGGAGTTTCGCTCGCAAGTTTGGAAGGCAGACATCCGAAGCGTGGTGGAAATCACGGTGGAGCCATCTCGCATGCGTCCCCATCGCTGTGAGGTGGAAGTGGGTCAATGGGAGGCTTTTCTCAGATTGGAAGACGAGAACATCAGGGCCAATGCGGTTCTGGCGCGCTGTTGGGACCACCGTTTCCGGGCAGACAGACCGGCCTTTGAATACGATCGCCACGTGGGCAAGCTTTTTCGCAGTTGGAGACGGGGCAAACTCCTTGGTTTCAGGGGCGTCATGCGCACCGTTCGCCGCCCGGTTTCGGCGACGGAGGATTTGCTCGCCCTGTTGGTGGGCTGGGGAATTGTTGAAATGGTGCTCGGGGACCGCAATTTCATGTATGGTTTGGCCGACGAGAAAGCATTGGAAAACCTGGAAACCCGGGGCCCGTCACTTTTCGACCTGTCGGTTCTTCCTCCTTCACCGTTGGTGCGCAGGCTGAAACCGCGCGGGGTTCGACGGGTAGAACCCAAAGCCTTGCCGCCCGATTCCTGAGCAAACCACCCGATCACGCAATAATTTCGCCGCCTGATGCGTACCGAAGTACGCGATTCCCCATGCACCATTCGAGTTCTCTTCGTTTTGTTCTTCTGACCTGTCGAATGGGCGGTCATCTGCGTTCCAACTTGATTGCGTTTTGGTTTTTGTTCCTGTGGCACCATGCGGCAGTGGCACAAATGGGTGTCGGGCAATGGCAGGACCAGCCCAACCTTACCAAGTGTCAGGCTGTGGCAGCAGCAGCGGGTGCCCCCGTTGCACTGGTAGCGGGGGAGACGGCACTCTTTGCGGTGGGCCTGGACGATTCTGGCAGAAGCAACGGGGAAATACAGCGGTTTGGCAAGGCCGATGGATTGAGTCGGGCTGAAATTTCTGCGCTGGCACTGGCGCCGGGGTGGGGACGAGCGGTGGTGGGTTACGATGAGGGCACGTTTGACTTGGTCGATATGGATGTCGATGGAACCCTGGGAAGTGTCCTTTCCGTGCGGGACCTCGCTGAAGCGGACCTTCCGGGAAACAAGCGTCCCCGATCGCTGGTGGTGGTTTCGGATCGTCTGTTGGTGTGCACGGACATCGGTGTGGTGGAGTATGACCTGGAGGCTTTGGAGGTCAGGGATACCTGGAAGTTGGAATCGGCGGGTCAATCCCTCGCGGTCCGGGATGCTGCGTTCAGGGCTGGAAGGTGGTGGTTGGCGACATCGGCAGGGGTATGGTCTGCGCCGAGTGACGCGGCTTTCCCCGGCAATCCAGCGACGTGGATCCAGGATGCCGAATTGGCTTCGTTGGGCGTGGTGGATGTCCAAGGAATCGAGGTGCACGCCAATGGTAGAATCGCTGTGTTGGAGCGCAGATCAGAAGCTCCGGACGCCTTGTGGATTGGTGATCCAGGGAATTCCAGTTGGTTGGAAACAACGGCTGCATTGGGCGAGGAATGGACGGGTTTGTATTCCGATGGCAACAGGCTGTGGGCGACGACTCCTTTTGCGGTAATGGAATGTGACGACGCGTGGATGCCCGCTGAAATCCGAAGTGCAGTTGGCTCTTTCTACTTGCAACCCAATGGTGCGGCAGCAGGAGCCGGTGGGCTTTGGGTTGCCAACGCGAACTACGGTGCGTTCTGGTTGGGATACGGAGGGAGCGAAGCGCTGTTTGACGGGCCGATTGCCCCCAATGGCCCCCGGTCCAACTCGGCATTGCGCATGGATGCATGGAACGACCGTCTGTGGGTCGCTACGGGCGGTACGGAAGCCAGTGGTGTTCCCCTGTACCGCCGCGAAGGGTTCAGCGGCCGGAAAGGGAATTATTGGTGGTCGGTGGGACCGCCGGATGGAGAAGCTGGCGGTGCCGGTGTGCAAGACCCGATGGAGGTCAGTTTGGACCCAACCCGTCCGGAGCGGGCTGTTTTTGGAAGCTTGGAAGAGGGGTTGGTGGAATTGGAGGGCCCTGAGGTGTCACGTTATTGGAATCCGGACAATTCCCCCTTGGAATGGAATGTGAATTGGGAAACCCCAAGATGTGCAGTTCCTGCGCTTGACTTCGACCGCCAGGGCAACCTCTGGTTGTTGAATGAGGGAACGGATGAACCACTCAAACTGCTGGATGCTGAGGGCCAATGGCACGTTTTTTCGATTGAGGGGTTGGATGTCACGACGCGCTTTACGCGGATCCTCGCCACGCAATCGGACCAACTCTGGATTCTATTGGGTGACGGGGAAGGGGTGGCCGTCTTTTCTACGGGAGGCACCCCTGCGGATCCTTCGGATGACGACGTTCGGTTCCTGGGTCAGCAAGAGGGCCAAGGGGGATTGCCCAGTTCTTTTGTGTATGCGGTAGAAGAAGACCTGGACGGGGAGATCTGGGTGGGAACCCTTCAAGGACCGGCGGTTTTCTATCAGCCACAGGCTCTTTTTGAATCCGAGGGTTTTGATGCCCAGCAGATCTTGATAGAGCAAGATGGCAACTATCAGCTTTTATTGGAAACGGAGACCATTTGGGACATTGCGCTGGATGGGGGCAATCGAAAATGGGTCGCCACCGTGAACAGCGGCGCATTCCTGCTCAGTCCGGATGGGCGCGAGGAAGTGGCGCATTTTACCTCCATGAACAGCCCTTTGCTGTCCGATGAGGTGTATGATATCGCCATCGATCAGGAGAGTGGAATCGTCTTTTTTGCCACGCCAAGGGGCATCACTTCTTACCGCGGAGATGCTGCGAACTTTCGCCCGGAATTGGAACCGGAAGGGCTTCGTGTCTTTCCGAACCCCTGGCGGCCAGATTACCCCGAAGCCGTGACCATAGATGGGCTGGCATTCGGCACCGAAGTGCACGTAATTGACGCATCCGGTCACCGGGTGCGCAAACTGGAAAGCGCAGGGGGGCGTGCGTTGTGGGACACCTTGGACGACCAGGGCCGACCGGTTCCTGAAGGGGTTTATTTTCTGTTGGCAGGTGAAGCTTCGGGCAAGTCCGGTGCCTCGGGTAAAATGGTCATCTTGCGGTGATGAGTTGGCGCAGTGCCTTGATTTTGATTTCGTGTGGTGTGTTTCATGCGCAGATGCTCCATGCCCAGGATGATGTGCCGTGGTGGCGTCAGTTGTTTGGAACGTCTCAAGTGGACCCATCTGAGGTTCCTGTTCCCGAGCATCGAGACTCTCTTTTGTCGCCCCGTTCGGATTTCATCGAGGGTAAGCAAGGCGAGATACAAGAGGGTTCAACCTCAGCGGCTCCACCTGAGAGTGTGGGCGGATTCTTGGCTCCTCCCAGGGGTTCGGGTTCGTTGGACTTGCACATACCAGAAGGCATTGCGGCGCTGGACACCCTTCAATCCAAGCCTGAGGACGTCCGCATTCCCGGTTTCAGGATTCAGCTTTTCATGGGCAAGCTCGATTCGGCCCGCAGCCTTCGGAACCATCTTCTGTCAGAAGGAAGCATCGGGTTCAATGTTCATTTGGCGCCATATCCTCCTGCCTTTGGCGTCCAAATCGGAGACTTTCGGACGTTCTTGTCTGCCCACCGCGAGAAAAGGAATTTGATGAATAAGTTCCCGGATGCACTCGTGGTGCCTGCTGAGTTGAGGGTAGAGGAGGCTTATCCATTGTCCTCCGATTGTATTCGGACCCCTTGAATGCACATTGAACACTCTGATTGAAGAATCTGACCATTCCGGCCTGCGTGGTCGCAGTTTGGGTTCTACATTTGCCCGCGAAAATCAAGCGGTAAAACATGTTCGGACTCGAGAGCGCCAAACAAGGTTTCCAGCAGATGGGAAGAATTCCTTCCCTTTTGGTGGTCGCCATGCTGGCAATGCCCGCCGCCCTGCAAGCGGGCATTTGGGATGAGGGAAACATTGAAAACGGTCAGGCGCTCTTCAACGCCAACTGTGCATCTTGTCACCTGGTGACGAACGAGGTTCTCGCGGCCCCGGGCCTTGCAGGCATTGCAGAGCGGTGGGGGTCCAGTGAGGAAATCCTGGTTCAGTGGATTCAGAATCCGCAGGCGGCAGCAGCGACCGGAGATCCCTACGTGAAGTCCTTGGTCGATCGCTACGTGGGAACGTACGGATGGATGACGGCACAGGCTGTCAGTGCAGACGATGTGAAGGACATCATGGCCTACGTGCAGAACCCGCCGGATGTCGTTGCCACGGCTGACTCCGGCACGGATTGCCCCACCATTTATGACACCATTGAAGAGGAGCAGGGAGCCAACGGCACGATTTGGTTTCTCATCCTGCTGACGCTTTTCCTCATCATCGCTTTGAGTGCGGCCACGGTCCGCAAGTCGCTTGAGAATGCAGCCAACGAAGTTTCTGAGACTTCAGATGCGCCCTATTCCGTGCGCCTCCGTGCATGGGCTTGGGACAACATGACCTTTGTGAGCATCCTCGGTCTTTTTGTGGTGGCCTACCTGGTCGTCATCGGTTACCAGACCTTGATGGGCGTGGGTGTCTATCAAGGCTACACTCCGGACCAGCCGGTCAAGTTCATCCACAGTGTCCACGTTTGTGAAAATGAGGTGGACTGCCAATACTGCCACCACAGTGCCTACGAGTCCAAGCACGCGGGCATTCCTTCCACCAACGTCTGCATGAACTGCCACAAGGCGGTGAAGAAGGGAAGCCGTTATGGAGAGGTGGAAATCGGCAAGATTTATGCCGCCATTGGATTCGACCCTGAAAGCGGAACTTACCTCGATGGTGCAGGTAAGAATGGCTACCAAAGCCCACAGGACGACTTCCAGGGAGAGCCACTCAAGTGGAACAAGGTGCACAACCTGCCCGATCACGTGTTCTTCAGCCACCAACAGCACGTTGTGGTGGGCGGACTGGAGTGTCAGAACTGCCACGGAGACGTCGGCAAGTACACCGTGGGCCGTGTGGCTCCGGTGGAAGAGATCAATGGCCTGGTGGACGACTTCCCCGGCCTGATTGAATTGTCCAAGCCCACCCTCACGATGGGATGGTGCATCGAGTGCCACAACAAGGCGGAGATCAGCTTCGCTTCTTCAGGCTACTACGAGGACATGCACAACAGGTTGAAGGACGACCTGCGCGGCAACGAAGAGCTGCGTCGCTACATGGAAGATGAGAAAACGACAGTGAAGGAACTCGGGGGCTGGGAATGCTCCAAGTGCCACTACTGATCGTCTGTTAAAGCAAATCCGGGATCTGCCCCATGGCTGACAACAAGATTTACTGGTCCGGACTCGAAGAGTTGGACCGCACCCCAGAGTTCGAGCGGATTGAATCGCAGGAGTTTCCTGCGGAACGTCCCGTCGACGCGTTCCTGTCCGATGATCGCCTCCAGCGGGCCAACACCGGACGCCGTGATTTCCTCAAGTTCATGGGTTTCTCCGTGACGGCTGCGACCCTCGCTGCCTGCGAGACGCCGGTGGTGAAGTCCATTCCCTACACGAACAAGCCGGAGGAGATAACGCCAGGTGTGGCGAACTACTACGCCTCCACCTATTATGACGGGCACGACTTCCTGAATGTCCTCGTCAAGACGCGCGAGGGTCGTCCGATTTTCGTGAAGAACAACACCGAGACGGGCTATGGCCGGGTCAACGCCCGGGTCAATGCTTCTGTCCTTGGGTTGTATGATTCTGCGCGCCTTCAGGCACCTCACCTCAAGGGTGAGGCTACTACGTGGAGCGCGTTGGATGCTGCCGTTGCCAAAGGGTTGTCGGGAAGTGGCCGCAAGGTGCTGTTGACGGGTACGGTGATGAGCCCCAGCATGAAGCGCGCTGCGGCGGCTTTGGCCGCATCCGCCGGGGTGGAGCACATCCAGTGCGACGCGGTGAGTTACAGCGCTGTCTCCGACGCGATGGAGGCGGATTACGGTCGCCGGACGTTCCCGAGCTACCGATTTGAGAATGCCGAAGCGGTGGTCTCCTTGAATGCGGACTTCCTCGGCACATGGGGTGACACGGTGTGGTACACGGAGCAGTGGGCCAAGAACCGCCGTCCTGAGAACGGTTCCATGAGCCGTCTGCACGCTTTTGAGAGCGTGATGTCCCTCACGGGATCCAACGCGGACACCCGTACACGGGTCAAGCCTTCTGAGCAGGGGCGCGTGGCTGCTGCCTTGCTTCGCGAAATCACCGGTCAAGGTGCTGCCGTTTCTCTGGACGAGGCTGTCATGGCTGCCGTGAAGGTGGCGGCTGCCGACCTGAAGAAGGCCGGTGCCAAGGGATTGGTGGTTGCCGGGGACAACGATCTCGCCACGCAGCGGATCGCCAGTGCCATCAACCGCAACCTCGGCGCCATGGGTACGACCATGGTCTTGCACGAGCAGCCCGGTTTGCATCAGGGTGACGACAAGGCCATGGCCCAGCTCGTCGCGGACATGAAGGCCGGCAAAGTGTCCGCTCTGATTGTCGACGGTGTGAACCCCGCGTACCACGCTGCGGATGCCGAGGGCTTCAAGGCCGGGCTGGAGAAGGTGGGCTTCAGTGTTTCCACCGCGCTCTTTGCCGACGAGACGGCCAGCCGCTGCACAGCGATGGCGCCAACGCATCATTGGCTCGAGGGATGGAACGACCTGCAGATTGACTTTGAAAGGATCGAGTTGGCCCAGCCGGCCATCCAGCCTTTGTACAACACCCGTCAGACGACGGAAAGCCTCATGGCATGGGCCGGACAGCCGGTCGACGCGTACACTTTCCTGCGTCAGACGCACAATGCGGCTTACACCGCCGCGGCGGTGAACACCGATCAGGATTGGAATGCGGGCGTGCACAACGGTTACCTTGCTGTGACGCCACAAGAGGAAACGGACCCGGTCTTTACGGGGGCCGATCTGTCTGGCGTGTTGCGGGAGGTAGCGGGCCGCAAGGGAGGTGCTTTTGAGTTGGACCTCTATCGAAAGGTGGCGATGGGCGATGGCCAGCAGGCCGGCAACCCCATGCTGCAAGAGACGCCCGATCCCATCACCAAGACGACGTGGGACAACTACGTGACCATGGCCCGCGTGGACATGGAAGCGATGGGCCTCAACACCTACATCGCACAAGAGGATCCCGCTTCGGTGGTCAAGGTGAATGTGGGCGACAAGTCCATCGAATTGCCCGCCTTCCCTCAGCCGGGCCAAACACCCGGCACATTGGGCATCGCCTTGGGATACGGTCGCGGTGGGAACAACGAAGCGATCGGAAAAGCGGCCTACCAGGTGGGTGAAGGGGGAGACCACCTCGCAGATGCCGAAGGCAACCTCGTGCCCATCGGAAAGAATGCTTTTGGACTGATTGCGGCAACGAACGGCACCCCCGGACGTGCAGCCTATGACGTCAGCGTCGTGGCTACGGGCGAGACGTACCCCTTGGCTTGCACACAGATCCAGCACACCTACATGGGGCGTGACTCCGTGGTGAAGGAAACGACCCTCGACGGCTACCTCGCCGAGTCAGGGGCCAAGCGTGGCGATGCCAGTTGGAACAAGACCATTGGATTGAATGTCCATGACGACATCAACGGCGACGGTGAGATCAACGCCCTCGACAAGAAGGCGGCCGGTGAGTTCGACCTCTGGCACGAGCATGCCGTCGACGGTGTCGGACACCGTTGGGGCATGGCCATCGACCTCACGAGCTGCATCGGATGCAGTGCTTGCGTGACGGCTTGCCACATCGAGAACAACGTACCGGTGGTCGGCAAGGACGAGGTCCGTCGCCACCGCGACATGCATTGGATGCGCATCGACCGTTTCTATGCTTCCGATTGGGACATGGAGCGCGGCGGAGAAGAAGGCCTCGGGGTCATCTCCACTTATGGCAAGATGGAAGAGCCGGGCGCCAACCCGCAGACGGTCCACATGCCGATGATGTGCCAGCACTGCAACCACGCTCCTTGCGAGACCGTGTGCCCGGTGGCTGCCACTACGCACTCCAACGAGGGGGTCAATCAGATGACCTACAACCGTTGCATCGGAACGCGCTACTGCGCGAACAACTGCCCCTTCAAGGTGCGCCGATTCAACTGGTTCCATTACCCTGGCTACGACAAGTTCCAGAACTTCAACCCGGCGCAGGATGCCATCCAGCGGATGGTACTCAATCCCGACGTCGTGGTTCGGAGCCGCGGTGTAATGGAAAAGTGCAGCCTCTGTGTGCAGCGTACGCAGGGTGCGAAACTCGAAGCGAAGAAGGCTGGAAAGCCCCTTGAGGATGGCAGCGTCCTCACCGCTTGTGCGGAAGCGTGCCCAACGCAGGCCATCACCTTTGGTGACCTCAACGATACCTCCAGCGAGGTGCGCGCCACCTATGACAACAACCGGACTTACCACGCCTTGGAGGAGGTGGGCATCCAGCCCAACGTCGCCTACTTGACGAAGGTCCGCAACACCCCTAAGGCCTGATACCATGCAGCAGGAAGCCGCCATTCGGGAACCCCTGATCCTGGGGAACAAGAGTTACAAGGACATCACCGACGATGTCGTCGGCCCCATCCAGGGCGCTGCGCCCATGGGGTGGAAGGTGATGATCACCATTTCCAGCATCATTGCTTTCTATGGTGTGGGATGCATTCTGTATCTGATCGGTACGGGAATTGGAGTCTGGGGTCTGAACAAGACCGTCGGTTGGGCCTGGGACATCACCAACTTTGTTTGGTGGGTCGGAATCGGTCACGCCGGTACGCTGATTTCAGCGGTGTTGCTGCTGTTCCGCCAGAAGTGGAGAATGGCCATCAACCGTTCCGCTGAGGCGATGACCATTTTCGCGGTGATCATGGCCGCGGTGTTCCCCGGCATCCACATGGGCCGCATCTGGGTCAGTTACTGGGTGCTCCCGCTTCCCAACCAGTTCGGCTCACTCTGGGTGAACTTCAACTCGCCTCTCTTGTGGGACGTGTTCGCCATCTCGACCTATTTCTCCGTGTCGCTGGTGTTCTGGTACATCGGTCTGATTCCTGACTTCGCCACCATCCGCGATCGGATGACCAAGCCGCTGCAGAAGAAGATCTACAGCGTGCTCAGCTTCGGCTGGAGCGGACGGGCGAAGCACTGGACGCGATTCGAGGAGGTGAGCCTGGTTCTCGCAGGCATCGCCACGCCTTTGGTGTTTTCGGTGCACTCCATCGTATCGATGGACTTCGCCACTTCGGTCATTCCGGGTTGGCACACCACCATCTTCCCTCCGTACTTCGTGAGTGGTGCGGTATTCTCCGGTTTCGCCATGGTGCAGACGCTGCTCCTGATCATGCGCAAGACCATGAAATTGGAGGCGTACATCCACACGAAGCACGTGGAGTACATGAACATTGTGATCATCGTGACCGGATCCATCGTGGGTGTAGCATACCTGACCGAGCTGTTCATCTCCTGGTACAGCGGTGTGGAGTATGAGAGCTACGCCTTCATCAACCGTTTCAGTGGCCCTTACAGCGCGAGCTATTGGGCGATGATGACTTGCAATGTGATTTCTCCTCAGCTGTTCTGGTTCAAGAAAATCCGCCGCAGCCTCGTGGCCACGTTTGCCCTCTCCATCGTGGTGAACATCGGCATGTGGTTCGAGCGTTACGTGATCATCGTGACGTCGCTGCACCGCGATTTCGACCCCTCTTCCTGGGGAGAGTTCCACGCGACCAGCATCGACGTGGGCATCTTCATCGGTACGCTGGGCATCTTCTTCACCCTGTTCCTGTTGTTTGCCCGGTTCTTCCCGGTGCTGGCCTTGAATGAGCTGAAGTCCATCCTGAAGTCGAGCGGTGAAGAGCACAAGCGTGTTCAATCCGAAGGCAAGTCCAACCACTAAGACGAGAACATGGAATCCAAAAAGGTCTTCCACGTCATGTACGACGACGACGGCAAGCTGATGGCCGCAGCCAAGCAGCTCGTCGCCAAGGGCATCCAGGTCAAGGATGTCTACAGTCCGTTCCCGGTTCACGGGATCGACCCCATCATCGGTGTCAAGCGCACGCGTCTGGCCATCGCCTCTTTCATGTATGCCACCACGGGTACGTGTCTCGCCTTGTTTGGCATGTGGTACTTCATGATCCAGGATTGGCCGATGAACATTGGAGGCAAGCCCAGCTTCAGCCTGATCGAGAACCTGCCGGCCTTTGTTCCGGTCACTTTCGAGTTCAGTGTGCTGTGTGGTGCCCATGGTATGGCCATCACGTACTTGCTTCGGAACGGAACGCTGCCTGGAATGCCGGCATCGAATCCGGATCCACGGACCACGGACGACAAATTCGTCTTGGAGATTCTCACCGAAGAGAATGATATGGACGCTGCCGCCTTGGAAGCGGCGTTGAACGATACGGACCTGCTGGAAATCAGCATCAAGGATTACGCAGCATGAAGACCGCCCAGCACATTCTGTTGCCCGCCTTTGCAGCCATTTGGTTGACCGCATGTGTGACGGATCCCAACAGCCCCGGTTTGGAGTACATGCCGGACATGTACCGCAGCCCCGCTGTGGAGGCCTATGTCGATTACGGACAGGAGCCCTATGAGGTTGGAGAGGAGGTGGCCCGCGCCCAGCGGAATACGCCTTCCAGCCGCAAGCCTGCTCCGGGTACCATTGCTTTCCGCGGTACGGATCAGTTGGCTTTCGCCCTGCCTTATCCCTATGCCCAGACTCCTGAGGACTATGAGCGCGCCGGTTTGGAACTGACCAGCCCGCTGATGACCAACCAGGCGAACATTGAAGCTGGACAGCGCGTCTACGAGGCCATGTGCACACAGTGCCACGGTGTCGAAGGCAAGGGAGACGGTGCGTTGAGCGTCAATGGACACATTGCGGGCATCCCCAGCTATGTCGACAAGCTCAAGGACCTGCCGGAGGGCAAGATGTACCACACCCTGACTTGGGGCAAGGGCCTGATGGGCTCGCACGCCAGTCAGCTCAGCCAGCGTCAGCGTTGGGAGGTGATCGAGTACATCAAAGTGCTCCAGCAAGGAGGTGAGATGCCAGAATTTGACGAGAACGGTATGCCGATGGCGCCTTCGGACACACCGGAAAGTGAGGATGAACCTGCCGCTGCTCCTGCTGCCCCTGCGGGCATGGAGGGCATGGCCGACAACGCATCATACTGAGCATCATGGATACGATGAACTTCCGTTTTGAGGGCCGCGCCAAAACCTTGACCTATGTCCTGATGGGCATTGGATTGGTGGCTTTGGTGTCGGGATTCTTCTTTGACGATAGCCACGGTCAGCAGCGCTTTTGGGCGAACATGCTGGTGAATGGCTTCTTCTTCTTCTCCTTGGCCTTGGGTGCACTGTTCTTTTACGCGTTGCAATACGCCACTGAGAGCGGTTGGAGTGCAGTGTTGAAGCGCCTCTTCGAGGCCATCTACGGCTTTCTTCCCTACGGGGCTGGATTGATCCTGATTGTGTTGCTCGCCGGTCAGTTCCATCTGCACCACCTGTACCACTGGATGGACCACACGCTCTACTATGAGTACATGCTCCCCGATGGGAGTTATAGCCATGAGGCCGGAGAAGGTGCGGTTGCCAATCCGAACTTCGACCACATCATCGCCAACAAGAGTGCTTACCTCAATGGCAGCTTCTTTTGGTTGCGTACGTTGGTGTACCTGGGCACCTTCTTGATTTTCGCCCGCATGTTCCGCAAGTGGAGCTTGGCCGAGGATGAGGTGGGCGGAACGGACCTGCACTTCAAGATGTACCGTCGGGGGGCCCTGTTCCTGGTCTTCTTTGCAGTGTTCAGCTCGACCCTCGCGTGGGACTGGATCATGTCCATCGACACGCACTGGTTCTCCACGCTATTCGGATGGTACCTGTTCAGTGGTATGTGGGTGAGCATGTTGATTTTCGCGACAGTCACATTGACATGGCTGCGGAGCATTGGCTACTTCCCTGAGGTGAATGAGAGCCACATGCATGACATGGCCAAGTGGGTCTTCGCCATTTCGATGTTGTGGAGCTATCTCTGGTTCTCCCAGTTCATGCTCATTTGGTACTCCAACATTCCAGAGGAGGTGACGTACTACATCGCACGGATGTTCACCAACTACAAGGTGCCGTTCATTGCTATGTTCTTCGTGAACTTCGCCATTCCGTTCTACGTGTTGGTGGCCCGAGATGCCAAGCGCAACCCTTATTTCCTGATTCCGGTCTCGTTTCTCATTTTTTGTGGACACTACACGGACGTGTATTTGCTCGTCGTACCCGGAACGCTGCACGACCACGCGCATTTCGGTTTCTTTGAATGGGGAAGTTTCCTTGGGTTCCTTGGGTTGTTCATTCACGTCACGCTGCGGAGGCTCGCTTCTGCTCCGTTGATACCGGTGAACCACCCCTTCCTCGAGGAGTCAAAAGCCCTTCATTATTGACCTATCACTGAGGCACCATGCAATTGCTCATCCTCCTTGTTGTTATTGTAGGCATCGTTGCCATTGGGCAGCTGGCGAAGGTCTACGAACTCTCCTCGCGGCTTTCAGGTCGGCGTGAAGAGGAGATCACACACGCCGATACCCGAATGAATGCCAACCTCTGGCTGGTCTTCATGGTGGGCTTCTTCGCTTCGGTCATTTACTTGTACGTAGCCTATGGCGATTACGCTCCGCCCCCTGCTTCCGAGCACGGTGTGGCGTTGGATTGGCTGATGAGCTTCAACATCTGGATCATCACCGCGGTGTTCTTCCTGGTGAACTTCCTGCTGTTCGGTTTCGCTTACAAGTACGCCTACGACAAGAACCGCAAGGCCACCTTCTTCCCCCACGACAATCGTTTGGAGCTCATTTGGACGGTCATTCCCTCGATCGTACTCGCGGTGATCATCATCTATGGTCTGCAGACGTGGAACGCCATGACCGGCGATGCTTCGGCTGAAGCGCTAAAGGTGGAGGTGTACTCCAAGCAGTTCGACTGGACGGCCCGCTACCCCGGAAAGGATGGGGAGTTTGGTCAATCCAATTACAACCTGATCACACCGATGAATCCGCTGGGCATCATCACGTCGGAGGGCGTAGAGGATGCCATGGCCGAAATCGAGCAGCAGATTGCCACATTGGAGAACGACCTCGCCATGGAGAAGGGATTGCTGCTTGCCGAGCGTGCCCGTCTTGCGGCCAGCATCGCAACGGACGACCACGGCCACGGAGACCACGGCCACGGAGACCACGGCCATGACGACCATGGACACGACGACCACGCGG
>JADHLY010000006.1 GCA_016780385.1 Flavobacteriales bacterium
CAGCTGACCACCGCAGGACACCTGAGCGGGCAGATGTACCTCCAGATCTTGGAAGGAGGTCCCGGTGGGGCCGACAACCGGTATACGCTCACCTTTGGCAATGCTTGTACAGCGGATGATGGGCAGCAGGAGGGGAGCTTCACTTTTGTGCGCACCTGGCAAAGTGTGGCCACCGACGACTGTGGCAATGCCGACACCTTGTACACCTTCCAGAACATCGCCGTGCGCGATACGCTGGCTCCGCAGCTCACCGAGACCTGTGGTTTGATGAATGGCGAGACCGTATCGTTCGATTGCGCGGGTCCTGAGTTGTTTGATATGGATCCCTTGCCTTTGGCGTGCACAGTGTCCGCAGTGGACAATTGCGACAGCGAAGTGGGTGTGGACCGTTTCGACGACATCGAAGAGGATGCGCCAACTGGAGGTGTGTGCAACATCTGTGCGCCATCGGACCCCGCTCCCATGGACAATGGACTGACGTGTGACATGGAAGAGCCTGAGGCCATGCGCTTGTTCAACCTCGATGGCGTCTCTGATGCCTCGTTCATCTTGGACCCCATGGAGACCTCGCGTTTTGATGTGCAATGCGACAGCGCTTTGCAGGTAGAGCTTTTCCTGACCGATGGAGCGGGAGGGGGCTTCCACTTCACGGCTGAATACGGTTTTGCTGGCGACTGGGACGCATGGTCCAGTGCGGACAATCCCTACCACTTAGGCAGCGCGGGCAGCTACAAAAAGGACTGCGAGTCTGTGTACGAAGGGCTGCCCATCTGGTTGGATTGGAACTACTTCGTGCTGTTGGACGGCCAACTCACAGGAACCGGAGTTTACGCGGGTTCCAGCTTTGATCTCGCCCACCAACCCTCCAACCATTTCTTTGGATTCCAGGTGGGAGCAGGCGCCAACAACAAGAACGAGGAGTACGGTGCAGGCGGTTGGTTCTTCTGGGACGGAACCTTGGTTGTAGACGGTGAATCCCAGGGCAACTTGGCCTCGAGCGGTGACATCTTCGTCGACCTCGATTGCTGCTTGCCTTGGACCGCGGAGCACTTCTATGTCGCGGCCGACGATTGTGCCAACACAACCCCCTTCGCTTATACTGTTATAAACACGGGCGAAACCGCCACAGAACAGGCCGGGCTTTCCGGTGGAAGCCAGCATACCACTGGTGCTGTGGTGATCGGAGATGCGGGCCTTTCAGGGAAGCAACCTTTCCGTGTTTTGGGGCTCAATCCGAACCCGACGATGGACTTGACACAGCTCCAATTTGAGGTGGATGTTACCCAGCGGATGACCATCCGCTTGCACACCATGACGGGTGAACATGTCATGAATGTATTCGATGGAATGGCCGAGCCCGGAAGCGCTTATCAGGTGGAAATCGGAGTGTCCAGCCTTCCTGCTGGACTTTATCAGCTGCGCCTGTCCTCCACCATCCACAGCGAAGTCAGGAAGCTTCTAATTGCAGACTAACAATTATACTTTTAGACCAAACCAAGAGGAGGGGGGGGGTAATGCCCCCTCTTTTTTTTTGGAATCCACTGAAATATCTGCAGTCACAACACCACTTCGTCGCTTACAAGTTTGTGGTTTGTAATGGGGTTTTCATCGATGAAAATGAGGACAAAATGGTCATTTTCACCTTGACCAAATTCTGTTCTCACTATGTCCAGCATTCGCTGTTTCTTCCGTGCACCATCCGCTGCACCTGCTTCTTCCTCAAGCCTGAATGGTTTTTCCGCCATCCTCTGCGTGATTGGATTCTCCAGTTTGCTCCTTTCCACAGCCCAGGCCCAGGCTCCTTCCGGGGACCCCGAGGTGTTTAACGTCCATGACAAATTGGCCAGCTCTGAGCAAGGCGCTGATTTGAATTTCGGCTCTGCCGTGGCCATGGACGGTGAGGTGTTGATCGCTGCAGATGACAATGAGCACGTCGAAGTTTTCCGCAAGGCGGGTGACGGTTCCTGGTCCTTGGAAGCGGTGATTCCAGCCCCAATCAGCGGTACGGAATTCGGAGCAAGAGAAGCGCTGGCAACCAATGGAGATTGGATTGCCATCGGTGCCAAACTTGACGATACGTACGAGAACAATGCCGGCGCTGTCCACATGTACAAGTACGATGGCCTGGATTGGCAATACACTGGTTCCCTCAGCCATATGGCGCCATTTGGCAGCATTGTCACCGATTGGTTTGGAATGGCAGTGGCCATGGATGGAAACCGGATGGTCGTCGGTTCTCGGGCCGAAAACGGTGTGGGAGCTGCAGGTGCAGTGCACTACTTCGAGTACAACGCCATGTTGGACATGTGGCTGGAAAGCGGATTCATTGCCAGCCAACACACTGAGGGCAACTCGACGAGCAAGTTTGCGGAAAGCGTCGACATCTCAGGAGACTACATGATTGTCGGTGAGCACCGCAACAACACGAATGGTCAGTTTGCGGGTGCGGCACATATTTATGCCTTCTACAACCAGTGCTGGCACCACCAAAATGTATTTTACGGTCACAATGCCCAAGACATTTTGGGCAAGGACGTGGCCATCAGCGGAACCACGGCAGTCGCGGGTTCTCCCTTTGCAGATACGGATGACCTGAATGAGGCTGGAGCCGTCACGCTCTATCGTTTGCTTCCTTTCTCCGGAGGCGACAGCGCTTGGGCCGAAACTGCCCACTTCGCACCCGACGGTACGTCGCAAGGTGATTGGGTAGGTTCTGCCGTCGACATCGACGGATCCCTGCTGGCTGTGGGGGTTCCAAGAGACGATGAATTCATCATCAATGGAGGTGCGGGTTATTTCCTTTTTGATTGCACGGACGGCGCACTGACTTGTGTCAATGAAGGTTTCGCTTGTGACGCCATGCAGAACGACCGTTTGGGTTTTGATGTGGCGGTGAGTGAGGGTTTGGCGGCCATCGGTGCCACCCTTGATGACAACATTTACGAGAACGCCGGTTCCGTGTACATCTTGGGCATGGATGATCTCGGATTTGAGTGTGATTTGACCGCGCCCGGAACGCCGGAAACGGACTTGTTGACCTCTGACGATACTGGTGTGAACGCTTATGACGACACGACCCGTCAAACCACCCCCGATTTTGATGTCATTCTCCCCGGTGGAGGAGGCCTTTCTGTGACAGCGGATTATCTGGCAGAAGCTGGAGATGCCGTGGTCTTTTACATGGAGGGGACAGGTGACAGCTCCATTGTGATCCTGACCCAGGAAGACATCGACAATGGTGCCGTGAATGTGGATTTCGTGTACCCTGGTCCTGTACTGGAGGACGGTGAGTACACCTTCTGCTCATACTTGATTGATGTGTTCGGCAATGTGGGGCCGACCGATTGTACCACCATCCTCATCGACAATGCTGACCCTGAACCCATTGTGGATTTCGGAACCTCTGCCGTAGCAGGTTCAGATACTACCCTCTATCTGGATGCCAATGGCGGCATAGACCTCGATGTGCAAGGACAAGCCAACATTTCCGCATCTGACAACATCGCGATGGACACGATTTACGTGGACATCACGGAGTTTGATTGCTCTGATGCCGGCAACATTGTGACGGTGACCCTCACCGCAGTGGATCTCGCGGGAAACCAGGCGACGACCACGTTTGATGTGGCCATCGAAGACGAAGTGGCCCCTGTAGCCATTGCCCAGGACATCACGGTGCAGTTGAATGGCGTTGGCTCAGCGACGATTACGCCGGAGCAAATCGACAATGGGTCGAACGATGCCTGTGGCATTGCCACACTTTCACTGGACAAAACGACCTTTGACTGCACAGAGGTGGGCCCCAATACGGTGACCCTCACAGTGACGGACAATCACGGAAACACCGCCACGGCGACAGCTACCGTCACGGTAGAAGACAACGTGGCCCCTACAGCCGTTGCTCAGGATTTGACCGTTCAACTTGACGCCACAGGCGCAGTCAGCATCACGCCGGAACAACTCAACAACGGCTCCAGCAACGCCTGTGGCATTGAGAGTATGACCTTGGATATTTCCAGCTTTACGTGTGCTGATGTCGGCCCCAATACGGTCACTTTGACCGTGACCGACAGCAACGGCAATGTCAGCACAGCCACTGCGACGGTGACGGTTGAGGACAACGTGCTTCCCGCCATGGTCACCCAGGACATTACGGTCCAATTGGACGCCTCGGGTGCGGTGAGCATCACTGCGGCTCAAATCGACAATGGCACCAGCGACGCTTGTGGCATTGACACCCTGTACTTGGACACTTACGACTTCGATTGTGACGACCAAGGGGCCAACACGGTCACCTTGACGGCTGTAGATGTCAATGGCAACCTCAATACCGCCACCGCTACGGTGACCGTTCAGGACCTCGCTGATCCCACGGCATCTGCACAGGACATCACCATTGAACTCGATGCCACAGGGAACGCATCCATTACTCCCGACCAAGTGGACAACGGATCAGATGACGCCTGCGGCGGCATCGCCAGCATGACGGTGTCTCCGGACAGCTTTGATTGCGAGGACCTCGGTACCAACACGGTGACCTTGACGGTCATTGATGGGTCTGGCAACTCCGCTACGGCCACGGCCACGGTGACGGTTGTCGACGAGGTAGCACCAGACGTCACGGGTACCTTCCCGGCGGACATCATCCTCTACGCCGATGACGACAACGGTAGCATCGATGTCACTCCGCTTGGAGCAGCGGGAGCAGCTTCGGTCGACTACAGTGACAACTGCAGCGGAGAAGGCAACAAGACCTATGGCGTGGCCGGACAAGTGCCGACGGGTGGCCTGATTATCACTGCCATTGGTGATCCGAACGATGCCGCGAGCACCTGCCGCTTCGTGGAGATCCACAACAGCAGCGATGCCGACATTAATCTGACGGGTTATGCCCTCCAGCGTTGGACCAACGATTACGCTGGACCGTCCACGGGCAGCAACATCGACCTGAGCGCCATCGGAACCATGGCGCCAGGCACCTATGCCCACATCGCCAACAACGCCGGCTTTGAAGGCTGCTACGGCTTTGCTCCAAGCATCATTGCGGGCAGCGGTGGACCGGCTGACAGCAACGGTGATGACAACATCGCCATCATCGACGGCAGCTCCAACATCATCGACATGTTCGGTGTGGCCGGCGAGGACGGATCCAATACCTGCCACGAGTTCGAGGATGGTGTCGCCTTGCGCGCCGGTTCTAACACGGATCCGAACGGAGGTGCATGGGATGAGTCCGGCTGGATTGTTTACAGCGATGGCTCTTCGGCCAGCGGCTGTACGAACCACAACTCGGGCCAGTCGCAGAACGCGAGCGACATCGCCCTGTTGATCAACAACTGGGCGGGTGCTGGCCCGGTGGCTCCGCAGGCGGACTTCAACAGTGTGGACATCAGCTATTCCGATGAGACGACGAGCTACACGGCTTCGGCCTGCTATACCTTCGAGCGGACCTGGACCATCACGGTGACCGACGCCAGTGGCAATGCCACGACGGTGACCGATGTGCAGGCCATACAGGTGGCCGACACCTCGGCTCCGGACATCACGGCGTTGGCAAACACCACCGCAGCGTGGGACCTGTTCAGCTTCGACCTTTCCGCAGGAGACCAGTCCACGGTGCTCGCCTACACGAGCTTCGAGGAGGGGACCAGCGGGGACCAGTACGTCGACACCGGGGATGCTGCCGCCGACCACGCCCTTGCGAACAACCCGGGCCAGTCCGAAGTGAACTTCACTTCGACCGGCGGTGAGATGGGCTTCTCCAGCTACTACTACAGCACAGGCAGCAACGGACTCACCGACGGAGATTTCGTGGGTGTGACCAGCTTCACCGGTGCAGTGGGTGCCTACACGGATGGAAGCCAAGGTTTCCAGATGCAGGATACCGACGGCATCATGGAGTTGGTGTTTGACAACGTCGACGTCAGCACGGGAGGAGTGACGCTTACCCTCGACTACTTCGTGCAGTCCACGGGCTGGGAGACATCGAATCCCGAGGACATTATTCGCATCTGGGTGGTGACCGACGGAGGTGAAGTCGATTTGCTCAACACCCAAGGACAGGACATCGACAACCTTGGCATCGAGGGCCAGTGGAACATGGCCAGCCTCGACCTCGACGGATACGATTCTGCAGAGCTACACATTTCGCTCCAGTCCAACTCTGGAAGCGAGAGTCTCTTCATCGACAACGTTGCATTCAGCGCTGGCAATAGCCCGCTGGCTGCGCTCGAGGCCAATGGCTACGTGAGCTTCAGCGACAACGTCGAGCTCGCATCCACCGAGGCGGCCATCACACTCGACGGCAATACATGCGACGGAGCCTACGACATCGTCTACACGGCCACCGACAGCTGTGGCAACACCACGACGATGGCCCAGCACATCGATTTGGAGGACGCCGTGAATCCGGCCATCAGCGACATGCCGGCCAACATCACCCAAACCAACGATGCAGGAAATTGCGCCGCAGCCGTGAGCTGGACGGCGCCCACTTCGTCTGACAACTGCTCTGTGGACACGTTTACCTCCGACTACAGCAGTGGCGGCGACTTCCCGGTGGGCACCACGACCGTGACCTACACGGCTGCAGATGCTTCGGGCAACACCACCACGAGCACCTTCACGGTGACGGTGACGGATGACGAGGCGCCTGTCATCAGCGGCATGCCCTCCAACATTACACAGTCCTCTGATGTGGGATTGTGCACAGCAGTGGTCAATTGGACGGCGCCTACAGCGGCCGACAATTGTGGCATCGCTTCATTTACCTCTGATGCCGATTCGGGCGATGCTTTCGGCATCGGTGAGAACACGGTGACCTACACGGCCACGGACATTCACGGCAACACCACGACGGCGAGCTTCACCATTACGGTAGAGGAAACCGAAGATCCCACCATTGCGGGCATGCCTTCCGACATCAACCAGACCAACGACCCTGGTGTCTGCGGTGCAGTTGTGACTTGGACCGCGCCTACAGCGGCGGACAACTGCGGCATTGCCAGCTTCACCCCCTCGCATGCGATCGGCAGCACTTTTGATGTGGGAACGACGACGGTAACCTACACGGCCACCGACTTGGCGGGAAATACCGCCACGGCCACCTTTGACGTGACGATCACGTTTGATGACAATCCTGCCATTGCGGGCATGCCATCTGACATCACGCAGACGGCTGATGCCGGCGTGTGCGACGCGGTCATCACATGGGTGCCCCCCACGGTTCCCGCCAACTGCGGTGATGTCACATTGACGTCTACCCACAACAGCGGCGATACGTTTGCAGTGGGAGCGACCACGGTCAGCTACACAGCAGAGGACATCCACGGCAACACCACCACGTCCACCTTCACGGTGACGGTGACCGACGATGAGGACCCTGCCATCAGTGGCATGCCTTCTGACATCACGCAAACCGCGGATGCGGGTGAGTGTGAGGCCGATGTAACCTGGACGGCGCCAACGGCCTCCGACAATTGCGCCATTGCCACTTTCACGTCCGACGCCAATGCTGGTGACGCCTTCGCAGTAGGATCAACAACGGTGACCTACACAGCGACCGATATTCATGGCAACAGCTCCACGGGTTCTTTCACCATAACAGTGACCGACGATGAGGACCCTGTGATCAGTGGCATGCCCGCTGACATCACGCAGTCCAACGAGGCAGGCGATTGCAGCGCTGCAGTTTCATGGACGGCTCCGACCGCTTCCGACAACTGTGGTGTGGCTTCCTTGACGACCTCTCACGCCATTGGGAGCGTCTTCGCGGTGGGCAACACAACCGTGACTTACACCGCCACGGATGTCAACGGCAACACCTCCACGGCCAGCTTCACGGTGACCATTACCGACGATGAAGATCCTGTTATTGCAGGTGTGCCAGCCGACATGACCCTGTCCAACGACGGGGGCGATTGCAGTGCGGAGGCCAGCTGGACGGCCCCCACGGCGACGGACAACTGTGGCATCGCATCTTTCACTTCGACCCACGACAGCGGGGATGCATTTGCTGTGGGAACCACAACGGTGTCCTTCACCGCCTCCGATGTAAATGGAAACACCACCACGGAGACATTTACCGTGACGGTAACGGATGACGAGGATCCAACGATCAGCGGCACGCCGGCCAACATCACCCTGAACAACGACGCCGGCGATTGCAGCGCAGTGGCCAGCTGGACGGACCCCACGGCGGCTGACAATTGCGCCATCGCTACGTTCACTTCCACCCACAACAGTGGCGATGCCTTTGCGGTGGGCACGACGACAGTCACCTACACGGCAACGGACATTCACAGCAACACCACGACTTCGACCTTCACGGTGACGGTGACCGACAATGAGCAACCCGTGATCAGCGGTTTGCCATCGGACATCACACAAACGGCGGACGCCGGCGAGTGTGAGGCCGATGTGACCTGGACGGCCCCCACGGCCGCCGACAACTGTGCGATTGCCACCTTCACTTCCACGGCGAACCCCGGCGACGCCTTCCCAGAAGGCATGACGACGGTGACCTATACGGCGACCGACATCCATGGCAACAGTTCAACGGGTTCCTTCACGATCACAGTGACGGACGATGAGGATCCTGCCATCAGTGGTACCCCCGCCAACATCACCCAGTCGAACGATGCGGGCAACTGCAGCGCGGCGGTTTCGTGGACGGCACCAACGGCCTCGGACAACTGCGGTGTGGCCTCGTTGACCGCGACCCACGCCATTGGCAGTGTGTTCGCAGTAGGTACCACGACGGTGACCTATACGGCGACGGACATCAACGGCAATACTTCGACGAGCAGCTTCACGGTGACGGTGACCGACGACGAAGACCCCGTCATCAGCCCGTTGGCTTCGGACCACACTTACCAGCGTGATGGTGGTGAAGCCACTGCCTTTGCGGCCTGGCTCGCCAACTATGGTGGAGCGGCGGCGACGGACAACTGCGGTTTGAGCGGTTGGTCCAACAACAGCACGGGCTTGAGCGATGATTGTGGCAGCACAGGCACCGAGACGGTGACCTTCACCGCTACGGATATCCACAGCAATACAAGCACCACTTCGGCCACCTTTACGGTGATCGACACCCACGCCCCAAGCTGTCCATTGATTGACCTGGTGTATGCCAATGATGATGGTCCAGACCAAACAGACAATATCACCAACGATGCATCGCCGACGGTTCGCGTGATGTTCACGGGTATCGGCGTCGAATCTGCCGAAGCTGGGGATGTGGTCGAGTTGTACATCCAAAACATCTTGACGGAATCGTACACCATTGACCAGACCGATGTGGACAATGGATACGCCACCTTTGAGATTGGACCGTTTGGAGACGGCCCCGTCATGTTGAGTGCGCGCCACATCGATGATTGTGACCAAGCGAGCATCTTCGCTTTCCTCAATGTCATCATCAACACGGCCGCTCCCATCTTGGAAGTGCAGCCTGTGACGGTGTCCCTCGACGCCTTTGGATTTGCCAGTGTGCCCATCGAGGACTTTGTGGTGAGCGCTACCGATGACTTCGGCACAGTGAATCTCAGCGTGGGTGGTAACCCTGAATTGTATGTCGTGGAGGACGACGAGGGCAACCTCATCTTGGTCGACCTCGAAAACCAGGAAGCGGAGTTCATCGATATCGATCCGGTGCATGACGTCTTGAACGGCTATGCCCAAATCATGATGTACGACGCCGCGGCTGGAGGGTTCCTCTTCACCGACGGGTACAGCAACTATGCGGTGACCAACGATGCCTTCGAGGTGCTGTACACCGGTGCTCTGGACGATGGCAGCTTCGCCGATGGCGACATCAACTTGGACTGTGTCCACGCCGTGGACCAAGCCGGTGGCTGGATTTACGCCATCGAGCGTTCCGATTGTGCCGTCACGGACAGCCTGAGGTTCTTCCGCTTCCGCTTTGACGGAATCGGCGAGATTGAAGCCGAGTTGCTGCACACCCTCGCCTCTGATGTCAATGGCAATTCGCATGACTTTGAGTCCATGGCCGTTGACCTGGAGGGCGGCATCGCCTACCTCGTGGGAGACCACGATTTGTACGGTGGTTCAAGCAGCCAAGAGTTGTGGATGCTCGTCATGTCGACCGGACAACTCGTCTATCTGGGAGAACTGGACGACGACACCGAAGCCATGTGGTTCGATGAAGGACAGCTTTGGTTGGGCCAAGACAATGGAGAAGTGGGGCTGCCCCAATTCGAGGAATTGCCTGCTGCGACGCCGTATGTCTGCGGCGATCCTTCTTGCGCCATACCGGACACAGTCCAATTCGTGAAGGCCGACGATGCCGAAACGGATGACAGTGCCCTTTGGGACCACATTACCGACAACGTAGCCCTCTTCCGCTCTAACAGTGGCGGTCTATACAATGCCCTTTCTGGCGGAGGCATCTACTACAAGCGAGGCGCAACCGGCAGCGCTGGGGCTTACATCTCCGACTTCCAGGAGGTCAACGATTACAACGTCAACGACCTCCCAGGAGACACCTTGTCGCTCTACATTCCGGAAGGTGACCTCTGCTTTGATCTGGTCTTCTCCAGTTGGACCTGTTGCGGTGATGGAGGTGGTTTCGCCTACGAGCGGATCCACGTGCCGACGCCATCCATTCTCGTGGGTGGCATACTCGGCTCCTCTGAGTATTTGGATCTGGATGATTTCAATGGCAGCTACAATACGGATGACATCCAAGCCGCATACTTCGGCCGGGTATTCACCCAGAGCGTTATGCTGGATTGCGGCGACACCGATGCGCCTGTTGAAGTGGTGGTGCGTGCCGAAGACATTGCGGGCAACGTCACCTTTGATACCACGTATGCCACGGTCATCGACGACCTCGCTCCCACGCTCGTGCTCGAGCCGCACACTGTCTACTTGAGCGACGCAGGTGAAGGCTACTTCAATTTGAGCGACGTCTTGGGCGATGCGACCATGGACAACTGCAGCTACGCAGCGGAGATGACATGGGACGGACAAAGCTGCGGTGCTGCGCCGAAGTATGGACTCACTGCAGGAACGCTCGATGCCAACACCAGCAACTGCGACGACTGCACATCGCTGGTGCCACTCGGCTTCGACTTCACGTTCTACGGAGAGACCTACAACCAGGTGTATATCTCCTCCAACGGTCTCCTCCAATTCGAAAGCAGCAGCTCTGAGTGTTGCGACGGAGAAGCGATTCCGGATTCCGATTACGAGGCGGCCATTGCCGTGATCCACACAGACCTGGATCCGGATGAGCGGGATGACGCCAACATCTACTACCAGACCTTGGGCACTGCTCCGAACCGCGAATTCGTCGTGAGCTGGAGCCAAGTGTCCAACTATGAGGACAACGACATTCGCCATGATGGTCAGGCCGTGCTGTATGAAGCCACAGGCCAAGTGGACATCTTCTCTGGGTACCATGCTTACCTGCCAGACGATTGTGATGATCCGATGACCACGGGCATTTCAAATCAGGACGGCACATTGGGCATGGCGCCTCAGCAATTCGTTGAGAATTGTGCCGAGCGAGGAAACCTCTACATCACCTTCACGCCGGATGGTGACAACTATGCGATGGACTACGAAGTCTGCTCTGACTTCACCTGTTCGGATGTCGGTGTTGTCGAGGTGGCCGTGACGCTGACCGACCCGAGTGGCAATGCCACGAGCGGAACGGTTGAGGTGACGGTGGTCGACGAAGTGGCACCCCTTGTGGTGTCCACCCCATACATTCAGCCTTTGGATGAGAATGGAGAGGCCACCTATGACCTGTCCAATGCTGTGGCAACCGATGCTTGCGGCATCCAGAGCTTCGAAGCCTTGACCACACTGGATTGTGAAGTGGACGCGCCGGAAACGGGGTCCGTGGACTTCGAGAAACTCGACGATACGTCCGGCCCGGAGGCCACCGACTTTATCGGCTGGGATGTGGCCCTGACGCGGGGCAACAGCGGCGGACTATACAACGCCCTCACCCAAAACAGCTACAATCAAGCTGGTCCTGATGGTACCCTGTGGAAACTGGGGGCAGCAGACTCAGAAAATCAGTGGACAAGCCTGTATGATGCCGTTGATGGCAGCTTGGATAACAATTTGGTAGGCACCACGCTCACCATGGTCACCCTGCAGTCTCAGCGGTTCTTCGAAGTCGCTTTCACCTCTTGGAGCTGTTGCGGGGATGGTGGTTTTGCTTACACCCGAACTGAGGTGCCCACGGCCTCAGGCTTATTCACAGAATTGGAGCCGGGCACAGGCTGCGATGGCTTTGTCAGTGAAACCGTGTCCTTTGAGAAAATGGACTACGACGATCCCAGCCTGGTGCATGACAGCATTGCCCCCGGGGTTTGGATTTCGCGCGGCGACGACCAAGGCCTGATCAATGCGGCTACGGGCGAATCTTGGGACGGAGAAGGACCCAGCGGTACGCTGTGGCGCGTTGCCGGCAGCGGAGGCGCGTGGAGTTCATTCTACGATGTGTTCGGAGGTGGAATTGGCAATGCCATTCTGTCCACGGAACTCGAATTGTGGGTGCCCAGCGTCAACCAGGTTTGGCACATGGACTTCACGAGCTGGACACAAGGTGGCAATGGAGGCGGATTCGCATACACCCGCACCAGCTTGGCACCATGTGCAGGGTGCACGAGTCCTGTCGCCCTCGACTATGATCCGGACGCACTGTTCGCTACCCCATGTGACATTCCTGTGTACGAGGAAGTCGAATTGGTCGCCACGGACGTGAACGGCAATGTGACCCATGCCATCGCCTACATGGCCGTTGCCGATGAGATGGCACCTGAGGTTAACCTCTTCGATCTCGAAGATTACACCTTGTATGCCGGTGAAAGCTGTGTCAATATGGTGGACCTGTTTGCCGCGGGTTCTCCTTGGTATGAAGCGACAGACAACTGCGATGTCAGTGTTGAAATTCTCTATGACGAAATCAACGAGACGGGCATTGCGGGCTGCCGTGAGTTTGACCGCCGCTGGATCATTGTGGCAGAGGACCCTTCAGGCAATGTGGCGACAGATACCACCCTTCAGCACATCACGGTGATCGACAATACCGCTCCTACGGTGTTCCTCGATGGTGTTCCTGCGGACACTTCGGTTGATCTGGATGCCAGTTGTAGCGGTGCCATGCCTGCTGCCGCAACGGTTGTGGCCAGTGCAACCGACAACTGCACCGACACGCCTACAGTGGGTCCTGTGACCTACACGGACAGTGCGCCGGCCTACCTCTGTGGTGATGCCGGCAGTTACACCATCGTGAGGACCTACATGGCCACCGCGACTGACGCTTGTGGCAACGCGGGCATGGTCACGGCCACCCAAACGGTCACCTTCAATGATGTGACAGCACCGCAGATCACCGACAGTGAAGGCATTGCCAATGGCGAAACCTTGACGCAAGAAGAAGCAACTGGCTTGTTTGACTTCATCTTCATTCCCGGTCCAGCGGACTTGGAGGCAGATGACGCCTGCAGCGATGTGAGCATCGAGGTGACTGAAGTCTTGGGAGGATTCATTCCTACAGAGACCGCTGACAATTTCTGCGGTGCGGCTACGCCTGAGGCATTCACTGGAGCCGACGCCTGCAACGGTGGCGCTCCTGCGGCCATTGTGCTGGAAGGGATGCCATTTAATGGCGCAGCGTTCACCATCGTCCCCGGCGGCGTGAACATTGTCGAGAGCCGTTTCGACCAAACCATCAGCATTGAGGTAGAAGTCGAAAATGCCGATGGAACCGGTGGTTTCATTTGGAATGCAGACTACAACGCGGCCATCGACTGGACCACGTGGACTGACCTGGGGCGTGGCTATAAGAAGGACTGTGCTGACGTCCTGCCTGGCGCAAGCCCCTGGATCAATTGGAACTATTTCGTGATGCAAACCGGTGGTATGCTCGGTACCGGCATTTACGCCGGCTCTGAATTGAGCTTGACCCACCAGCCGATGAACTACTACTACGGACTGCAGGTCGGCCTGGGTGCCAACAACCAGAACGCCAACTACGGCGCCAGTGCATGGTTCTACTGGAGTGGTGAATTGGTGGTCAACGGTGCTTCTCAGGGCATGTTGGGCTCCAGCGGTGACATCATGTTGGATTTGGATTGTGTCATGCCTTGGACAGCATCCTATGACTACACGGTCACGGATGCCTGCGGCAACGAGACCACTTTCGGATACGCCATGACCAATGCGGCGATGTCTGCGCCTGTTGACGCAGGGGTCAGCGGAGAAGGTGCCGGTCACCATCCGTTCGATGTGTCTGTCGGTTCAGACCTCAAGGAACCCATCCGCGTGACGGGATTGCAGCCCAACCCAACCAACGACATCAGCCAGCTTGGTTTCGTGGTGTCCAGCAACATGCGTTTGCGCATCGATTTGTACGACATGGCTGGCCAGCTCGTCCAAGAGTTGTTCGACGGCAATGCCATGAACAACGTGGAGTACTTCATGGCGGTCGACGCCCAAGGATTGGATGCGGGCATGTACCAGATCCGATTGACCTCCGACGAATACATGGCCGTCAAGAAGTTGCTGGTGACCCAGTAATCTCAAGCGGAACTCGAACTTCAGGAAGCCGGCCCATCAGGGTCGGCTTCCTCTGTTTTGGGCGGTTATCTTCGCGCTGCCGTCGCCAACAGAACCATTTCTTTTCACCATGCCGCGCATCTCAACCAAAGGGCAGGCCATGCCCGATAGCCCCATCAGGAAGCTCGCCCCTTATGCCGTTGCCGCCAAGGCAGCCGGCCGTCAGGTCCTTCACCTCAATATCGGTCAGCCCGACATTGAGACCCCCGCTGTGGCCCTTGAGGCGGTGCGCAACATGGAGCGAACCGTCATCGAATACAGCCCCAGTGATGGCTTTGCCACTTACCGCGATGGGTTGGCGGATTATTACGCTTCTGTTGGAGTGAAAGTCAGCCCCGATCAGATCCTGGTGACGACCGGCGGAAGCGAGGCCTTGATTTTTGCTTTCCAAGCCTGCTTCGAGCCGGGCGATGAGGTCATCATTCCCGAGCCGTTTTATGCCAACTACCTCGGGTTTGCCATGTCGGCGGGCGTCAAGGTGGTGCCGGTGACATCCCGCATTGAAGACGGTTTTGCCCTGCCACCGGTGGCGGAAATTGCCGCGAAGGTGACCGATCGGACCAAGGCCATCCTCATCTGCAACCCGGGCAACCCGACGGGATATGTGTATACCGATGCCGAGCTTGACGCCATTCGGAGCTTGGTGCTCGAGCACGACCTCTACCTGTTTGCCGATGAGGTCTACCGCGAGTTTTGTTACGGTGACATTCCGCCCCGCAGCGTGCTGTCTTTGGACGGCCTCGATGACCACGTGGTGTTGATGGACTCGGTGTCCAAGCGGTACAGCATGTGTGGTGCGAGGGTGGGGGCTTTGGTAACGCGCAATGCCGCCCTTCGGCAGGCGTGTATGCGTTTCGCGATGGCCCGTTTGTCACCCCCGACCTTGGGGCAGATTGCCGGAGAGGCCGCGCTCAAGACGCCGCGTTCCTACTTCGACCAGGTCAAGGCGGCCTACGTGGGCCGGCGCGATGCACTGGTTGAGGGCCTGCGTGCCATCCCCGGTGTCACCGTGCCCACTCCCGGCGGCGCATTCTATGCGGTGGCCAAGCTGCCCATTGATTCCAGCGATGCCTTCTGCCAGTGGATCCTCTCGGACTTTGATGTGGACGGGGAGACCGTGATGATGGCCCCTGCCAGTGGTTTTTATGCCACCCCCGGCGCCGGTACAGACGAGGTCCGCATTGCCTACGTCCTCGAGGAAAGTGCCATCCGACGCGCTGTAGCGGTCATCGCGGCAGCCTTGAAAGTCTATCCTGGCCGGTCTTAACTTTTCCCCATGAATCCATCTGTCTTTCGCCTCTTTTCATTGCTGTTCGTGCTGAGCGTCTCGTGCAGTGTTTTACATGCAGATACCACAACGGTTCAGACCTACACCTTTGAAGCGCAGAACAATCCGGAAACGGCGTACGACAGCCCTGGCCGCCGGTGGTTCAACTTCCCGCCTTCGGATAACGGCGTAGAATACGGCAAGGTCTTGATGGAATATACCCTCAAGTGTTTTGAGGATGGCACAGCGGGTAACCTTGGATACGCTTGCGGTGAGTGGGATTATCTGTCCTACACCTATCTGTTTGACCATACCGGCATGTTGGACAGTGCGGATTTGCAGCACCCCTTCCAGCTGCTGGCGGATGCGCCTTTTGACACGACCCATCTGGTGCCTTACGTTGAAGGGGTGCAAGACTCCGTCTGGCTTGAGGCGGCCCAGTATGTCGCAGACATGGTGGTGTCTGAATCCGTGGTTCAGCCCGGTGAAGTGGTCTACGTAACGCCGTTTTTTGAGTCCACCACCTCGAAGCGCGCCCAGTTTTTGTGGAAGGCTGAGGAGCTTGCTCCGCTTGGAGCGGGCAGCATCGACCGGATTTTCCTGCCGGTGAGTGGGACACCTGACATCCGTCGGATGGACCTGAAGTGGGGGTTGACGGGGGACTCTGCACTCACTGGGTTCATGGACCTCCCCAACACATCTTACACCTACGGGGTATCCCCTTGGCAGTTTGGAGACAGCCTCTCCATCCGCCTTTCTCCGCCCATCACTTGGGACGGGGAGAGCAACCTGGTATTGGAGTTTGCCTTGGACGGCGTCACCATGGAGGGTGAGGGAGAACAGCTCGGTGGAGTGCCCGTCACCGGCTCGGCAGGCGGGGCTTGGACCACCGATGGCCACGACGGAGAAGTGGACTTCACGGCGCCAGACCGGGTAGAAGTGGACGTCACGGACTTGCAAGGCCTTTCTTCTGAAATCACCATCGAATGCTGGGTGTATGGGGACCCCAACAGCCAGCCCGAGAACGGCACCCTGTTTGAAGGCATCAACGCAGCTGGACAACGTGTGGTCAATGTGCATCTGCCTTGGAGCAATGGCCGCGTCTATTGGGACTGCGGTCAAGACGGCGGCTATGACCGCATCGACCAGCAGGCCCAGCCCGAAGATTTTGAGGGGCGCTGGAACCACTGGGCCTTCGTGAAGAACGCCGATACCGGCATCATGGAGATGTACCTCAACGGTGCCCTCTTTCACTCGGGAACCAACAAGGACAACCCCATTGAGGGGATTGTCAAGATGAACCTCGGCGCCTCGGGCAATGGGAACAACCGCTACAATGGCCGCGTCGACGATTTTCGGGTGTGGTCCCAAGCGCTGGATGGCGCCACCATTGCCTCATGGATGAACCGACAGCCCACGGCTTGGCACCCCAACTATGATGCGTTGCTGGTCGATTATCGGTTCGATGGCGCCAACGGCACCGAGGAGGTCAACCACCACCCTGGTGGCAGTCCCGGATACCACCACGGCACCACGCTCCGCCGGCCAACACCGGGCCGCGAACGCGCCAAAGGACTGGGTGAAGATTTCAGGCCTCATGTCGGGTTCGCCCGCGGCGAATACCTCGAGTATGTGGTCGACGGGTCCATTCTGGACCTCCGCCCCATAGCCCCCATGAGCCTGTCCACTTGGGAAGTACAGGGCAATGACGTCGCCATGACCGACTTGACCTACCACTATGCTCCAGGTGAGACCGCATCGGTACCTGTGTTTGGTGACACGGTTACGTACCCTGTTCCGGGAGCGGTTTCTCAGGTCATCAACGATACGCTCTCTTATTACGGCGTGCCTTTTGAGGTGATCGACCGCTACGAACTCTACCGCTACATCACGCCTTACGGGATCGGTCTAGACCTGGGCGATGACGGGTGGACTTGGTGGTATGATGTCACCGACTATTTGCCGCTCCTCCGAGACAGCGTGGAGCTGCAAGCGGGCAATTGGCAGGAATTGCTCGATTTGAAATTCCACTTTATTGAAGGCGAGCCTGCCCGCGATGTCCTCGATGTGGAGGCGTTCTGGAAGGGCCAGTACAACCTGTCCACGTTTGACGAAAATGTGGTCGGCTACGAATACACGCCGACCTCCGACCAATCCATGTGGCGTCTGAAGACCCGGGCCTCCGGTCATGGCTTTGGCACCGGTAACAACTGCGCGGAGTTTTGCTACAACATTCACAAGGTGAAGGTCGACGGGCAGGAACTCTGGTCTTGGCAGATCATGCGCGAATGCGCGGACAATGCCTTGTATCCCCAAGGCGGCACTTGGATTTACGACAGGGCAGGATGGTGCCCAGGAGCGCCAGTGGACACCCGCGACATGGAGTTGACCCCGCATGTGGCTGGAGACGCTCCTTTCACGGTGGACTATGACGTCGACTTCGATCCTTATGGCAATTATCGGTTCGAGGGCCAGATCATCGCATACGGCCCCGCAAACCACAGTCTCGATGCTGAATTGGTCGAGGTGTTGGCGCCGAGTGGCACCAAGTTGGCCTCGCGGACCAATCCCATTTGCGACCGGCCCAAGGTGGTGTTGCGCAACAGCGGCAGCACGCCATTGACCTCATGCACGATCACGTTTGGTCTGCCTGACAACCTCCAGTCCTTCACTTGGACCGGTGAGTTGGGCTTCCTCGAAGAAGAGGTCGTCGAATTGGTGGCGCTGTACGCCGCACTGTGGGACGGAGATGAAGAAGAGGACCTCACTTTTGTGGCGCGCGTCTCTGCACCCAATGGCGGAGAGGATGAGGTGGCATGGAACGACGAAGTGCGCAGCACTTTCAGAAGGCCTCCGACCTACACCTACATGGAAGACCCGGGCGATGAAGACGACAACCGCCTCATCGTTTTCGTGCGAACCAACAGCACTCCGTGGGAGAACAGCGCCAAGCTGACCCACCAAGATGGCACCGTTTATTTCGAGCGGAGCTATCCCGAGGCCAACACCCAGTACCGCGACACCATCTACCTCAACCAAGGATGCTACACCTTCGAGTTTCAGGATGCGGATGACGATGGCATTAGCTTCTGGGCCAATGACGACGGCAGCGGGTTTGTGAGGTTACGCAAAGTGGGGGGCAACTGGATCACGTTCGAACCGGATTTCGGCAAATCCATTGTGCACCGGTTCCATTTCGAAACCAACCTCGTCAATGACGTTGCAGCGCCCCCGGTAGATGCCACCTCATTCAAGGTTCACCCGAACCCCACCAGCGGTGACATCGGATTTACGCTTGAAGGTTGGCAGGGTCGTTTTGAATGGCAGCTTCAGGATGCCGCTGGACGTGTGGTGCGTTCGGGCATCGGTCAAGCCTTTGAAGGGGCCGCCTTCCAAGGCCGGATCCCTGTGCAAGACGTGGTGCCAGGTGTGCACATGCTCACTTTGATGCAGCCCGGCAGGGTCACACGCCAGCGGGTTGTGATTTTCTGATTGAAGCCCCAAAAAAGGGAGTTTGGGTTCATAAAACCCACTTTTCAACACAAGACCCCCTTCAAATAGGGGGTGGTTGGGAGAAAAGCAGTCAAATTTTGTGCGTGGCCCCTATTTATGAGGGGGTCAGTGCGTAAATTTGCCCCTTCAGACACAAAAATCATGTCAACGTACCGCATTACCGCCATCGAGGATGTCCTCGAGCGCTCACCGAAGGCTACAGTGCCGCCTTCTTCCAAGATTTCCGATTACTACGGAGACTTGGCGTTTACTGTCAACGCCATGCGCGAGTACCTCACCGAAGAGGCCTATGACCACGTGGTGGCCGCCATGGTTGATGGCATTCGGATTGACCGGAAGATCGCAGACCAAGTGGCCAGCGCTCTGAAGGAGTGGGCCATGGCCCGCGGCGCTACGCACTACACCCACTGGTTCCAGCCGTTGACAGGCAGCACAGCCGAGAAGCACGACAGCTTCATCCAGCCCGATGGCCAAGGCGGAGCGATCGAGCGTTTTGATGGCAGCCTGTTGGTACAGCAAGAACCCGATGCTTCGAGCTTCCCTAACGGCGGCATCCGCTCCACATTTGAGGCCCGGGGTTACACACTGTGGGACCCCAGCAGCCCGCCTTTCCTCATCGGTGAGACCCTCTGCATCCCCACCATCTTCATCGCCTACACGGGTCAGTCCCTCGACAACAAAGCCCCCTTGCTCAAGGCCTTGGCTGCCGTTGACAAGGCTGCAACCGAGGTGTGTCAGTACTTCGACAAGAACGTGACCAAGGTGGTGGCCACCCTCGGTTGGGAGCAGGAGTACTTCCTGGTGGACAAGGCGTTGTACAATGCCCGTCCGGACCTCAGCCAGACCGGCCGTGCACTGCTCGGTGCTGCGCCTGCCAAGGGCCAGCAATTGGACGACAACTACTTCGGCAGCATTCCTCCGCGCGTCATGGCGTTCATGCAGGAGTTTGAGTGCGAATCTCACAAGCTCGGCATCCCGGTGACCACCCGCCACAATGAGGTGGCACCCAACCAGTTCGAGGTGGCACCCGTGTTCGAGGAGGCCAACCTCGCCAACGACCACAACCTGTTGTTGATGGACCTCTTGGAGCGGGTGGCACAGCGCCACGACTTCCGCGTCCTGTTGCACGAGAAGCCGTTTGCTGGACTTAATGGCTCAGGCAAACACAACAATTGGTCGCTCGGTACCAACACAGGGGTGAACCTCTTGAAGCCCGGTGTCAACCCCAAGACCAACCTGCGTTTCCTCACCTTCTTCGTAAACACCATTGCGGCCATCCACCGCCATGCCGATGTGCTGCGTGCAGCCATTGCCGGAGCAGGCAACGATCACCGTCTCGGTGCCAATGAGGCGCCGCCGGCCATCATCAGCGCCTTCATTGGTTCTAAGTTGACGGAGCTTCTCGACGCTGTCGAAGAAAACGTCAGCGCAGGCAAGATGAGTCCCGACGAAAAAACGGCTGTGAAGTTGGAGATCGGTCGCATTCCGGAAGTGCTGCTCGACAATACGGACCGCAACCGGACTTCGCCGTTCGCCTTTACCGGCAACAAGTTCGAGTTCCGCGCGGTCGGCAGTACCGCCAACTGCGCTGTGCCCATGACGGTGCTCAACACCATTGTGGCCGAGCAGTTGAATTTCTTCAAGGCTGCGGTTGATGCACGCATCGCATCCGGAGACAAGAAGGACGAGGCGTTGCTCAAGGAAATCCAAGCCTTGATCAAGCAGAGCAAGTCCATCCGCTTCGAAGGCAATGGTTATGGCCAGGAATGGGTGGAGGAGGCTGCCAAGCGCGGACTCTCCAACCTGATGGACACTCCGAGCGCCTTGGCCGTGTGGGACCGCAAGGAAACTGTGGAGCTGTTCGAATCCATGGGCGTTTTGAGCGCAGAGGAGGTGGCCGCCCGTACGGAGGTCGAGTTGGAGAACTACGTGATGAAATTGCAAATCGAGGCCAGCGTCCTCGGCGACATGGTGACCAACCAGGTGTTGCCTGCGGTGATGGACTACCAAGGCGACTTGCTGGCCAACATCCAGGGCTTCATGGACGTGTATGGCGACAGTGATGCAGAGGGCATGACCCGGGCCCAGCGTGGAATCTTGGAAGAGCTTTCTGCCGGATTGTCAGCGACTTATGCTGCGTTGGAGTCATTGCGCGCAGTGCGTTCGAAGGTCAACGGCATTGACGGCCTTCACGAGAAAGCCGCCGCATATGCTTCCGAAGTCCGTCCGTTGATGGATGAATTGCGTGTCCAAGTGGACCAGTTGGAGAAGTTGACGGAGGACGGCCGCTGGCCTTTCCCAAAACTGCGTGAATTGCTCTTTACACGCTGATTGCTCATTGAATTTTAAAGAAGGCCCCGGATTCGTGTTCGCGAAGTTCCGGGGCCTTCTTACATTCGCCCGTAAACCTATTTGGGAATGCTGAACCTGCTCTCCGGGCCTTCAATCGCCCTGCGCCCCGCGCTCGCTACTTTTTTTGCGCTTTTTGCGCTTCACACATTCGCTCAGAACGACATCACGTCCGATGCCGATGATGCCTTCGATCGGGGCGGATATTTCGAAGCGGCGAAAGATTACCAAGCGGCTTATGCCAAGCTGAAGGGTGACTTGGATGAAAAGGGCCGCGTGTGTTATCGCATTGGTGAGTGCTATCGATTGAGCCGTGCCTTGCCCGCATCAGAAGAGTGGTACAAGCGCGCTGTTGACCTCAAGTGGGCCGATGACAACCCCGAGGTGTTCAAACACTACGGCATGGCCCTCATGGGCCAAGGCGAGTTCGAAGACGCCATCGAGCAGTTTTCGAAGTTCAAGGCTGCTGGCGGTGATGCCGCTTTGGCGCAGACCTTCATCTCTTCTTGCAACGCGGCCGCCGAGAGCCTGATTGTCAACGATAGCCGTTTTGTGGTGGAGCCACTCGTGATGGTCAACTCCCCCAGTTTTGACTTTGCCATGGCCTTTTCTGATCAGCGTGGAGAGGAAGTCATTTTTGCTTCCAGCCGCAGCAGTGCAGCAGGCAGTGGAGAGGACCCCATTACCGGTGAGAGCTACATGGACCTTTTCATGGCCGAAGTCGACCGCAAAGGCAAGTGGAGCATTCCCGAGCCTTTGGGCAATGCGGTGAACAGCCCGAGCAACGAAGGTGGTGTGACCTTGGATTCGAAGTTCAAGACCCTCTACTTCACGCGCTGTTTGATTGAAAAGGACAACAACTACCCTTGCGATATCTACGTCTCGCAGCGCACAGGTTCGAAGTGGGGTTCTGCTGAAGAGTTGACCGTGGTGGACCGCGCGACAGACGACAGTTCCCAGGTGGGCCAGCCCACCATGAGCCCCGACGATATGTACCTCGTTTTTGTGAGCGACATGCCCGGAGGTCAAGGAGGCCGCGACCTGTGGTACATGAAGTACAACGAATCCTCCGAGGAGTGGGGTGCGCCGTCCAACATGGGTCCTGGCGTCAACTCCGCCTCAGATGAGTACTTCCCGCACATCCGCAAGAATGGCGACCTCTACTTCGCTTCAGACCGCCCGGGTGGTATGGGAGGACTTGACATCTTGAAGGCCGTTTGGAAAGGCGAGGGCATGAGTTTCGAGGCCCCGGAGTTCATGGAGTATCCCATCAATACCGCCAGCGACGATTTCGCGCTGGTGTATCACCCGAAGGAAGAAAGGGGCTACCTCTCCTCTGACCGCCCTGAGAGCAAGGGCAAGGACGACATCTTCTCCTTTGCCATGCCTCCCCTCGAGTTTGACTACGTGGCCTACGTCTACGACTACGACACCGGCATGCCCATCGAAGGCGCATCTGTGACCGTGACGAGCAGTGAAGGCGAAAGCGTAGCGTCTAATACCGATTCTGAAGGCGGCACAGAAGAAGGCGATTGGACCATTGGTTCCGAGAGCACGTACTCGGTGGACATCTCCAAAGAGGGTTACATCAGCGCTGGTGACCAATTCAGTACGGTGGGCCTCTCCAAGTCAACCAACTTCATCAAGGAGTACCTCCTGCGCGAGGTGGTGACCAATGAGGATTACCCCATGCCGTTGGTACAATATGAGTTTGCCAAGGCTGATCTGGTGGTGAGCGCGGAAGTCAATTCCAAGGACTCGCTGGACTACCTCGTCGATTTGCTGTCGCGCAACCCGACGTTTGTCATTTCATTGGAGGCCCACACCGACACGCGCGGTGGCGACAAGGCCAACGATGAGCTGAGCCAGCGCCGTGCTGAGACCTGCGTGAACTACCTCGTGGAACGCGGCATTGACCGTCAACGCCTGCAGCCCATTGGCCGCGGTGAGAAGATGCCGTTGATCAGCGACGCTGAAATCGCCGCATTGCCTACAGAGGATGAGCGCGAAGCCGCTCACCAGATGAACCGTCGTACGGTCTTCCGTATCACGAGCTTCGACTACGTACCGGAGTGACCGAAGCCACAGTGGACGGCTCCGCTGAGGGTCGGTACGCGCAGCGCGGTGTTTCCTCCGGAAAGGAGGAAGTGCATGCGGCCATCGCAGGCTTGGACAAGGGGCTTTTCCCCAAGGCCTTCTGCAAAGTGGTGCCCGATGCCCTCACGGGCAGTGAGGACCATTGTCTGGTGATGCACGCCGACGGCGCAGGGACGAAAAGCGCACTGGCCTGGATTTACTGGAAAGAGACGGGAGACCTGTCCGTCTGGAAGGGGATTGCCCAAGACGCCTTGGTCATGAACATCGATGACCTCCTGTGCGTAGGGGCCACCGGTCCCATCCTGGTGAGTTCGACCATTGGGCGCAACAAAAGGCTTGTGCCGGGCGAAGTGGTCTCCACCCTGATCCAAGGGACGGAAGCCCTGATGGCGGAGTGGCGCGGTTTGGGCCTCGATGTGCGCGGAACGGGGGGCGAAACCGCAGATGTGGGTGACCTTGTTCGAACGGTGATTGTGGACTCCACGGTGGTGTGCCGCATGCGACGCGATGAGGTCATCGACAACGCACGCATCCAAGAGGGCGATGTGATCGTCGGGCTCGCCAGCCATGGGCAGGCCCATTACGAAGAGTCTTGGAATGGCGGTACGGGAAGCAATGGCTTGACCAGCGCCCGCCACGACCTGTTTGGACCGGGGTGGCGCGAGAAGTACCCCGAGTGCTTCGACCCGGGTTTGCCTGAAGACCTGGTGTACACAGGGCCTTTCGATGTGACCGACGCGGTAGACGGCGTACCTGTTGATGCAGGAAAGCTCGTCTTGTCGCCTACCCGTACCTACGCTCCGGTGATGGTCGACCTCTTCAAGGAGGGGAGAGAGGATCTTCACGGCCTCGTGCACTGCAGCGGGGGAGGACAAACCAAGGTCTTGCACTTCGCATCGCCTGACCTGCACGTGGTGAAGGACGACCTCTTCCCAACTCCAGCACTGTTCTCATTGATTCAGCAACACAGCGGAACGGCCTGGAGGGAGATGTACCAAGTGTACAACATGGGGCACCGCATGGAGGTGTACACGACGGCCGAACACGCCCAGCGGGTGCTGGATATTGCCGCAGCCCATGGAGTGGATGCCCGCATTGTAGGGCGCGTTGAGGCCCGCGACGCGGAGGGTCCAAGGCTGACCATCAAAGGCCCGGAGTCAACCGAGACTTACAGCTGATATGGAAGGACTGCTTGAGCAGTTGTCTTCATTGGAAGACCGGTACCGAGAGCTGTCGCTCAAGGTGATCGATCCTTCTGTCATCGCGGACGAATCGGCATATCGGCTGGCCATCCGCGATTTCAAACAGCTCGAACCCATCGTCGAACAGGTTAAGCGATACCGCGAGTGGTCTGTCGCCTTGGAAGAGGCCCGAAAGGACCAAAGCAGCGAAGACCCCGAATTGCGCGAAATGGCCGCTGACGAAGTGGGGCGGCTGACTGAGGCCATGGCCGCGCTGACCCGCGACCTCCAAGAGGCACTGGTGCCCGATGACCCGAGCGATGGTCGGGATTGCGTGATTGAAGTGCGGGCGGGAACCGGGGGCGATGAGGCCGCGCTCTGGGCCGGAGACCTGTTTCGCATGTACCAACGATTTGCTGAGGATAAGGGGTGGAAAGTCGCCATGGTGGGTGCCCATGCTGGAACGGCAGGAGGGTTCAAGGAAGTGGTGGCTCGGATCTCGGGTGAAGGCGTATTTGGATACCTCAAATACGAGAGCGGGACCCACCGCGTGCAGCGCGTCCCGGCCACCGAATCACAAGGCCGCATCCATACCAGTGCTGCCACCGTGGCCATTTTGCCAGAGGCCGAGGCCGTAGACTTCGAACTCAACACCAAAGACATCCGCAAGGACACCTTTCGGGCCAGTGGAGCCGGAGGACAGCACGTCAACAAGACGGAGAGTGCGGTGCGTTTGACCCACCTCCCAACGGGGGTGGTGGTGGAGTGCCAAGACGGGCGTTCGCAACACCAGAACTACGACCAAGCGCTGCAGGTCATGCGCACCCGGCTCTGGGAGGCGGCGGACCGAGAACGGCGGGCCACCGAGGCGGCAGAGCGCAAATCACAGGTCGGAACGGGGGATCGTTCCGGCAAGATCCGCACTTACAATTACCCCCAGGGCCGCGTGACCGACCACCGCATTGGCTTGACCTTGCATGCCCTTGAACGCATCCTCGCGGGTGATTTGGGGGAGGTCATCCAAGCATTGCGGACGGTGGAGCGCACAGAGCGCCTGAAGCAAGCGGGCTTGTCGGTGGAGAATTGAGGGGCTGTACTTCCGCGATATCTTCGCCCCACCATGGATGTACAGCAGCTTGTCGATACCATTCGAAGGAAATCCTCTTTCCTGTGTGTAGGCCTCGATCCGGACCCGGCGAGGATGCCAGCTCACCTCGGTAAGGGGCCTGAGGCGGTGTTGCGCTTCAACCGTGCCATCATCGAGGCGACCGCCGACTTGGCCGTTGCTTACAAGCCCAATGTGGCGTTCTACGAGGCGATGGGGCCGGAGGGCTGGGCGGTGCTGAGCGAAACGATGGCGGCCATTCCCGACGGATGCCTGCGCATCGCAGATGCCAAGCGCGGGGACATTGGCAACACGGCCACCCGTTACGCGCAGGCAGCCTTTGAACAGTGGGGGGCAGATGCGGTCACAGTGGCGCCTTACATGGGGCGAGACAGTGTGGAGCCGTTCTTGGACTTTGACGGTAAATGGGCCATCCTTTTGGCTGCCACGTCCAATCCTGGAGCGGAGGATTTTGAGTTTCACGGTGCCGAACAGGGCGCGCCGCTGTGGCGCCGGGTGTTTGAGGTGAGCCGGGGCTATCGCGGGGCGGAGCGCCTCATGTATGTGGTCGGTGCCACGCGGCCATCGTTACTGGCTGATTGTCGGGCCGCTGCGCCTGACCGCTTCTTGCTGGTGCCCGGTGTGGGCGCGCAGGGCGGTTCATTGGAGGCGGTGTGCGATGCTGGATGGGCCGAGGAATTGGCTGGTGGATTGCTGGTCAATGTGGGGCGCAGCTTACTCTACGCTTCAGCCGGGGAAGACTTCGCAGAAGCTGCCCGCAAGGAAGCGTTGACGATACAGCATTCCATGGCCCTCGCTTTGGCTTCCAGCCGTTAAATTCCCGTCGTGTACTATCGCTTCAAGTCCTTTTCCCGAATTGCGCTGTCGCTGGCTGTGGTCGCGGCCGTCATCGTCGTAGGGAGTGTGGGCTTCATGTTGTTGGAGGGGTATACCTTCATCGAGGCGTTTTACATGACCATGATCACGGTGAGTACCGTGGGATTTCGGGAGGTACATGAATTGAGTCCAAATGGGATGGTCTTTACCTCCCTGCTCATCATCTTCTCCATCGGTACATTCGCCTACACGATTTCAGCCATAACGACTTACTTCGTTGCGGGCGAGTATCGGGACCTCTTCAAAGCGAGAAAATTGGAACGCACCATCGACAACCTCAAGGATCATGTCATCGTCTGCGGCTACGGCCGTGTGGGAGAGAAGGCATATGCAGACCTCACCGCGAAAGGATACACGGCGGTCATCGTCGAGAAAGACGAGGAGTTGGTGGGGCACCTCAGGGACGATCTTACGCCGTTGGTCGTCGCAGGCGATGCCACCCGCGACGACCGGTTGATTGCAGCGGGTGTTGACCATGCCTGCGCGGTAATCTGCACCTTGCCGAGCGACGCGGACAACCTGTACACCGTGCTTTCCGTGAGGGAGCATAACCCAAAGGCCGTCATCATCAGCCGGGCGTCTCAAGCGGGGTCCCAGGCCAAGTTGCGCAGGGCTGGAGCGGACAATGTCATCATGCCTGACACGGTGGGTGGCGCGCACATGGCCTCCTTGGTCGCCAATCCCGACGTGATGGACTTCATCGATCACATCCGGATTCAAGGCAAGGACGCCGTCAACCTTGAGGAAGTGGATGTCAAGGATCTGCCCCCTGAATTCAGATTGCCGACCCTCGGAGAGGTGGATGCGCGCAATCGGATTGGTGTCAATGTCATTGGGGTGAAGACTTCCGAGGGAGAGTTCATTATCAACCCCGGCCCTGAGACACCCTTGGACAACGCCTGCAAACTGTTTGTCCTCGGCAGCGATACGCAGCTGCGCTTGCTCAACCGTTTGTTCGGTTTGCAAAGTCCTGAGTAACTCCTTTTCCCGGCCATGAGGGCGGGGCCTATATTGCGGCGCAAGTCAACCCACGATTCATGAAACGCCTGATTGCTGCAAGCCTAGCGCTCTGCGCTCCCTTCCTTTTTCCCTTCACCGCCTCTGCTGCTTCGGTTGACGATGCCATCAATGAAGTGATGGGCCCAGTCACCGACGCCATTACTTCTGTCATCTTTTGGACAGTCAACATCGCGGGCTTCAGCGTGCCATTCGTGTTGATTTGGCTGTTCTTCGGCGCGTTGTTCTTTACAGTCTACTTCAAGTTCGTCAATATCCGGGCCTTCAAGCACGCCTTGGATGTAGTGAGGGGCAGGTACGATGATCCGAATCACCAAGGAGAGGTGTCTCACTTCCAGGCCCTCACTGCAGCGCTAAGTGGCACCGTAGGTGTAGGTAACATTGCCGGCGTGGCGGTCGCGGTATCGCTCGGTGGTCCGGGCGCTACGTTTTGGATGATCATCGCGGGTCTGTTCGGCATGAGCAGCAAGTTTGTAGAGTGCACCCTTGGCCTGAAGTACCGCCGTCAAAATGCAGATGGGTCGGTTTCGGGAGGCCCCATGTACTATTTGCGGGATGGCTTGGCCAAAAAGAACATGGGCGGTTTGGGCAAGGTCCTCGCCGCGTTGTTCGCTGTTGCGTGCATTGGCGGCTCTTTTGGCGGAGGCAACATGGTTCAGATCAACCAGGCCACCCAGCAGTTGATCTCGGTCACCGGAGGTGAGGCCAGCATGTTCTATGGACAGGGCTGGATTTTCGGTGTGGTCATGGCTGTGATTGTGGGCATCGTGATCCTCGGGGGCATCAAGTCCATCGCCAAGGTGACCGATAAAATCGTCCCTTTCATGGTGGGCATTTACATCCTTGGTGCCCTTTGGGTGATCCTCACCAATCTGGGCCAGGTCCCCACGGCGTTTGGACGGATTTTCGCGGGCGCTTTTGATACCGATGCGATGTACGGTGGATTGATCGGGGTACTGATTCAAGGCATCCGCCGGGCGGCGTTCTCCAATGAGGCTGGTATTGGATCGGCTTCAATCGCGCACAGTGCGGCCAAGACCGATGAGCCCGTGAGTGAGGGCATTGTAGCGCTGCTCGAGCCCTTCATCGACACGGTGGTCATCTGCACCATGACAGCATTGGTGATTGTCATTACGGATTACGGACAATTCGATGCCGTGACGGTATTCAACAACGCACAAGGCGGGTCGTTGGACGCCATTGGTTTGACGTCGAGCGCCTTCGAGCAGAGCATATCCTGGTTCCCAGGCGTCCTTTCGTTGGCTGTGATCCTTTTTGCTTTGTCTACCATGATTTCATGGAGTTACTACGGTCTGAAGGCTTGGACCTACTTGTTTGGCGAAACGCGGGCCGCGGACCTGAGCTATAAGGCGGTGTTCTGTGTGTTTGTTGTAGTGGGCAGTGCCATCAGTGCCAGCAGTGTGTTTGACTTCGGCGATGCGATGATCTTTGCCATGTGCTTCCCGAATGTGTTGGGCCTCTATTTCCTCGCTGGTGAAGTCAAGGGTGATTTGACAGACTACCTGAATCGGGTCAAGTCTGGAGAGATCAAGCGTTTCGACTGACCGCGGATTTTTTATGCATGTTTTGCGCAGTGAGCGCCTCGGCACCTTGTGGTGTGGGGCGGCCGTCGCCATGTGCCTGGCTGTAGAGGGGTGGCGCGCTGCTTACCCTCCCGAGCTGCCCCCCCTTTCGATTCGGGAAGTGCTGACCGCTTTGGAGGCCATGCCCAGCGCAGAGGCTCTGCCACAGAGCCGGCAAGCCGACCATCCCAGCTACCGTGCAGGCGGAGTGGAGCCCATGGCCCGCCAATTTCCTTCGGTTGATGGAGAGGTGCTGGTGACCAGTTTGGATGCAGCAGGCTGGAGGGCTCTGGGACTTTCGAAGAAGCAGGCCCGGGCCGCAGTCCGTTACAGTGAAGCTGTGGGCGGGATTCGGGATGTGGAGGTCCTCAGTCGCATGCGCGTGTTACCTGATGGGTGGCTGACACACTTCGCCCCTCAATTGACGTTTGATGTCCCAGCCGGTCATGAGGACAGTCCCAAGCAAGACAAGACCAAGGAGCGTCTGGACATCGAGGTGGTCCTTCCGGTCGAGGTCAATGCGGCGGACAGTTTAACCCTGGTGGCGGTGCCGGGCGTGGGGCCATGGGTGGCAGGGCGGATTCTGAAGGCAAGGCGCCGCTGGGGTGGGTTCGCCAACCTTGGACAATTGGCCTGGGCATTGGACGGTTGGGACAGCCTCGCGCAAGCTTTGGCCCCCGCATTCTGGTGCGATACAGCCCTCATTCAAAGGCGTTGTGCCGATACTTTGTCCTTGAAGCATTGGCAGGACTTGCCCGGCATTGGGCAGCGTAAAGCACAGGTCCTCAGCCGGTTCATTCGCCACAATCCGGGTGCGTTTGAAGCGGGGGTGTCGCATCCCGCGATCGATTCCATCCACGGCATGTGGCTGTCACATTATCTATGGCCTTGCCCTGAGTGAGGATGGCCGATATGACCGACTTTTGTGCAAACCCCGGACGCAATGACCTTCCAGGACAACGAGACCATTTCCGCGATCCGCCATATGGTCCGCGACTTTGCCAACCATGAGATGGCAGAACACATCCTTGATTGGGATGAACGTCAATTTTTCCCGCGCGACCTCTTCCGGAAGATGGGAGAGCTCGGGCTGATGGGGATGTTGGTCCCCGAGCAGTACGGTGGAACAGGTTTGGGGTATTCCGAATACGTCGCGGCCATCGAGGAGCTGGCGGCCGTCTGTGGTTCAGTCGGTCTGAGCATGGCGGCACACAACAGTCTGTGCACCAATCACATCCTCACTTTTGGCAACGAGGACCAGAAGCAGAAATACCTCCCCAAATTGGCGTCTGGTGAGCACATCGGTGCATGGGGCTTGACGGAGGCTGGCACGGGGTCTGATGCCATGCGGATGCGCTGCACTGCAACACGTGACGGAGATGATTGGGTGCTCAATGGAACCAAGAATTGGATCACCCATGGCCTCAGTGGTGAAGTGGTCGTGGTGTTGGCGCGAACAGGAGCATTGTTGGACAGCCGCGGCATCTCAGCATTTGTCGTGGAGCGGGGAACACCTGGGTTCAAAGGAGGCAAGAAGGAAAACAAGCTCGGCATGCGGTCCAGTGAAACCGCGGAGTTGATTTTTGAAGATTGTCGCATCCCCGGGGCGAACATTTTGGGGACCGAAGGGGATGGCTTCATTCAGGCGATGAAAATTCTGGATGGAGGCCGCATTTCCATAGCGGCTTTGTCGCTTGGGATTGGCAGGGGGGCGTTTGATGCGGCCCGCGCTTATGCCCTCCAGCGGGAGCAATTTGGCCAGCCGATTGCCCATTTTCAAGGCATCGGGTTCAAGCTAGCGGACATGGCGGTGGACATTGAGGCTTCGCGGGGATTGATTGCAAAAGCCTGTCATGCCAAGGAGAACGGCGGTGATGTAACGCGCTTCGGTGCTATGGCCAAATACCTCGCTTCAGAGGCGTGCGTCCGCATTGCCACTGACGCCGTGCAGGTGTTTGGGGGATATGGGTACACCAAGGATTTTCCGGTAGAGAAGTTTTATCGCGACGCCAAGCTGTGCACCATCGGGGAAGGCACCTCAGAGATCCAAAAGTTGGTCATCTCACGCGGACTCGTCAAGAATGGCCCTTATTGAGCGAGATTCCTGACGAATTAGGACACAGATTTCATTATTTCAGCTATCTTCGCGACCCAATTTTTAGCCATGCTCATCATTCCGGTCAAGGAGGGAGAAAACATCGAACGGGCGCTCAAGCGCTTCAAGAAGAAGTTCGATCGCACGAAAACCGGGCGTATGCTCCGGGCCCGCAAAGAGTACGTCAAGCCGAAGACGGTTCGTCGCGAGGCGATGAAGAAAGCCGTTTACAAAAACAAGAAGGCTTTGATGGGGTGATAATTTGCAGTATTGGTTTGGTAGGGTAATATTCGCCTTAACCAAACCAAAATGTCAATTTCGTCCACTACTCAGACGCCTCTGGCGGCTTTCCTGCACTTTCTCGAAAAAGAGAAGAGGGGTAGTGTCCACACCTTGCGATGCTATCGCTCGGATCTCAACCAATTCCAACGTTTTCTTGCAGACCAATACGAGCATGACTCGTTGATCGCAATTGATGGAGACTGGGTGCGCGCTTGGATCGTGCACATGATGAAGGAAGGACGCAGCCCGCGCACCATTCACCGGAAGGTGAGTGCCTTTAGAACTTTCAATCGATTTGCCCGTCGGATGTCTTACACCGACCGGGATCCCAGCAATGGAGTTTCCCTCCCCAAGCTTGAAAAACGGGTCAGGGAAGTTGTTCCAGAGCGCATGATGGTGTCTCTGCTTGATGGCTCTGTCTTTCCCGAGAGTTGGTCAGGATTGCGAGACCGGTTGATGATGACCTTGCTCTATGAGACGGGTATTCGTCAAGAGGAGCTCATCACCTTGCTTCATGTTGATGTCAACGTCAGCCGCAAGACCATCAAGGTGACGGGCAAGGGGGGCAAGGACCGCTATATCCCCATTTCAGACGCGACCATTGATCTGGCCGAAGATTACATGCGGTCCAGGCCAGGCGACAGCGAGCGTTTGCTCGTGACAGACGGCGGAAGGGAGCTGTATCCAGCATTTGTTTACCGCAGGGTTAATCACTATATTACTGAAGCAAGCTCGCTTAACAAGTGTAGTGCGCACGTCATCCGACATTCGTTCGCAACGCACCTTCTCAATCGCGGTGCGGACATCAATGCCGTGAAGGAATTGCTCGGTCACAGTAGTTTGAATGCGACCCAGCATTACACCCACGTCACCTCCACTCGGATGAAAGACGTGCACAAGGGATCTCCACTTGATACGCGAGGCATCTTCTGAAGTCTCACCCTCAAGTGATATCCATGCAAACTCAAGTACAGTCCATTCACTTCAAAGCTGACAGCAAGCTGGTCAGTTTCGTCAAAGAGAAGCTCAACAAGCTCACCCTGTTTCACCCGGGCATTATTTCGGCCGATGTGGCCATACGCGTCGAGAAGGATCAGGAGCGAGAAAACAAGTGTGTTGACATCAAATTGAGCGTACCTGGACCTGACTTGTTCAGCAGCCGTAAGGCGACTTCATTCGAAGAGGCCGTTGTAGAGGCCACAGAAGCCCTGCGTCGACAGTTGGAAAAGGCCCGCAATCGCGCGGCCTGACTGCATTTATGAATTCCACCTAAACAGAAAGGCTTCGTCCATTGTGGGCAAGTTTTTCTGCGCTACATTTGCCCTCCCGAAATCGGGGAGGGCTTTTTTTTGCCCTTGTTCTTTGACAGAGGCCGGTGTAGCTCAGTTGGCCAGAGCAGCTGATTTGTAATCAGCGGGTCGGGGGTTCGAATCCCTCCACCGGCTCCCTACATCGACCAAAAATTCTCTTGGGGATACGCCGGAGTTGGAGAGCCGGGGCAGACTGTAAATCTGTTGTCTATGACTGAATAGGTTCGAATCCTATTATCCCCACACCACGCCTTTAAAATGGCAAGCGGGAGTAGCTCAGTTGGTAGAGCGTCAGCCTTCCAAGCTGAATGTCGCGAGTTCGAATCTCGTCTCCCGCTCAAGAATACGGTATGCGTCCAACGGGACGATACCAACCACTGCCGATGTAGCTCAGGGGTAGAGCGCTTCCTTGGTAAGGAAGAGGTCACGGGTTCAATTCCCGTCATTGGCTCCATTGCACAGTGAAATAGAATCCTTTAATCGTTAACTCTAAACAAACCAATCATGGCTAAAGAAACGTTCGATCGTTCCAAGCCGCACGTGAACATCGGGACCCTCGGTCACGTTGACCACGGCAAGACGACCCTTACCGCAGCTATCACGAAAGTGATGGCTGATGCCGGCTACAGCGAGGCTTCCTCGTTTGATCAAATTGACAACGCTCCCGAGGAAAAGGAGCGTGGTATTACCATTAACTCTTCACACGTTGAGTATGCGACGGAGAACCGTCACTACGCGCACGTTGACTGCCCAGGTCACGCGGACTACGTGAAGAACATGGTAACGGGTGCTGCCCAGATGGACGGCGCCATCCTCGTGGTGGCTGCGACTGACGGCCCCATGCCTCAGACCCGCGAGCACATCTTGCTCGGACGTCAGGTAGGTGTCCCACGTATCGTGCCTTTCCTCAACAAAGTCGACATGGTCGATGACGAGGAGTTGCTCGAGCTCGTAGAGATGGAGGTGCGCGAGCTCCTCAGCTTCTATGAGTACGATGGAGACAACGTGCCTTGCATCCAGGGTTCTGCCCTCGGCGCCCTCAATGGCGAGCAGAAGTGGGTTGACACTGTACTCGAGCTGATGAAGGCTGTAGACGAGTACATTGAGCTCCCAGTTCGCGACAACGAGAAGCCTTTCTTGATGTCAGTGGAGGACGTGTTCACCATCACAGGTCGTGGAACGGTGGCTACCGGTCGTATCGAGACGGGTATCATCAATACCGGCGACGAGGTCGACATCCTCGGTCTGAATGCCGAAGGCATGAAGTCCACCATCACGGGTGTTGAGATGTTCCGTAAGATTTTGGACCGTGGTGAGGCTGGCGACAACGTCGGTTTGCTCCTCCGTGGTATCGACAAGAAGGACATCAAGCGTGGTATGGTAATCGCTGCTCCTGGCACGGTGACTCCCCACAGCAAGTTCAAGGCTGAGGTCTACATCCTGAAGAAGGAAGAAGGCGGACGTCACACTCCTTTCCACAACAAGTACCGTCCCCAGTTCTACTTCCGTACAACGGACGTAACCGGTGAAATCATCCTCGAGGAAGGCCGCGAGATGGTGATGCCTGGTGATAACGTGACCATTTCTGTAGAGTTGATCTACGGTGTGGCCATGTCTCCAGGTCTGCGTTTCGCTATCCGTGAGGGTGGCCGTACCGTGGGTGCTGGACAGGTGACCGAGCTTAGCTGAGCTTCGGTATTTGACTGAATACAAATCAGGGGAAAGAAGGTGGCCAAAGGGCCATCTTCTTTCGCCGTCTACGGGCATAGCTCAATTGGTAGAGTAGCGGTCTCCAAAACCGTTGGTTGCAGGTTCGAGTCCTGCTGCCCGTGCAAACACACCGAATCGAAATGGCAAACGTCATAGAATACGTAAAGGATAGCTACACCGAACTGGTGGAGCGTGTGACCTGGCCTGGCCCCAAGCAGTTGCAAGAGGCCTCAGTGTTGGTCTTTATCGCTTCCCTCCTCATTGCGGGCATTGTGTTCGCCATGGATTGGGTGTTTGGAGTGAATTCATCTGAGAGCATCTGGCAAGGTGTGATCGGTTTGATCTACACCTACGTCATTTGAACGCCGCCAAGACCATGAGCGAAATCGACAAGAAGTGGTACGTAGTGCGCGCCATCGGTGGGCAGGAGAACAAGGCCAAGGGTTTCCTGGAGTCTGAAATTTCCGCTGCCGGCTTGTCTGATTATGTGGGGCAAATCCTGATCCCAACGGAAAAGGTGCTCCAAATCAAGAATGGCAAGAAAGTGACCAAAGAGCGCAACCACTATCCCGGATACGTGTTTGTGGAGTGTGCTTTGGTGGGAGAGGTGCCCCACGTCATTCGGAACACCCCGAGTGTCATTGGGTTCCTCGGTGCGGAAAAGAGGGGAGACCCCCTTCCATTGCGCGCCAACGAGGTGAGCCGAATGTTGGGTCGTGTGGACGAGCTGGCAGAAAGCGAACAGGAATTGTCAATTCCTTATAAGGTTGGAGAGGTCGTCAAGGTGGGCGATGGGCCATTTAATGGTTTCCATGGCACCATTGAGGAGATCAACGAGGAGAAGCGTAAGCTGAAGGTGATGGTGAAGATTTTTGGAAGGAAGACCCCCGTCGAACTGGGCTTCCTCCAAGTGGAGAAAGAAGCCTGAGGCAACAACGAGTTATCACTGAATCAAGAGTACCCAATATAAACCGGAACAGCCAGGACGACCCGTGCCCTGTACCAGAATGCTTCCCTGGACACTGCGGCCGACCTGTTCATTATAAATAATAGATCCATGGCTAAAGAAGTCGCCAAAATGGTCAAACTGCAAGTGAGAGGTGGCGCTGCCAACCCCTCACCACCGGTTGGTCCTGCACTTGGTGCGGCAGGTGTGAACATCATGGAATTTTGCAAGCAGTTCAATGGGCGTACCCAGGACAAAGCAGGCAAGGTTCTTCCGGTGGTCATCACCGTGTACAGTGATAAGTCTTTTGACTTCATCATCAAGACACCGCCCGCAGCAGTGCAACTCATGGAAGCTGCCAAATTGAAGAAGGGTTCTCCGGAATCCAACCGACAGAAGGTGGGTAAAGTGACGTGGGACCAGGTCCGCGTAATTGCAGAGGACAAGATGCCCGATCTCAATTGCTTCTCCATCGAATCCGCCATGAAGGTGGTCGCTGGAACAGCAAGGAGTATGGGGCTGAATGTGACCGGCGATTCGCCATTCTGATCGTCAATCATCAGACACTATGGCAAAATTGACACGCAATCGCAAGGCCGCACTCGACAAGTTCGATGTGGACCAGGCGTATTCGCTCGACGAGGCAGCAGGCATCGTGAAGGAAATTTCCTCCACGAAGTTTGACTCCTCAGTCGACCTCGCCGTCAGCCTCGGCGTGGACCCGCGTAGGGCCAACCAAATGGTGCGCGGCACGGTTTCCCTTCCTCACGGAAGCGGAAAGAACGTGCGCGTACTGGTGCTTTGCACTCCCGACAAGGAAGCAGAAGCCAAGGAAGCCGGAGCGGACCACGTTGGTCTCGATGAATATGTCGAGAAGATTAAAGGCGGATGGACCGATGTGGACGTGATCGTCACGACCCCCCAAGTGATGGGTAAAGTAGGTGCGCTGGGCCGAGTTCTCGGACCACGTGGCCTGATGCCCAACCCGAAATCGGGTACTGTCACTATGGAGGTCGGGAAGGCCGTCCAGGACGTTAAGGCAGGTAAAATCGATTTCAAGGTGGACAAGTACGGCATCATCCATGCTTCCGTAGGGAAGGTGAGTTTCTCCAAGGAGAAGCTCAAGGAGAATGCCAACGAAGTCCTTCAAACCTTGGTTCGTTTGCGCCCGTCTGCTGCAAAGGGCACCTACATCAAGAGCGTTTATTTGAGCTCTACGATGTCTCCCGGTGTCCGGATTGAATCGAAGTCGCTTAACAGCTGAACCAGGAACCCATGACACGCGAAGAGAAAAACCAAGCGATCGAGGAGCTCCAGGCCATGCTGAAGGACACCAATGTGGTGTACTTGACAGATGCTTCGAGCTTGAATTCCGCGGATACGACAAAGCTGCGCGGGGAATGCTACAAGGCCGACATCAATATGCAAGTGGTGAAAAACACACTGCTGCGCATCGCGATGGAACGTACTGAAGACCGTGAATACGGAGAGCTGTACGAAGTGCTGAAGGGGCAAACCGCTTTGATGACCAGCACGGTAGGGAATGCCCCCGCCAAGCTCATCAAAGAGTTCCGCAAAAGAAATGAGCGTCCCCTTTTGAAGGGCGCTTATGTCGAAGAGGCGGTGTATATCGGTGACGAACAATTGACGGCGCTCACGGAAATCAAGAGCAAAGAGGAACTCGTTGGAGAACTCATTGGCTTGCTCCAAAGCCCCATCAAGAACGTACTCGGTTCATTGCAATCCGGTGGAAACACCATTTCCGGACTGGTCAAAGCACTTTCTGAAAGGGAAGCTTGATTTTGACACCTATATCAACCCAAACTAGTAACCCACAATTCAATATATCATGGCTGATTTGAAAACCATGGCGGAATCGCTGGTCAACCTCACTGTAAAGGAGGTCAGCGAACTCGCAGATATCCTCAAAGATGAGTATGGCATTGAGCCCGCAGCTGCTGCGGCCGTTGTCGCTGGTCCCGCCGCTGGCGATGGCGAAGGCGGCGGTGGTGCTGAGCAGACCGAGTTCGACGTGATCCTCAAGGCCGCTGGTGCTTCTAAGCTCGCCGTTGTGAAGCTCGTCAAAGAGCTGACCGGTGAGGGACTGAAGGAGGCCAAAGGCATCGTTGACGGCGCACCCGCCACCCTTAAGGAGGGCGTCGCCAAAGACGAGGCTGAAGCCCTCAAGTCACAACTCGAGGAAGCCGGCGCTGAGGTTGAGATCAAGTAAGATCACAACCCGCTGAATTTCAGGAGGTCAGGCTGGGCGCAGGTCCCGGTCTGACCTTCTTGTACCCTGTATTTCGCAGGTTACGCCCCAAAACCAACCTGCACCACTGCGATTTGTTCCTCCCTCGTTAAGCCGCCCCCATGTTGACGCCACAACTGCAGCAGCGACATTCTTTCGCCACTACCACCCCGGACATTCCATATCCGGATTTCCTTGACATTCAATTGCGGTCCTTCCGCGAATTCTTCCAGCTTGAGACCAAGCCAGAGGACCGCGACACGGAGGGATTGTTCAAGGTGTTCAACGAGAATTTCCCCATCACGGACACCCGCAACCAGTTTGTGTTGGAGTTCCTTGACTACTTCATCGATCCTCCGCGCTACAGCATTGAAGAGTGTATCGAGCGGGGACTGACCTACAGCGTACCGCTCAAAGCGAAGCTGAAGTTGTACTGCACCGACCCGGAGCACGAGGATTTTGAAACGATTGTGCAGGATGTGTACCTCGGTACCATTCCTTACATGACGCCCCGCGGTTCCTTCGTTGTGAACGGTGCCGAGCGCATCATCGTCAACCAGCTTCACCGTTCTCCTGGTGTATTCTTCGGCCAGAGCCGTCACGCCAACGGGACGAAGCTTTACAGCGCTCGCATCATCCCATTCAAGGGCAGTTGGATTGAATTCGCTACCGACATTAACAGCGTGATGTACGCGTACATCGACAGGAAGAAAAAGCTTCCCGTCACGACGTTGCTCCGCTCCATCGGCTACGAATCCGACCGGGACATTCTCGGCATTTTTGACCTCGCTGAGGAAGTGAAGGTGTCAAAGGCCGGTGTCAAGCGTGTATTGGGCCGCAAGTTGGCCGCCCGTGTGTTGAAGACGTGGATTGAGGACTTCGTGGACGAGGATACCGGCGAGGTGGTCAGCATCGAGCGGAACGAGCTGGTGCTCGACCGCGATACTGTGCTGGAAAAGGAACACATCGAGCTCATCGTTGATTCTGGTGTCAAGAACATCATTCTGCACAAGGAGGACATCAACCAGGCCGACTACGCGATCATCCACAACACCCTTCAAAAGGACCCTTCCAACAGTGAGAAGGAGGCCGTGGAGTACATCTACCGTCAATTGCGGAACGCGGAGCCGCCAGACATGGAGACGGCCCGCGGTGTGATCGATAAGCTGTTCTTCTCTGAGCAGCGTTACGACCTCGGAGAGGTGGGACGTTTCCGGATCAACCGGAAGTTGGGCATCGACATGTCCGAAGAGTCACGCACGCTGACCAAGGACGACATCATCCTGATCATCAAGTTCCTCATCGACCTCGTGAACTCGAAGTCAGATGTGGACGACATCGACCACTTGTCCAACCGTCGTATCCGTACGGTGGGTGAGCAGCTGCACAACCAGTTCGGCGTCGGTTTGGCCCGCATGGCCCGCACGATTCGCGAGCGGATGAACGTCCGCGACAACGAGGTCTTCACGCCAACGGACTTGATCAACGCCAAGACGCTGAGCTCAGTGATCAATTCGTTCTTCGGAACGAACCAGCTGAGCCAGTTCATGGACCAGACCAACCCACTGAGTGAGGTGACGCACAAGCGGCGGATCTCTGCCCTCGGTCCCGGTGGTCTCTCCCGTGAGCGCGCAGGTTTTGAGGTGCGAGACGTACACTACACACACTACGGCCGTCTGTGCACCATTGAGACGCCTGAGGGACCCAACATTGGTTTGATCAGCTCGCTCTGTGTCTACGCCAAGGTGAACCGCCTCGGATTCATCGAGACGCCTTACCGCGAGGTGAACGAGGGTGTCGCACGTGTAGGAGGTGAAGGCATCAGCTACCTCTCTGCGGAGGAAGAAGACAGCGCCACCATCGCTCAGGCGACGGTGGGCCTGAATGACGATGGAACGTTTAAGAACGACATCATCAAGGCCCGCTTGCAGGGTGACTTCCCACTTGTAGCGCCGACGGAAATCAAGTACGTGGACGTGGCACCGAACCAGATCGCATCCATCGCGGCCTCGTTGATTCCATTCTTGGAGAACGACGACGCGAACCGTGCGCTGATGGGATCCAACATGATGCGTCAGGCCGTCCCGTTGATGCGCCCCAACAGCCCCATCGTGGGTACGGGCCTCGAAGGTCAGGTGGCACGTGATAGTCGAGTGTTGATCACCGCGGAAGCGGATGGCGTGGTGGAATATGTGGACGGCAATGAGATTCACATCCGCTACCACATGGATGAGAACGACCGTCTCGTCTCATTTGAGGAGGACATCAAAGTCTACAACATCACCAAGTTTGCCAAGACCAACCAAGGGACTTGCATCAACCTCAGTCCGATTGTGTCCAAGGGCATGCGGGTGGAGCGCGGTGATATTCTCGTGGAAGGGTATTCCACCCAGGCCGGTGAGTTGGCCCTCGGTCAGAATATGAAGGTGGCCTTCATGCCATGGAAGGGTTACAACTTTGAGGATGCGATTGTCATCAGTGACCGCGTGGTGCGGGAGGACGTCTTCACGTCCATGCACGTGACCGAATACAGCCTTGAGGTACGTGACACAAAGCGCGGTCAGGAGGAGTTGACGGCGGACATTCCAAACGTCAGTGAGGAAGCCACGAAAGACCTGGACGAGAACGGATTGATCCGCATTGGTGCCCATGTGGGTGCAGGCGACATTCTGATTGGTAAGATCACGCCGAAAGGTGAGAGCGACCCCAGTCCAGAGGAGAAGCTGCTGCGCGCCATTTTCGGTGACAGGGCGGGTGATGTCAAGGACGCTTCATTGAAGGTCGGACCGAGCGCGACGGGTGTGGTCATCGACAAGATGCTCTTCTCCCGCATGGTCAAAGACCGCAAGTCAAAGGCGGCCGACAAGGCAGTGCTCGAGATGATCGATGCTGAGTTTGATCAAGAGGCGGCAGCATTGCGCAAGACCCTCGTTGAGAAGCTCATGAAGGTCATTGGTGGCAGGACGTCACAAGGCGTGCAGAACTACTACAAGGAGATGCAAATCAAGAAGGGCGTGAAGTTTACGCAGCGTGCCCTTCAGACCTTGGACTACAGCATCGTCAACACCGAGGGGTGGACCCGCGATGAGGACAACAACAGCCTCGTGAAGCGCGTCGTCCACAACTACAACATGAAGTACAACGATCTGCTCGGCACTTTCAAGCGGAAGAAGTTCCAGGTGACGGTAGGCGATGAGCTTCCTGCAGGTATTGTGAAGCTGGCCAAGGTGTTTGTCGCCAACAAGCGGAAGCTGAAGGTGGGAGACAAGATGGCCGGACGCCACGGTAACAAGGGCATTGTGGCCCGCATCGTGCGCCAGGAGGATATGCCGTTCCTCGAGGACGGAACGCCCGTGGACATCGTGCTCAACCCGCTGGGTGTACCCTCGCGGATGAACCTCGGTCAGATTTATGAGACGGTGCTCGGATGGGCCGGCGAGAAGCTCGGAACCAAGTTTGCAACGCCGATTTTCGACGGTGCGAGCATCGACCAGATTTCCGGATTTACCGAGAAGGCGGGCGTGCCCAACTTCGGAGTGACCCACCTCTATGATGGTGAGACCGGAGAGCGTTTCGACCAGCCTGCTACAGTCGGCGTGATCTACATGATCAAGCTGAGCCACATGGTAGACGACAAGATGCACGCCCGTTCTATCGGACCTTACAGCCTCATTACCCAGCAGCCGTTGGGTGGTAAGGCGCAGTTCGGTGGACAGCGTTTCGGCGAGATGGAGGTATGGGCGCTCGAAGCGTTTGGTGCCTCACACATCCTTCAGGAAATCCTCACGGTCAAGTCGGACGACGTTGTCGGCCGCGCCAAGACTTACGAGGCCATTGTAAAGGGCGACCCGATGCCAACCCCAGGCATCCCGGAGTCCTTCAACGTGCTTATGCACGAGTTGCGCGGATTGGGATTGACCGTGGCCCTCGAGGCCTGAGTTGCTCCTGCTTCTAACTTTTTGATCCTCACCAAGAGATGACCAACAACAAGACCCCGAAGCTCTCCAGCGACTTCAACAAGATCCGCATCAGCATGGCTTCGCCCGAGGAAATCCTCGAGCAGAGCCATGGAGAGGTGCTGAAGCCGGAGACCATCAACTACCGGACGTACAAGCCTGAGCGCGATGGCCTGTTCTGCGAGCGCATTTTCGGTCCCGTCAAGGACTACGAATGCCACTGCGGTAAGTACAAGCGCATCCGCTACAAGGGCATTGTATGTGACCGTTGCGGCGTGGAAGTGACCGAGAAAAAGGTCCGCCGCGAGCGCATGGGACACATCCAGCTCGTCATCCCTGTGGCGCACATCTGGTACTTCCGTAGCCTCCCCAATAAGATCGGCTACCTGCTCGGACTTCCGACCAAGAAGCTCGACCAGATCATTTACTACGAGCGCTATGTGGTGATTCAGCCCGGTGTGGCGACCAAGACCGACGGTGAAGCGTTGGAGGTGAACGAGTTCCTCACCGAAGAGGAATACCTCGACATCCTTGACACCCTGCCGAAGGACAACCAGTACCTGGACGAGAAGGACCCCAACAAGTTTGTCGCCAAGATGGGCGCTGAGGCCCTGCACGATATGTTGGGCAGCCTGGACTTGGATCAGTTGAGCTATGACCTGCGTCATGCCGCCAACAACGAGACAAGCCAGCAGCGCAAGAACGAGGCGTTGAAGCGCCTGCAGGTGGTCGAAGCCCTGCGCGATGCCAACCACAGGGTCAACAACAACCCCGAGTGGATGATCGTGAAGGTGGTTCCTGTGATTCCACCAGAGTTGCGTCCATTGGTTCCCCTCGACGGCGGCCGTTTCGCAACGTCTGACCTGAATGACCTCTATCGCCGTGTGATCATCCGCAACAACCGTTTGAAGCGCTTGATCGAAATCAAGGCGCCGGACGTGATTCTGCGGAACGAGAAGCGGATGTTGCAGGAGGCTGTGGACAGCCTGTTCGACAACAGCCGGAAGTCCTCCGCCGTCAAGACGGAGAGCAACCGCCCATTGAAGTCGCTGTCTGACAGCCTGAAGGGTAAGCAAGGCCGTTTCCGTCAGAACCTCCTCGGTAAGCGTGTGGACTACTCTGCGCGTTCCGTCATCGTCGTGGGCCCTGAGCTCAAGTTGCACGAATGCGGCATGCCGAAGAACATGGCGGCTGAGCTCTACAAGCCGTTCATCATCCGCAAGATGATCGAGCGGGGCGTGGTGAAGACTGTGAAGTCTGCCAAGAAGATTGTTGACGCCAAGGAGCCTGTGGTATGGGACATCCTCGAGAACGTGATGAAGTCGCACCCTGTGCTGCTCAACCGTGCTCCGACCCTGCACCGCCTCGGCATCCAGGCCTTCCAGCCCAAGATGATCGAGGGCAAGGCCTTGCAGTTGCACCCCCTGGCATGTACCGCGTTCAACGCTGACTTCGATGGTGACCAGATGGCTGTGCACCTTCCACTTGGCCCAGCGGCCATCTTGGAGGCGCAGTTGTTGATGCTGGCCAGCCACAACATCCTGAACCCTGCGAATGGAGCGCCAATCACGGTTCCCTCTCAGGACATGGTGCTGGGCTTGTACTACATCACCAAGGAGCGCAAGTCGACCAAAGAGGAGCCCGTCAAGGGAGAGGGCATGACCTTCTACTCTCCAGAAGAGGTCATCATCGCTTACAATGAAGGCCGTGCTGCGTTGCACGCCAGCATCAAGGTGCGCTGGTCTGACCATGCCGGCAACGCCAGCATCATCGACACCACTGTGGGCCGTGTGCTCTTCAACGAGGTGGTGCCCAATGAGGCGGGCTATGTCAACGAGCTGCTCACAAAGAAGAGCTTGCGGACCATCATTTCAGATGTTTTGCAGTCTGTGGGCGTACCCCGTACGGTTCAGTTCTTGGACGACATCAAGAAGCTCGGCTTCACGATGGCCTACAAGGGCGGCCTGAGCTTCAACCTCAACGACATCATCATCCCGAAAGAGAAGGTGGAGTTGGTCGACAAGGCCAATGAGCGTGTGGGTGAGGTGATGGACAGCTACAACATGGGCCTCATCACCAACAACGAGCGGTACAACCAGATCATCGACATCTGGACCAATACCAACTCGCGGTTGACGAACATCCTGATGGAGCGCTTGGAGACCGACAAGCAGGGCTTCAACTCCATCTACATGATGATGCACTCTGGAGCCCGTGGTTCCAAGGAGCAGATCCGTCAGTTGAGCGGCATGCGTGGTCTGATGGCCAAGCCTCAGAAGTCGAGTGCTGCCGGTGGCCAGGACATCATTGAGAACCCCATCCTCTCCAACTTCAAGGAGGGCCTCTCCATCTTGGAGTACTTCATCTCCACCCACGGTGCCCGTAAGGGTCTGGCGGATACGGCGTTGAAGACGGCTGACGCGGGTTACTTGACCCGTCGTTTGGTCGATGTCGCGCAGGATGTGATCATCAATGAGCAGGACTGCGGTACCATCCGCGGATTGACCGCAACGGCCTTGCGCAAGAACGAGGAGATTGTGGAGTCATTGGCCGATCGCATCATCGGTCGGACCTCTGTTCAGGACATCACACATCCAGAAAGCGGTGACCTCATCGTAGAAACGGGCGCTGAAATCACCGAAGCAGTGGCCGCAGCCATCGAGGAAGCGGGCATCGACGAGGTCGAAATCCGCTCCGTGCTGACGTGCGAGAGCCGCCGTGGTGTGTGTGCGAAGTGCTATGGCCGCGCCCTGAGCTCGAACCGCTTGGTTCAGGAGGGTGAGGCTGTCGGTGTCATCGCAGCGCAGTCCATCGGTGAGCCTGGAACGCAGCTGACGCTGCGTACGTTCCACGTTGGTGGTACGGCGTCCAAAATCTCTGACGAGAACGAAATCACCGCCCGCAAAGATGGTGTGGTAGAGCTGGAGGACCTGCGCACGGTGCAAAGGGCCACACCAGACGGTGAGGTTGAAACCGTGGTGGTTTCCCGTTCGACGGAGTTCAAGGTGGTCGATCCCCAGATTGGCATCACGCTGAGCTCTACGAACCTGCCTTATGGTGCGGTGCTTCAGGTCAAGAATGGCAAGAAGATCAAGAAGGGCGACACCATTTGCACATGGGACCCCTACAACAACGCCATCATCAGCGAGGAGCAGGGAACGATTGTCTTCGACATGATCGAGGAGGGCGTGACCTACCGCGAGGAGCTGGACGAGCAGACGGGCTTCCGTGAGATTGTGATCACGGAGACCAAGGACAAGAAGAAGAACCCGGCCATCCACGTTGTAGGGCCGAAGAAGGAGGTGTTGAAGGTCTACTCTTTGCCTGTGGGCGCCCACGTCAGTGTGGAGGAGGGAGACAAAGTCGACACCGGCCGCATTCTGGCAAAGATCCCACGTGTGGCCGGTAAGTCCGGTGACATTACGGGAGGTCTGCCACGTGTGACGGAGCTCTTCGAGGCGCGGAATCCCTCCAACCCAGCGGTAGTGTCCGAGGTCGATGGCATCGTTTCCTACGGAAAGATCAAGCGGGGTAACCGCGAGATCATCGTCGAGAGCCGTACCGGTGAGAAGCGCAAGTATCTCGTGCCATTGTCCAAGCACATCCTCGTGCAGGAAAATGACTTCGTGAAGGCGGGCATGCCCATGTCTGATGGTGCCACAACCCCTGCTGACATCCTCGCGATCCAAGGTCCGACTGCCGTGCAGGAGTACCTGGTGAATGAGATTCAGGAGGTGTACCGTTTGCAGGGTGTGAAAATCAACGACAAGCACTTCGAGGTGATCGTTCGCCAGATGATGAAGAAGGTGGTCGTGGAGGATCCCGGTAACACGAAGTTCCTCGAGAAGCAGTTCGTGGAGAAGGCAGACTTCATTGACGAGAACGACCGCATGTTCGGTATGGTCATTGTGACCAATGCCGGAGACAGCAAGGAGTTCAAGAAAGGCCAGATGGTCTCTGCGCGCCAGTTGCGCGACGAGAACGGAGCCATCCGCCGCAATGACGGGGCATTGGTGGAAGCCGTTGAGGCCATGCCAGCGACCGCCCGTCCATTGTTGCAGGGCATCACCCGTGCTTCTTTGCAGACGAAGTCGTTCATCTCAGCGGCATCCTTCCAGGAGACCACCAAGGTCCTCAACGAGGCTGCAGTGAGCGCCAAGGAAGACCACCTCGGCGGCTTGAAAGAGAACGTCATCGTGGGACACCTGATTCCTGCAGGAACGGGCATGCGCCACTGGCACGACCAGATTGTCGGCTCCCAAGAGGAGTTCGATCGCTTGGTCGAGGCTGGAGAAGACGAGGAGGTCACTGCAGAGTAACCTTCTCGGCGCAAGCCGACCACCATCATGCAAAAGGCGGCCCGAAAGGCCGCCTTTTGCATGGGGTGCAGTCCAGCATTTGGGTGCTGTCACACTGCGATGGAAACCCGAGCAGGTTTAGTTGAGCATGGCGGCGTCCGCCAGTCCTCCACCGCGGGTCGGCGCTGGGCCGTTGTATCCAAACAAGCGGTTGAGCTTGATGATGTGGTCCACCTCCTGTGGCACGAGGTCTTCCCAACCATGCTCTCCGTCGCGGATCTTCCGCAGCACTTCTGTACTGAAGATGTCGAGGAGGGAGAGGTCATCCAACTGAATGTCGCTGATCCGCTTGTTGAAGAGCAAGTAATCGTACAGGGGCTTGATCCTCGGGTGAATCGGGGCGTTGTCCGTGCGGATGAGCACGTCGTTCTTGGCGTCGTGCCAAGGGTACGCGTACACCTTGAGGTCCCGGCTAAACATGACGCCAAAGGCCTCCAGGATGCCGCCGTTGAGGTCGCGGTAATAGCGCTCGTTGAAGAGGTCCATCATGGCGTTGCCCCCCATGATGACGCCCATGCGCCGCTTGGTGTAACGCGAGAAGTACTCGATGAGCTTGTAGTACTCCTGGTAATTGGAGATCAACACCGTGTGGCCCAGCGAGCACAGGATGTCGGCGCGGTCCAAGAAGTCTTTCTCGTCGATGTCGCCCTCGGCCTTGAGGTTGTTGAGCGTGATTTCGAAGAGCAGCTGGATGCGGTCTTCTTCTACCCGGTTCTCTTCTCGAAACAGGGAGAGTCCCCGTTCCATCATGTCGAGGTTGACCTTGGTCACAGGACGGAAACTGCCGCGGATGGCCAGGATGTTGCGCTTGTACAGCACATCGGCTGCCTGGAGGTTGCGTCCGTCCGGGCTGAAGATGACGGCATCGGTCATGCCGTGTTTGACCAACTGCAAGGAGAGGAGGCGGTTGTCGACCCCCGCGAAATCAGGTCCATTCATCTGAATGGTGTCGATCTCGATGCGGTCCTTGTCCAGCTCGTCGTACAGGCTCAGCAGGAGGTCGTTGGGCTGCTTGTACAGGAAGTGGCAGCCGTAGATGAGGTTGACCCCGAGAATCCCGATGGTGGCGTGCTGCAGCAAGGCGTCCGGCTCGTGGAAACGGGCGTGCAGGACGACGGTGTTCGGCTTCTTGTTGGGGCCCGTCTGAAAGCTCATCCCGAACCATCCGTGCCCCTCAATCGTCTTGTGGTAGTTGATGGTCGCCACCGTATTGGCAAAGGCGAAGTAGCGCTTTGTGGGATGCTTCTCCCGGGGCAGCCGTTCTTCGCACAAGCGGTACTCGTGGTCGAGCATCTTGTTTACGCGCGCCTCGCAGACGTATCGGCCCGAAGGCTCCACGCCGTAAATGGCATCGCTGAAGTCCTTGTCGTAAGCACTGATGGTCTTGGCGATGGTGCCACTGGCGCCGCCAGCCCTGAAGAAATGCCGGACCACTTCTTGCCCCGCCCCGATCTCAGCAAAAGTGCCGTAGAGATCGTGGTTCATGTTGATCCGGAGGGCCTTTTGCTTGGCCGAGAGGACGACACGGTTGGATTCCACGTTGAGGGGGTTGAGGGTGTTGCTCCATGCAAAGGTACTTTCCTTCCGTGGGAACGCCGGAGCCCCGGCAGATTAACTTTGCCCACATGGGCGTTCACCTCACTCTTCTCGGCACCGGCACCTCTCAAGGGGTTCCGGTCATCGCCTGCGATTGTGACGTCTGCACCTCGCCAGATCCGCGCGACAAGCGGCTCCGGTCGAGCGCCATGTTCGAGGTGGACGGCGACCATGCCCCCGGGGGGAAGCGGACGTTCGTCATCGACACCGGGCCGGACTTCCGCCAGCAGATGCTGCGGGCCCGGGTCCAACAGCTCGACGCGGTGCTCTTCACGCATGAGCACAAGGACCACGTGGCGGGGTTGGACGATGTGCGCGCATTCAACTTCCGCCAGAAGCGGGACATGGACGTCTATGCCACCCCGCGTGTTCAACAAGCACTGCGAAGGGAGTTTCACTACGTCTTTGCCGAGAATCCTTACCCTGGCGTGCCTCGAGTCCGCTTGAACGACCTTGACGGAGCCCCACTGAATGTGGGCGGGGTGGACATCGTCCCCTTGCCTGTGAAGCACTACCAGCTGCCCGTGCTGGGGTTCCGGATTGGCCCCATCGCGTACGTCACCGATGCCAATGCGTTTGCTCCTGAGACTTGGCACCGCCTGGAAGGCGTGGAGGTGTTGGTGATCAATGCGCTCCGCAAGCAGAAGCACATCAGCCATTTCAACCTCGACGAGGCCCTCGAGGTCATCGAGCGGGTGGGCCCAAGAGAAGCCTACCTCACCCACATCAGCCACTTGCTCGGAGAGCACCAAGACGTGGCACCGGACCTTCCCCGTGGCGTTTTTCTCGGCGAGGACGGGCTTCGAATTTCTGCCGGATGACACGCTTGCTTCACACCCTCTTCGTGGGCCCCATTGGCAGACTGCCCTATTGGATGCTCTATCCGCTGGCGGATGGACTCGCCTCCCTGCTGTGGTGGAGTGGTTACCGCAAGAAGGTGGTGCTGGGCAACCTCCAGCGGGCCTTTCCCGAGAAGTCCGATGCCGAGCGCACCCGCATTGCCAGGGACTTTTTCACGCACCTCGCCGAGGTGGTAGTGGAGTCCTTGAAGCATTTCAAAGCCGACCGGGCCGATCTCGCCAAGCGGTTCCACCACGTCAATCCCGAGGTGCTCGCCCCGTTCGCCGATCAAGCGCCGGGCGTACTGCTGTCTTGCGGGCATTACGGCAATTGGGAGCGCTATGCTGTCACCGCTGGAGATGCGCTCCCGTTGCCCATCATGGGGGTGTACAAGCGGCTGTCCAATGCGTTCTATGATGACCTGATCCTGCGCACACGCAGCCAGTTTGGGACGGAGCTTGTCGAGATGAAAAAGGTGTCGGCCTGGATGGTGGAGGAAAAGGGTAGGTCCAAAGCGGTGACCTTGGCCGTGGATCAGAGGCCGCTGGACCCCAAAAAAGCGTGGTGGATGATGTGGATGGGGCAAGAGACGGCCATGCACTTCGGACTGGAGGCCTTTGCGCGCAAGTACGACATGCCGGTGGTATTCTTCGGCTTGCGCAAGGCGGAGGGCATGCCGCGCGGACATTGGGAGGTCCATTACGAATTGATCACCGACACCCCTCAAGCCTGGCCCAAGGGCGCCTTGCTCAAGGCGACTTACGAGCGGTTGGAAGCCCAATTGCGCCGCGACCCGGCGTGCTGGCTGTGGTCCCACACACGTTGGAAGCACACCCGTCCCGAGGGCGTGCCCCTGCACCAAGTTGAGGTTCCGCAGGATGCCGCGCGAACGGACAAGCCCACCCCTGAACCGACCACCGAATGAACGCGCCGAACACGCCCGAAGCACCGCTGGCCGAGCGAATGCGGCCGCGTTCCCTCGAGGAATATGTTGGACAGGCGCACCTCGTTGGTCCGGATGCCACGTTGCGCCGCGCACTGAAGGCGGGTCAGTTGCCGTCCATGATTTTGTGGGGACCGCCGGGCGTGGGCAAGACCACGCTCGCTCGCCTCATGGCGGAGGCCACCGGCCGTCCATTCCATCAGCTCAGTGCCATCCGGAGCGGCGTCAAAGATGTCCGCGAGGTCATCGACAGCGCGGAGCGACAAGGGATGTTCAGCACGCGAGCTGTATTGTTCATCGATGAGATTCACCGCTTCTCCAAAGCCCAGCAGGACAGCCTGCTTGGCGCCGTCGAACGGGGCTCCGTGACGCTCATCGGGGCGACCACCGAGAACCCGAGTTTCGAGGTCATCCCCGCTTTGCTTTCCCGAAGCCAGGTCTACGTTCTCGAAGCCTTTGGACGCGAGCAGTTGGAAGAGATGGTGCACCGTGCCCTCGACAAGGACGACTGGCTGAAGGCCCATGGTGCAGAGGTCGCCGAATGGGATGCCCTGCTGCGCGCCAGCGGGGGAGACGGGCGTCGGTTGCTCAACGTCCTCGAACTCGTCGTGGCGGGCGCCGCCTCCGAGCAGGGCGAGGCTGCCGACGGGATCCGCATCGACGACGCGCTGGTGTCCCGGTTCATCCAGGCCAACCTGTCCCGCTACGACAAGACCGGCGACACCCATTACGACATCGCCTCGGCCCTCATCAAATCCATCCGCAGCAGCGATCCCGACGGGGCCGTCTACTGGCTGGCGCGCATGATCGAGGGCGGGGAGGACCCCAAATTCATCGCGCGTCGCCTGCTCATCAGTGCCAGTGAGGACATCGGCCACGCCAATCCAACCGCCCTCGTCCTCGCCAACGCGACTTTTGATGCGGTCGAACGCCTCGGCGTCCCGGAGTGCCGCATTCCGCTGTCCCAATGCGCGACCTACCTCGCGTCGAGCCCAAAGTCCAACAGCGCCTACGCCGCCATCGGCATGGCCCAGAAGGCCGTCCGCGATCACGGCGACCTGCCCGTCCCGATGCACCTGCGCAATGCGCCGACGAAACTGATGAAGGACCTCGGCCACGGGGGCGGCTACCGCTACGACCACGACCATGGTGGCTTCAGTGGCCAGGAGTGTTTGCCGGAAGCATTGATCGGGCAGCGTTTTTTTAAGCCTGGGAACTCTCCGAGAGAGCGCAGCATTGCAGAATTCCTGCGCAGCCTGTGGGGCGAACGAAAGGGCTGATTCAGAAGTCTTTAATGGGAGTGGCGCTCCTTGGAACTGATGAAAGTCCGTACAAGTTTGTAACCTTCTTATTCAGCGTGCGTATCTTTGCCGCCCGCCATTGGTAACGATGTGCAAGCCGATATAGCTCAGCTGGTAGAGCAACGCATTCGTAATGCGTAGGTCAGCGGTTCAAGTCCGCTTATCGGCTCTGAAAAGCCCCTCCCACGAGGGGCTTTTTCATTGCCCCCCGAACAGATAAGCATGAGATGACGGGGCATGAGCGAGCCAGCAGACCAACCGAATCTAGGCCGCCAGCAACGCGGTCATCCCATTGCCTTCGCTGCCAGTCCAAAGAGAACCCAAGGCTGTTGAACAAGGAGCCTTCCATCCCCGCCACTTCCCGGGCGGGCAATTGACATCGGTCAGTAGGAACGGCGTTTGTGCTTGCGCTTGAAGAGGTTGCCCACCTTGTTGGCCGCACGCTTGGTCCAAGGGATGGGGCGTCCTGATTTGAACAGTCCCTTGTACCAGCTGTCGGGCCCGCCGCCCCGCCTCATGCGCTTGGCCGCGCGCCGCTGGGCACGCCACCGCTTTCGCGTGGATCGGTCCTGCGCCTTCCAATGGGTTTTCCTTCCATTGCGGAAAGCCTGTGCCTGCTCCTTGTCGCGCTCCTTTTGGAGCTTCATCTGCACCTTTCGCTGGTACTTGGCGCTTTGCGTGCGGTCGGGCTGGGCCTCACAGTTGGCCGCTAGTGCGAGCAGCAAACCCGTCAATACCCCCAACCGAAAAGCCCATACACGCATCATGGAGTCAACGTGATTCAACAATAAACCGTGCCCAGACTGTTGGGATGCGGTGTTCGTCCTCTTCGGGAACGCCATACAAGCTGAGGGTGTAAGTTCCCGCTTCCAGCATGTCTACAGACAGTGTGAAGGTCGTGAGCGGTTGTTTGTCACGTTCGATTTGGCCCACGGCCATCAAACGACCTCGGGCGTCGGACACCATGTAGGTGAGGGCGCTGCCCGATGCGGCGAGCAAATTATTTTCCTCGAAGACGATGTGCAAGCCGTCATCTGAAGCGGTAACGGGGTTGGGATACATCAACAGGTCACCGGTCTCCGTCAAGGTCTTGCCGCCCAAGGCCAGGTGGGCTTGCCACAGGTCGGGCACGCCATACCCGATCACGGTATCCGGTGTACTGAATTGATGCGCGGATTCCATCAGCGCCTGCCGGATGGCCCAAGCAGGGCGGTCAGGGTGGGCGCTCCACAAACTGACAGCAGCACCGCAGAGGATGGGGGATGAAAATGAGGTCCCGTTGCCCGTTCGGATGCTGCCGTCTGGGTGGACGTATGATGCATCTTGTCCTGTGGCACAGAGGTCGGGTTTAATCCGCCCGTCGGCAGTAGGACCATAACTGCTGAAAGAGGCATGCTGGCCGAAAGACGTAACGGCCCCAACGGCAATGACGCTATCGCCATCGGCCGGGGCGGTGATTTTCTGCCAGGGGCTGTTGCCGCTGTTGCCCGCTGAACTAAAGACCAGCATGCCCCGGGAAGCGGCAATGTCGGAAGCCTGCGAGATGGGGAAAGTATCGCCATCGAGGTCCCCCACGAGGTGGCTTTGTGATCCGGCATCGAAGAGCGAGTAACCCAGCGAGGTGTTGAGGACATCGCACCCTATGCTGTCCGCCCTTTCTGCTGCAGCCACCCAATGATACTCCTCCACCAAGTGCTCCCATCCCACGTCTTCGGTGCGGAACAGCATGTAAGTGGCGTCGGGTGCAGTCCCCATGTAGTGCTGACCACCTGGGGTGTCGAGGAATCCTGCCATGGTGGACAAGACCATGGCGCCGTGCGCATGTTCATCGTAGATCCAAGGAGAAATGGCGCCGCCGTTGGGGAAGTTGCCTCCGACCAGGATGCGGCCTTCACCTCGGGCGCGGTCAAAGGCGGGATTCTCATCGACGCGGTCAAACCCGCTGTCCAACACGCCGACCATCATGCCCCCTCCGCGGTGTCCCAATCCATGGATCAAATCCACCTTGAGCTGCCGGACTTGTGACCAGCAGGCGCCGTAGGGGCCTGGTCCGCTCTCAAACAGGTCCTCGGCTCCGGAACGCGCTTGGGGCAGTTGAGGAGCGGGTTGGCTGCCACCGTACCAGCGCGCTCGCCGCACCTGCGCCACACCATCCAGTGCTGCAATGTCGGCGAGCAACGCCGCCATGCCGGCCGAATCGACCACGGCTGTATCCACTTGGATCACGATGCCATTGAGCCATCGGCTGCGGTGGAGCAAACGCAGGGCTTGGCCATTTTCTCCTGCTCCCAAGGCCAATACGGCTGAGATGCGTGGAGGCGATACAGGCAGGTCCAGAGAGTCGAGGGGAATGCCCTGCCTTTGCCGCCTTTCCAAGGCGCGGGGGGAGAGGAGCTCAAGGCCCGCTTCCGGCGCATTGAGGTCGACGCCACAGTCCGCTTTGTCGGTGAAGCCCACCCAGTGGTGCAGCGGGGCGACCTGTCCTTGGGATGAGGTCAGCGCGAAATTCCACAGCGCCGCAATGAGCAGCTTGCAGCAAAATGAACCGGCCTGATTCATTCTTCGGTGGCCGTCAGTTGTCCGAGGGTCCAGCGCTCTGTGCGAATGACCCCGCCGCTTTCGTCGAAGTACCGCCAGGTGCCGTCCTTCACACCCGCGGTGTATTCTCCCATTTCCTTCATGGGCTGGTTGCGCAGCTCTTGGCGCATGGTGTCCTCGCCGGGACGGCCCCTTCCGCTCATGGGTGGGGCTCCACCGCGACTGGCTTCTTGATCGGCAGGGGCCATCACCCATTCGCCCAGGTCGTACCAAGCGGTAAAAGGCCCATCCATTCTTCCAAATGCAAACCGTGCGACCCATTCCGGCCGGCCGCTGGGGTAGGTGGCTTCAAACTCCCCATTCTGGGGTTCCTCCTTGACAACCCGGCCGCCCTCATAAGTGATGAGGGAGCGGGGTTTTCCGTTGGGGTTGAACAGCGTCCAGACGCCCACAGGCAGGCCACTTTCGTAGTTGCCTTTACTGAGCAGGGCGCCTTGGTCTTGCATGACCGTCGCCTCACCGTGCCGCTCATCTTCTCGCCACATTTCTTCGGAGCGGAGTTGGCCTTCACGGTTGTAGCTCTTCCAGGTGCCGGCTTTTTTTCCGGCCCGGTAGGTGCCTTCCTCCAACAACTGGCCATTGGGATGGTAGGCTTGGTAGCTGCCATCGAGGGTGTCACCGTCATAATGTTCGTTGACCCGCAAGCGACCTTGCTTGTCCAGCGCTTCCCAGGCCCCAGTTTTGAGCTGCTTCCATTCGCCGTCGAGCTGCACCGTCGTGTATTGTCCACGGTGTGAAACCGTGCCGTCTTCGCGATACAGCACGGCCTTGGCGATGTCGCTGCCTTCCACATGGTCCACTTCACTCAAAACGCGACCGGTCTCTCGGAAAAAGGTGAAGTGCCCCACGGGCCGGCCGTCCTTGAATGAACCGCTGTAATACAACGTCCCATCGGGGTAGACCCGGATCCAGCGGCCTTGCTTCAGTCCATCGGCATCCGTGAAGTTGAAGTCCGCTCCTGCTTGACCAGCCGGCCAATCTGAGGGGTTCGTTTCGGGTTGCGACCACAGGGCCAGTGGGAGCCACAAGAGCAGGGCCAGAGGGAAGAGGGAAGTGCGTCGACGATTCACGAGACCAAATTGGGACTGAACGGCGAAGCAACGCAGGTTTTGCTCCCTTACTTTTGCAAACCGATTCACCAATCCAATTCACCACCCCATGATCCAACGTACCAAGGTCACCGTAGTCGGTGCAGGCAATGTGGGCGCCACGTGCGCCGATGTGCTCGCCACCCGTGAAGTGTGCAACGAGGTTGTCCTGCTCGACATCAAGGAGGGTTTTGCCGAAGGCAAGGCACTCGACATTTGGGAGACCAGCCCAGTCAATAGCTACGATACCCGCACCGTGGGTTCGACCAACGATTACGTTAAGACGGCGGGATCCGATGTGGTGGTGATCACCAGCGGGTTGCCCCGGAAGCCTGGGATGAGCCGCGACGATTTGATCGCAACCAATGCCGGCATTGTCAAGAGCGTGACCGAGCAGATTTTGCCGCACAGCCCTGAGGCCATCATCGTGATTGTGTCCAATCCACTCGATGTGATGACCTACCAGGCTTGGAAGACCGCCGGACTGCCCGACCACCGCGTCGTGGGCATGGCCGGTGTGCTCGACACGGCGCGCTACCGCGCTTTCCTCGCTGAGGCGTTGAATGTGAGCCCCAAGGACATTCAGGCCGTCCTGATGGGCGGACATGGAGACACCATGGTGCCACTGCCCCGCTACACGACGGTCAGCGGCATCCCCGTGACGGAGATGATCGATGCCGACGCCCTAGAAGCAATCGTGCAACGCACCAAGAAGGGAGGCGGAGAAATCGTGCAGCTGCTCGGTACCTCCGCATGGTATGCGCCAGGCGCTGCTGCCGCCCAAATGGTGGAAGCCATCGTCAAGGACCAGAAGCGCATCTTCCCTTGCTGCGCGCGGTTGACAGGGCAGTATGGACTGAGCGACCTGTACCTCGGTGTACCCGTCAAACTCGGCGCCAAAGGCGTTGAAGAAATCATCGAGCTCGAGCTCAACGAAGACGAAATGGCCTTGCTCCACGAGAGTGCCAAGGCGGTCAAGGAAGTGGCCGATGTCCTCGACGGCATGGGCGTCTGAAGACCAACCTGAAATCAAGGGTCAATCACGACCAACCGGCGGGCGCCTTTTCCATGGGAGGAGGCGCCCGTTTTGCTGCCGCCTTGTCTGGATTCAGGGATGATAAGGTAGGTGCCGGCTGACCATCGCTGCGGCCATGTGACGCGGCCGCCTTGGGCTTCCAGGCGACCGAGGCGCCGTCCCGCGAGGTCCATCACCTGTATGGCCTCACCGGGGATCTCAAAGGCGGATCCCCATTTGAGCGGGTTGGGGTGGGGATGCCACACGGGGGCCTCCTCCACAATGTTGTTGATGCCGTCAATAACGTCTGGGGTGCAGCCTTTCAATGCGGGTGCGGTGGCGTGGCCATTCCAGAGGGTCAAGCCGCCATCCCGCACGCCGACCATGAGGTCGAAGTGCCCGTCGGCGTCCAGGTCGGCCACGGCCGGTGCTGCAAATTCGCCTTCGTACAGGCCCAGCCATTGCGCATCGGTTTCCGGCCATTCGGCCTCGGCCTCGGAAATGGGGTTGGCCGGACAGCTGAAGCGTTGCAAGCGGCCGAGTTCATTGCCCAAGATCAGGGTGAGTCCTGTATCGGTGGGCCATACTGAAGGCACAGAAAAACCATTGATGCCCAGTAGGTTGTCAGCCAAAACTTGCCCCGCTGATGCCGTCACCAATGAAAAAGAAGGTGCGGATACACTTCCTGAATTTTCGTACAGGCTGAGTTCGCCATTTTTCTCTCCGACAAGGAGATCCAGGTCGCCATCACCATCCAGGTCATAGAGGCAGGGTGCGGCAAATTGCCCGATGTCGATGGGGGTTCCTTCCGCATCGAGCATCGCGGCCTCAGTCAGGGTGAGGTCCATGTCCATTCCTGCAGCGGCGGTATTGGTCCACCGGTGAAGGTTGCCCAATTCATCGCCGAGGATGAGGTCGTCATCTCCATCCCCATCGAGGTCGCCAAAGGCGAGGACCACACTTTCCAAACCAAAATCCGGAAGGGACAACCAGTTGGTATCGAGCTGCTCGAAAGCTGGGGCTTGGGGCGTACCCACATTGCGGAAGCGGGCCAGCAAGGCAGGGGTGTTGCCGGGTCCGAGGTAGCGTTCTTTGTTGGCCACAACCAGGTCGAGGTCACCGTCGAGATCGAAGTCTGTAAAGGCCGGGTAAGCCCCCCTGCCCACGTCAATCATGCCTTCCTGAAGAAAGGCGGTCGTCTGGAGTGTCCATTCGGGGGAAGCCTCAGATCCGGCGTTGCGGTACCACCAGCTCCCGTAGCGTCCGTCCACCTCGAAAGTCTCATTTGGGGTGACCATCAGATCTCGGACTCCGTCCTGGTCGATGTCCAGGTGGAAGGCGGCCGGAAAGCGTTGAATGTCGAGGGTGTCTTCATCCCCTAAGTCGGCAGGCCAGTGGTTGGTCGTGTGGGTGGTGCTGTCCTGTCCGTCCACGGCATCGGTCATGTAGCAAGCCACAAACTGGTTATAGGAGACATCGCCCAGCAAGATGTCCAAGTGTCCGTCTCCGTCCAGGTCGAGGATGGCCGTTGTGCCTCCCGCGTGGCGCATGGTGGTGGTGCCGGCGTCTTCGCCAGTTTCCGCAGAGGCGCGGGGATCCGCGACGTTGAAATCGCACTCGTGCTCGGTGCCGATATAGACGGTATTGTCCTCGGTGGCTTCGTCCAACATGCCATAGCAGCGGTTGGTCACATCCCAAATGAGGGTGTCCCCGCAGCCGACAGAGCCTTCTGTGAGTCCGCGGCTGGTATAGCTGTACAGTGTAGAAGAGGTCTCCGTCCAGGTGACCATGTCGAGGTCTCCGTCCCCGTCAAAGTCGCCAATGGCCGGGATGTCGGTGTTGAGGCATACCATGGGCAGGTTTTGTTCGCCCGACCCAAAGTCCCAGTTGGCCACCACATTCGAGGTGGGGGCATCCGGGTATTGGGTCAACCCATCGATCACAGCGCCCGGCCAGATCCTCACCCCGCTTTGGCTATTGGCAAAGAGGTCCATGATGCCATCGCAATTGGCGTCGCGCAAGAGCACCCAATTTCTCAAGTCTGCTGGAAAGGCGCTGCGCCAATCGGGCCGATGCAAGTAGGTCAGAGGGGCTTCGGGTACATCTGATGTGCAGCCTTGGAAGGCCAAGATGCGGTTGCCACTGCGGTCAAACACAAAAAGGTCGCCAATGCCATCCCCATCAAGGTCAGCAGCGGAGTATTGTGGGGCAGTGAGTCCACCAGCCCAAGGGTTGGAAAGCGGTGCGCCGTTCAATCCCCATACGGCCACGGTGTCCCACCGCTGGTAACCCGCTTCTTGACCAAATAAGGTAAACGCACATCCCACCAAGCTCATGGTGACGCAGGCCAAAGCTGCTGACTTCCAAGGTTGAATGGGCATGTTGGGGGGTGTTTGGCACATACTGATGGTGAGCAGGACATGTTTTATGGAGAACTCTGCTCGAGGAGAAAGAGTTGCTCAGTCCCAGTCAATGGGGGACACCATCCCGGATACGGGAATGACCAGGCCTGCGTCTGTCTCGAGCTCACGGCCCAACAGGCGCGCGCCGCCACACACGAGTTCACCTCGCTCATTCTGCTCGATGATGACGGGTTTGCCGTTGAGGTCTGTATAGCTGCCCTCCAGCATTTTCGGGCCTTTCATGCGCTCAATCATGTGCGCCCGGACAAAGCGGTCACGGGCCTCCTGCTGATCTTCGTCCAGGATGCCCTTCCAGTCCTTGTTCTGGGTGAATGTGGCATCATCAGGCACCAAGAGGGCGTAACCTCCCGAATGGACCGTGCGCGCCAGAGAGGACTCGCCTACAATGCGCTCGAAGTATTGTGTTTCCGGGCTGGTCACGATGTAACGCCAGGGGCTCACCGTGCTGTATGGTGCGTTGAGCTCTTCTGCGGTGTAGGCACGCTTGGGTGTTTTGCCCTTCATTTTGGGGTTTGCCGCTTCCTTTTTGGGAGGTGCAGTTTGCGTGTCGGTTTCTGAACCACCACAGGCAAAGAGCAGAAGGGGGATGATGAACAGGGGGAGCAGTCGGAAATTCATAGAGGACGGAAAAGAAGTGGGATCGGCGGTTCTCGCCAAAAGGCATTTTTCTTTGCTGCAAATTAGCGCGGCATGATGGAAGGAGAAGCCCAACGCAACCACTTGCTCACAGCGGGTATTTTGTTGGTCATTGGCATTGCCGCTGGCGCATTTGGTGCGCATGCTTTGGAAGGTGTCTTGGATGACCGAGGTATGGTGTCCTATGAGACGGCCTCGCGCTATGTTTTGGTGATGGGAGCAGCACTCATGGGGGCGTCAGCGACGGGCCATGTGCGGGGTTTGGTATGGGTTGAAGTGGGGGTGGCCTTGTTTTCCTTGAGCATTTTCGCCCTCCTTGCCGGTCGCTTATCTGGGTGGACTTGGGTAGGCTGGGTTGGGCCAGTGACACCGTTGGGCGGACTGTCCATGATGGCGGGGTGGGTTCTGTGGTCCCTTCATTGGATTCGTCCCAGTGGACAAAACAGAGGCAAATCTGAGGAAAAGTCTGACGGCTGATTCCTGTCGTTGGCGAGGTGGTTGTGTAACTTTGAAGAAGGCAAGCAATGATCTGCCTCGACAATTATGGTACACCAAGGAAATACCCCTTTCCACCCCAATCTGGCTGAGATTGGTTTGCGCAAAGCACGCAACATCTGGTGGAATTTACCTCCTGCCCGCCTCATAGAGCGGACCCTCTTAGCAGGAGAAGGAAGGCTTACTTCAACTGGCGCCATCGCCGTTGACACCGGCCGATTCACTGGCCGCAGCCCCAAAGACCGATTCATCGTCAGAGACCCCCTCACACAGGACAACGTTTGGTGGGGCGAGATCAACCAACCCATCGATCCAGAACAGGCGAAGACTTTGCATGGCGATTTGATGCGCTACCTCGACGGCAAAGGGCTTTACGTCCGCGATGCCTTCGTGGGCTCCGCAAAGGAATACCGCAAGGGGGTCCGGGTCATGACCGAGAAGGCTTGGTCCAATTTATTTGCATTCAACATGTTCCTCCGGCCGACGAAGGAGGAAATCGCAGGCTTCAGGCCCGATTGGCATGTGGTCTGCGCCCCCGGGTTCAAAGCGGATCCTACACGGCATGGCACAAGGCAGTCCAATTTTGCCATCCTCGACTTCACCCACAAGCGCGTCTTGATCGGGGGAACGGGCTATACCGGCGAGATCAAAAAGGGCATGTTCAGTGCCATGAATTTCTTGTTGCCTACAGAATCCAACGTGCTGCCCATGCACTGTTCGGCCAATGAAGGCCCAGATGGCAAAACCGCAGTGTTCTTCGGGCTCTCAGGAACCGGCAAAACCACACTTTCCAGCGACCCCGAGCGTCAGCTCATCGGCGATGACGAGCACGGGTGGGGGCCTCGGGGCATTTTTAACTTTGAAGGCGGTTGTTACGCCAAGACAATCGACCTCGACGCCGCCCTTGAGCCGGACATTTATGGGGCCATCCACCACGGTGCGATGCTGGAGAACATTGGTTTTGCGGCCGATGGTGTGACCCCGGACTTCACGGATGCCACCACTACACAGAATACGCGGGTGAGCTATCCGATCCAGCACATCCATGGGGCCAAGCCCAGCGGAGAAGGGGGGCATCCGGAGCACATTTTTTTCCTGACGTGTGACGCCTTTGGGGTATTGCCACCTCTGGCGCGCCTCGATGCGCCCACTGCAGCGTACCACTTCATCAGTGGATATACGGCCAAGGTCGCCGGCACCGAGGACGGCATTGACGAGCCCAAGGCCGTATTCAGCGCGTGTTTCGGCGCGCCGTTTCTGCCCTTGCATCCCGGCAAGTATGCCGACATGCTCAGCCAGCGCATGGCCGAGCACGGTTCCAAGGTATGGCTGGTGAACACGGGATGGACGGGTGGACCACATGGTGAAGGCCAACGGATGTCCTTGAAGGATACACGGGCATTGCTGAATGCCGTCTTGCAAGGGAAGATGGACCAAGTGGAATACCGCCAGTGTGACCGCTTTGGTTGGGAAGTGCCCATGACGGCGCCGGGTGTGGACGACACTTTGCTCAATCCACGCAACACTTGGGCGGATCCCCGCGCATACGATGCCAAGGCGGATGCCCTCGCAGACCGGTTCAATGCCAACTTTGATCCCTTTGCCGATGGTGTGTCAGCCGAGGTGCGCAATGCGGCACCAACAGTGCCAGCATACGCAGGTTGACCATCTATTGTGGATGAACGGTAGCGGTGCTGAGCGATGATGCTTGGCTCAGGGCTTTCTTTGTCCCATGCGGCGGTTTTATGCACCGGAAGTCAAGCCTGGTCCCCATTCCTTGGGGGCAGATGAGGCCCGTCACTTGGGACAGGTATTGCGCGCTCGACCGGGTGATGCCGTGGAGTTGGCCGATGGCCAAGGGGCGGTCTTTCCTGCGGAGGTGGTTTCTGTGGGCAAGCGCGAGGCCGTGTTGCAGGTGGGCATACCCGCCTGCTTTCCAATCCCGGATCCTCAATTAACCTTGTGGGTGGCGCCGACCAAGCACACCGACCGCTTTGAGTGGTTTCTGGAGAAGGCCTGTGAATGTGGTGTCTCCCGGATCCAACCCATTTGGACGGGGCGCAGTGAGCGCAAAGTCGAAAAGCATGAGCGCTGGCACCGCACATTGGTGGAAGCGATGAAGCAGAGCCAACGGGCGTGGCTTCCAGAGTTGCTGCCTGCAACACCATTGAAAGAGGCGCTTGAGACAGTAAAGGGGGCAGTGGACGGACCTTGGTTGGGCCTGGCGCACTGTCCCGTGCCGGAACACCCCGAATGGCAGCGGCAATCAATCACGGAAGCCATGCCGGCGGGCAGCGATGCGGTTTTGGCGATCGGGCCCGAAGGAGATTTCACGCCAGACGAAATAGAAGCCTTTGGTGCAGCGGGCTTTACTCCTGTCACCATGGGGACGCACAGGTTGCGGACCGAAACCGCGGCCCTGTATGCCGTGCAGGCTTTTCATTTGATCAATGCCCTGAAATGAAGTCCATCGTCAATCTCATCCTCGTCCTCTCTATCGCATGCGGGGCGCTCTATGTGACCAACCCCGACCAAGAAGCATTCAGCCTTTTCTTGAGTGACTACGTCCAGACTGAACTTGCCGACGACACGCCGGGAGAAACGGCCTTGGGCAAGAAGCTGCGCAAGGGGTTGGGCGACTTGGCCGCCGTGGCCGGCCGTGAGGTCACAGAGAGGGAGGACCTGTATATCGCGTCCATTTACAGGCTCGACATCCTCAACAAGCATTACACGTTTGTCGGGGTGGCGGGCCAGTTTTTTCTCGTCGAGAAAACAGAAGAGTGAGTCAGTCCGCTTGGGGCTCTTCCTCCGAAACAGGCGGGGCCTCGGGCATGGGCATCCAATGGGTGACCGCTTTGAAGTACTGATTGGAAGCCCCTTCGCCCGACCAAAAATGTCGGCCATGGCTGTCTGCCCGGTCGGACTGGGCAGAGAAGAAATTTTCCATAAACCGAAGGACGATGACATCGCGCATCTCAAAGCTGGCTTTTCCGGGGAGCAATACCTCATTGCCGGGTACGACCGCCAATACCCGCTGGCCATTGGTGGGCAGCTGGTCATCGCAGGAAATCCAGGGCGCGGGATTGTGCTCGGTGTGCTCCATGTTCAACGTCCTTGAAAGGAAGGGCTACGCTTTTCGAGAAAGGCAGCCACCCCTTCTTGGTAGTCCTCTGTACGAGAGGCTGCGCCTTGAAGTTCCAATTCGGTGTCGAGCTGCGCGCTAAACCCTTGCTCAAAAGCGCGGTTGAAGGCCGCTTTGGTCAAGGCCAGGCCACGTGTGGGCATGTTGGCCAAGTGCTGGGCCAAGGCCATGGTCTCTTCGGCGAATGCCTCCGCAGGAAAGGCCATGTGTATCATGCCCATGGCGGCGGCATCGATCGCCGTGACGGGGGTGCCCAGATAGGCGAGTGCGGTGGCGCGCTGCAGGCCCACCAAGCGCGGCAACATCCAGGTACCACCGCTGTCAGGGATGAGACCGATCTTGGAAAATGCCTGAATGAATTTGGCGCCTTCTGCTGCGACGCAGAGGTCACAGGCCAGGGCAATGTTGGCTCCGGCCCCTGCCGCAACACCGTTGACTGCAGCGATCACCGGCTTGTTCAGCGCACGGATGAGCCGGACGGTGGTGTTGTACGATCCGCCTACGATTTCTTCAAAAGTGGGGGCGTCATCGCCCGTGATTTCCTTGAGGTCCTGGCCGGCACAAAAGGCCTTGCCCTCACCTGTGATGACCACGCAGCGCACGCCCTCGTCCGCGTCGGCGGTCCGCAAGGCATCCTGCAGCAGGGCAGCCATAGGCTGGGTGAAGCTATTGAAGGCAGCCGGGCGGTTCAGGGTCAATTTCACAACCCCACCTTCCCGGGCAGTCAGGATGGTGTCTTCGTGCATCGTGCGCAATGTAACGTCTGAATTACCTGCGGACGACCAGCCTTTCTATGGCTGTTCCCTTGGCGTGTTGGACTTCGATGAAGTAAATGCCCTCCGGCCATGAAGACAACGCCATTGTACCCGATGCCGAAAGGCTTGGAGTGGCCAAAGACCGACCGGTGGCATCGCGCAGTGTGATGGACCTGACATCCCATGCTGCAGGCAGGGTCAATTGGACAGCATCCGAGGCAGGATTGGGGTACAGCTGATATGAATCAGCGTTCAAGTCCCCTGCACTCATAGGGCCTACGAGCACACAGGAGATGGCGGAACAACCTGAGGCATCGGTGATTTCCAAGCAATAGGTGCCGTCAGCCAGGCCGACAAAAACAAAAGAGGGTTCGTCGGATTCTGAAATCGGAAAGCCGATGCTTTGTAGGTTTTCGTCCAGAAGATTGATGGTGTACGGCGCTGTTCCCCCCACCGCTTCTGCAGTAATGGTGCCGGGGCTTGTGTTGGATGCTGCCAGCAATTCGAGCACGGTGCACAGGGTGGAATCGGGCAGGGCGCAAGGGTTGAAATTGCAGTATTCTGGGTCGTTACAGCCCGATTCAAAATTGCCCGCAGGTGCCGTATAGCCATCGTAAAGGGGCCAGTACCAGCCTGTGCCATCATAATTGACCACAGTGGTATCACCGAAGAACCCGCTGACCGCCGTCAGTTCGGTCCCACAGACTGCCACGGACTGCGAATTGAGGTCGTTGAGCAAGAGCTCAAAACCGGCAGCGAGCATCAGGGCCTCGACTTCAGGCGTGATGGACCACCCGTAGCCGGTCTCTAGCCCCCCGGAAGAGGGGACGAGGGTGACGAAGCCATCATCGGTGACTTCATAACCGTTGGCGCAAGAAATGGAGTCCACGATCCCCAACATGAGTGGGCCCGCCACATCGATGTCGGTATCGATGAAGATGCAGTCCCCCTCCTCGCCATAGTTGCAGGCCAATCCATTGTCGCACAGCACAGGCTGGCAGACTTCCAATGGAGTAGGGTCCGTTTCGATGACCATTCCTGCAGACAGGTCTTGTCCATTGAAAGCAGGGAAATTCAGTGGGTAACGGTCTGCGCGGAAGGTGAGGTTGTTGTTGAGCTGCAACTCGGTGCCTTGCGCCACGGGGGCCCCTTGCAGCAGCGGTGTGCGGTATTCCCACGCGGTTTCACCGTCCTCCGTGATTTCGAACAGCTCACCTGTGCGGCCGTTACAGATGAGGTTGCTGCCATTGCCGAGGCGCTGGAAGGAGCTCAGTCCCGTGCTGCTGAGCCCAGGCTGGGTGTAAGTCCATTGGAAGTCTTCAGGGCCCCAACGGCCCGTGCTGGTGTTGAATTCATAT
>JADHLY010000043.1 GCA_016780385.1 Flavobacteriales bacterium
CGCTCCGAGAACAAGGATGTCCAAATGATATACCCGGAGGATCGCTTCGATGAGATCGGAAGGCAGATTGCATTGTGGGAGGCAGAGGAGGTGAAGGGAAGTCCTGAGGATGCGGCAGCAGAGGCGAGTGAAGTCACACTTGAGCAGCGCCTGGGTGGGCGCCTGGAGCAGACCATTGGAGGGATGATGCTGCGGATGAACCCGTTGATGGATCCGGATTTGGTTGGAGAGGAGTTCCCAGAGGAAATCCTGAACATTCCCAACCTCGTTTACCTCGACATCAGCGGGATGAAGTTTGGTGCCCTGCCCGAGAACATCGACCGTCTCGTGACCTTGCAAACGCTCGTGGCGTCGAGGAATGACCTGACGGCGCTTCCTGAGCAGCTCGGGAACATTACTGGATTGAAGAAGTTGTTTGTCAACAAGAACGACCTCAAGGGGGTGCCCACTTCCCTGACCCAGTGCACCGAGTTGAAAACATTGGACCTCAAGGACAACCCGATGACGGCGGAAACCCTGGACCAAATCGAGCAGATGCTCGGCGAGGATGTGAAAGTCAATCGCGACTGAAGCATTTCGGTCAGGCCGTCAGGCGGCGCCCAAGTCAACGCAGGCTCAGATGTGGTCACATCGCTCCACAGTGCGGTCGTCCTGAACACCGCCAGTGTGGTGGATGTCTTGGGGTTCGAAAAGCAGGATCCAGACCTCTTCCTCGGCCACCGGGCGGTGTTCCACTCCTTTGGGGACGACGATGATTTCACCGGGTCCCACTTCCACCTTGCCGTCCCTGAACTCCATGGTCATGTTGCCCTTGATGACGTGGAACAGCTCGTCCTGCCCATCGTGGGCGTGCCAGACGAATTCTCCTTGTATGCGGGCCAGCTTCACGTCTTGTCCATTGAGTTGCGCGATGATTTTTGGGCTCCATTGATCGGAGAATCGATTGAATTTTTGAAGGAGGTTGATGGCGTTCATGAGCAGTGGGGCAGTGGGTTCTATGCCTATGGTTGCGAAGGTATTCGATGCGGAGGCGTGTACTTTGTACACACTTAAGTTCTTGATTTGATGATGGTTAGAGGTTAGTTTTACCTCGATTCAAATGTGGCCACGATGAAGAACCGCTCCCTCAATGAATTGCGTCAAACACGAGACGCCGTCTATGTTCCCCCTCGTTCTCACGCTGAGCGTATGGAAGAGCGAAAGCAGGGGCAAGGTTATCTCATCCTCGACGCGGAAGGCGTACCGCAGGTGACCTGCGATGACATTGCGTGCATCGTGGAAGCCCGCCCCATGGTGAGCACGGCCGAGCTCGAGGCCCATTTCGCTGGAGGAGAGGCATGCTTTGAGCTTCCCGGTGGAGAGGTGGTCCGCGCCATCACGCGCCGCAAGCGCCCAGCCTGACATCCAGGGTAGGACGTCTCCTTGCGCCGTTCTCCGCATCTGCCCGGCGTAACTTGCGCTTCGTGGGCGTGATCAATCCCCATAGCCGATGATTCGGCGCATGGCCACCCTGATGGGAGGAGCTGCAGCGGGCCAATTGGTGACCGTGTTGGCTGCCTTCGTACTGACGCGCTTGTACACGCCCGAGGCTTTCGCCCATCTCGAGATGTTCGCTTTGGTCACAGGAATGGCCGCCGTGCTCGGAACCGGGAAATACGAGCAGGCATTGATGCTGCCGGAATCGGACCGGGAGGCGCGTGTGCTCTTCTCGGCTGGCCAAAGAGCAGCAGCCATCACTTTGCTGGTGGTGGGAAGCGCAGCCTGGCTCACCCAAGATTGGATCACGGAGCGCTACGCATTGCCTGCTTGGAAGTGGGTTTCCTTGTGTCTGCCCTTTGTTTGCGCCTTGGCTGCCCATGGCCGGCTCTTGGAGTATTGGCACCACAGGCAGAAATCGGTTGGAAAAGTGGCTTCCGCGCAAGCACTGGCTCCCTTGACTTCCGAGGCCGTCAAAATGGCCGGAGCCTCTTTTTTCTCCCTGTCAGGGCTCGTCTTCGGAGCTGCCACCGGATTGATTGTGCGGTGGGCCATTTTGACCCGGGGCATGAAACAGCTCCTGCAAAGTAGCTGGTCTTGGCATGCATTGAAGCAGGACCGGATCTTGGAGGAGTACCGGGATTATCCAACTTGGGTTTTGGCAGGGAGCGCCATGAACCGCGGCGCCCAGTGGCTGCATGTGCTGCTCATCGGTGCCACCTTGGGTCCGGTGTTGCTCGGAATGATGGGGCTCGCCCGGCGATTGGTCATGCAGCCCCTTTCCTTGTTGGCCATGTCCGCGGCGCCTGTGTTGTTCCAGACATCCACAGAAAAGGCGGATGGGGCTCCTTTGCGCCGTCTGTTTACATGGTCGCTCCTCTCTTTTGCTTCGGTTTCAGCACTCGTTTGGGTGGGGGTCCATGTGGCTCCGGACAACGCCACGGCCTGGTTGTTTGGTGAAGAATGGGAGGGGGCCATTGACGTGGTGCGCATCCTGACCCCTTGGTTCGTCCTCAATTTCATCACGGCGGGCCTCGGCTCCCTGTTCCATCGTGTGCGGAAGCCGAGATGGATCACCGGACTCGACGCACTGCACCTGCTCGCCGTATTGGCCGGTTGGTATGCTGGGAAGCAGCACCCGGATTGGTTTGGCGGTGGAGAGTGGGGCGCCCTCGTGGGCATCGTTTGGGCCAAATGCGGCTATTACATAGTCAACCTCGCGGTGCTCATCACCGCCGTCATGCGACATGGAAATGCGGATCGCTAACCTTGTCCTCAACGACTTTACGCGGGACAACCGCGTGCTGAAGGTCTCCCAGGCCTTGGCTGATGCGGGGCATGAGGTGACCGTGGTGGCCCTGCACAAGAAAGGACTGCCCGAGCGGGAGGAACGCGGGGGCTGGATGGTTCAACGCATCCCTGTATCGCTGGCCGCGTTGCCTCGAGGCACCGTTTTCGGCGCGATGAAGATGGCAGAGTTGGCGCTCAAGGTGGTGTGGCGCTGGCGCAAGATGGATGCCTGGCATTGCAACGACATCGAGGCCTTCGTGCTCGGATGGTGCGCCAAGCGCTTGAATCCCCGGCTCAAGCTCATATACGATTGCCACGAATTCGAAGCGGAACGGAACGCCAAACCTGCCATTGAGCGCAAGCTGGTCGGCTGGCTCGAGCGGCGCATGATTCGAAAGGCCGAAGCGGTCATCACCGTCAGCCCTTCCATCGCCCACGCCTACCGAGAGCGATACGCTTCATACGGCATTCCCGAAGTTCATTTGGTGCGGAACATCCCCGAAGTTGCCGCCTTGAATGGGGAAAAGCGCACCGCCGAAATGGGGATGCCCGATCATTTCCGGTCGCGCTTCGGCATCCCCGAGGGCGACTTCATCGCCCTGTACCAAGGCGCATTCACATACAACCGCGGCCTGGAAACGGCATTGGAAGCCATGGTGGGCCTCCAGGAATCCGGGATCCACTTGGTACTCATGGGCTATGGCCCCCTTCAACACTTGGTGGACGATGCGGCGGCGCGTTTGCCTCATGTGCACGTCCACCCAGCCGTTCCCTACGAGCAGGTACTTGCCCACACCCGCAGCGCCGACGTGGGCTTGGTTTCGGTCAAGCCCACCTGCCTCTCCTACCTGTACTGCCTGCCCAACAAGCTTTTCGAATACATTCTCGCCGGCGTCCCTGTCCTGTCCAATGACCTTCCCGATTGCCGCGCACTCATCGAGGATTTGGGAGTGGGCGAGGTGGTACAGGACGATACCCCCGAAGGCTGGCGCGCGGCGCTCCGGAAATTACAGCAGCGAGGAAATCAAGCGTTTCACAAGGCACTTCAAGCCGCACCTGATCGAATTTCCTGGGAGCAGGAGAAGGCGCGTTTGGATGCCATCTATGCCCACATGGCCCATTAAATTCAAACCATGAAATCACTGAGGAACAAAGCCGTTGCAGCGGCAGTGGAGGCGGGAAAGGCCATTTTGGAAATCTACCACAGCGGTGACTTTGACGTGACGGTCAAGGGCGATGACAGCCCCCTCACACGGGCCGATCTCGCTTCCCACGAGGTGATCATGAAGCACTTGGCGGACACCGGCATTCCCGTTCTCTCCGAGGAAGGCCGCGACATGCCCTATGCGGAACGTTCTGACTGGTCCGAATTGTGGATTGTGGACCCCATTGACGGGACCAAGGAATTCATCAAGCGCAACGGAGAGTTCACCGTCAACATCGCACTGGCACGGGACGGGGTTCCGGTACTCGGTGTCATTTACGTACCTGTTACGGGCGAGCTATACGTTGGGGAGGAAGGCCAAGGTGCCCGCAAGGCCCTCTGGCCCGCAGATGAGGCCCGCGATGTGCCGGCCGTGATCGAGGGTGCAGCGGCATTGCCCATGGAAAGGGGCGACCGTCCTTTCACAGCGGTGGCGAGCCGTTCCCACATGTCCCCCGAAACGGAAGCGTTCATCGCTGCATTGCGCGAGGAACACGGCGAGGTGGCCCTGATTTCCAAGGGGTCTTCGCTGAAGCTCTGCATGGTGGCCGAGGGAAAGGCCGATTGCTACCCCCGTTTCGCACCCACCATGGAATGGGACACAGCCGCGGGCCAGGCCATCTGCATGGCGGCCGGGTTCGATGTCATCGACCAGAACACCGGCGCTACCATGCGGTACAACCGCGAGCAGTTGCTCAACGCCTGGTTCCTCGTGAAGTAACCGCCGTGCGGCGGTAAATGAACAAGGCCGCCCCGAGGGACGGCCTTGCTTCCTTGCAGATGTGCCCCCGGCAAGGGGCAATTGGATTACTGTTTGATGACGGCCTTCACCGCACGCTGTCCATCGGCTTCGATGACGACGACATACCGACCGTTATCAAAGGCGCTCATGTCGAGCACACCGGTCGGATTCGTTGTCTCATAGCAGAGGCGGCCGTTGGCGTCGAGCACCTGCAGGCGATCTACCTGCACGGCACCCCAGCGCAACACATCCGTCGTGGGGTTCGGGTACACCTCGAACAAGGAGCCGAGGTCGAGCTGATTCACACTGGACGGAAGGCTGAGTACGGCGTCGATGACGTGCACCACTCCGTTGTCAGCGACGAGGTCGGCGACAATGACGTTGGCATCGTTGACCATGACCATCATGCCGTCGATGGAAATCGTGACTTCTTCACCCTGCAGGGTGGCGATGGTCTGTCCATCGGTCAGGTCCGTGCTCATGGCCGCTGCACCTCCCACTACATGGTAGGTGAGGATGTCGGTCAAGGCTCCCGCGGGGTCCGCGAGGAGCTCATCAATCAATCCAGCGGGCAATGCTCCGAAGGCTGCGTCTGTGGGGGCAAAAACAGTGAAGGGACCTTCACCCGAGAGGGCGTCGACCAATCCCGCAGCGCCAACAGCGGCTTCGAGGATGGTGTGGTTTTCACTGTTCACGATGATGTCCACCACAGTGGCCGGAGCTGGTGGCTCAGGAAGCAACACGGCATCGATGACGTGCACCACACCGTTGTCGGCCACCAAGTCGGCTACGACGACCATGGCGTTGTTGATGATGACATTACCTCCGTTCAGGGTCACGGTCACGTCTTGCCCATTGAGGGTGGTGATCATCTGACCGTCGGACAAGTCGCCACTCATGGCAGCGGCTCCGCCTACCACGTGGTAGGTCAGGATGTCGGTCAATGCGCCGGTTGGGTCGGCGAGGAGCTCGTCGATCACACCTGCGGGGAGCGCAGCAAAAGCCATGTCAGTAGGAGCAAAGACCGTGAAGGGACCTTCGCCGGAAAGCGCGTCCACCAATCCTGCAGCAACCACGGCTGTCTCGAGGATGTTGTGGTTGGGACTGTTCACCACGATGTCCACCACGGTGGCGGGTGTGGGAGCCGGTGGCGTCAGGATGGCGTCAATGACGTGCACGACACCGTTGGAGCCGATGAGGTCAGCCACAATGACGGTAGCATCGTTGATCATGACCGTACCGTCCATGATGGTGACGGTTACTTCCTCCCCGTTGAGGGTTTCGATCATCATGCCGTCGGAGAGGTCTCCAGCGGTCAGGCTGTCACCCGCTACGTGGTAGGTGAGGATGTTCGTCAGGAGCGCGTTGTCCGTCAGAATCTGCAGAATCACGGCAGGAGGAAGGGCATCGAATGCCGCATCCGTGGGGGCGAAGACCGTGAAGGGGCCGTCGCCAGCCAGGGCCTCATCCAATCCGGTGCTGTCGAGAACAGCAGCCAAAACCGCATGGGCCTCGCTTTCGGCAATGATATCTGCCACCGTCGGGGTGACCTCTGGCGTCGGCGGCAACAGCACCGCATCGATGACGTGCACCACGCCATTGTCCGTGGTGATGTCCGCCACAGTCACGGTTGCGTCGTTGACCATGACAGTACCGTCCATGATGGAGATGGTAATGTCCTCACCGAGCATGGTGGTGATCATCTGTCCATCGGAAAGGTCACCACTCAAGGCGGTGGCATTGACCACGTGGTACAACAGAATGTCTGCGAGGCCTTCGAGAGCGAGCAGGTCGTCAGCGGTGATCCCGAGGGTGGTAACCAACGCGGTCACGGCATCATCGGTAGGGGCAAAAACCGTGAAAGGACCTTCTCCGGAGAGGGCGTCCACAAGACCGGCTGCACCTACTGCAGCCTCCAACAAGTTGTGGTCCTCGCTGTTGACGATGACATCCACCACCGTTGTCGTTGCGGGCGGGGGAGGGAGGAGCACAGCGTCGATGACGTGCACGACTCCGTTGTCGGCAGCAATGTCCGCAACGGTCACATTGGCGCTGTTGACCATCACGTTTCCTCCCATGATGGAAATCGTGACGTCCTCGCCTTGCAGCGTGGTGACCATTTGTCCGTCAGAGAGGTCTCCGCTCATGGCGGTTGCACCGACAACGTGATACAAGAGAATGTCGGCGAGGCCATCCAGGGCAAGCAGGTCATCCGCAGTAATGTCGAGCTCGGTAACCAAGGCAGTCACAGCTGCGTCGGTGGGAGCGAAAACCGTGAAAGGACCATCTCCGGAGAGGGTGCCTGCGAGATCGGCTGAAAGGACCGCAGCTTCGAGGAGCGTATGGTCATCGCTGTTGACTACCACGTCGACCACGGTGGTCTGGGCTTGAAGAAGTGCGCCGATCAGGAAGAAGGGCAACAAGAGGGTATGCTTGAGCATGGTTTAGATTTGTGTGATTGTGACAGAGGAACAGGAGGATTGTAGGAAAGTTCAAACCGGGTGATTTCCGGCATGGAATTGAGCTTTTGGGCCGCATCCGTCGGAAACCAGATCGTCGCAGTGGGACATTATCCACGGAATGATGAAAGTCATCTCAAAATGTTCTGTTTGGCCACGTTCCTTTTCTGAAATTGAGGCGAAACTGAATTACCGAAATGAACCTTCGTACCCTCTTTTGCACCCTATTGGTGGGTGCTTCGGCCATGCTCTCAGCCCAAGAGCGGGTCTGCCACACGATGGGCAACCTCGATCGACTCCTGAATGAACATGAGCAGCTCCACGAGCAAATGGAGCAGATCGAGGCCTTTACCCGAACATTCGAGACGACGCCCCAGCTCAGGAATGGAAACGTGGTCACCATTCCCGTGGTGGTCAACGTCATCTACAAGACCGGAGCGCAGAACATCTCGGATGCCCAGATCCAATCGCAGATCGATGTGCTCAATGCCGATTTCCGCCGGACCAACGGCGATGCGGACAACACCTGGTCACAGGCTGCTGATACCGAAATCGAATTCTGCCTCGCCAGCGTGGACCCCGATGGCAATGCCACCAATGGCATCCGCCGCAAGTCCACCAACAAGCCTTCCTGGCAGGCCAACGATGCCATGAAGGGCAACCAGGGCCTCACACCTTGGGATCCCTCATCCTATCTCAACATCTGGGTTTGCAACCTCAGTGGTGGACTGCTCGGATACGCACAGTTCCCTGGAGGACCGGCATCCACCGATGGCGTGGTGTGCGATTACGCCTATTTCGGTACCATCGGTACGGCCACCTTCCCCTTTGATGAGGGGCGCACCTGTACCCACGAGGTGGGACACTACCTCAATCTTCGCCACATCTGGGGCGACGGTGGTTGCAGCGTGGACGACTTCGTGGGGGACACCCCCCTCTCGGATGGGCCCAATTACGGCTGTGCCATTGGTCATGTGAGCTGCGGATCGGTAGACATGGTCCAGAACTACATGGACTATACAGACGATGGCTGCATGAACCTGTACACCGACGGGCAGGCCATCCGGATGCACGCCCTCTTTGCGCCGGGCGGCTTCCGGTATTCCCTGACTCAGTCGGCAGCTTGTGGTGACACACCCACGCCTACCTGTACGGACGGCATTCAGAACGGCGACGAAACCGGTGTCGACTGCGGTGGATCTTGTGCCCCGTGTGCCACACCTACCTGTGACGATGGCATTCAGAATGGCGACGAAACCGGTGTCGATTGCGGTGGAGCGGATTGTCCTGCTTGTCCGGCGACCTGCAACGATGGGATTCAGAACGGCAACGAGACCGGCGTGGACTGCGGAGGACCCGATTGTTCTCCCTGCTCCACAGGCACGTGCGATGTGCCCGCAGGAACCAATGCGGTCAGCATCAAGCGCAAGCAGGCTACCCTGACGTGGGATGCCGTCGGCGGCGCGGTCAGCTACACGGTACAATTCAGGGTGGCAGGTTCTGCCGCTTGGACGAGTGAGGCGACCACGACAGAGACGAGCATCACGGCTTCCAGCCTGAACAACAATTCCACCTACGAGTGGCAGGTCCGGAGCAATTGCAATGGGGATGCGAGTGCATTCTCGCCCATTTGCAGTTTCACGGCGGGCGATTCGAACTCGAGCAGCTGCGCCGGAGAGCGTGTTGTTTTGGCTGAGGTACGGGCCTATCCAAACCCCGCCGATGCTTCGGTGCGCATCGAGGTTTTGCTCGGCGGAGACACTCCGGTCAGCTTGCAGGTGGCCGATGCCTTTGGCCGATTGGTCATGGAGCAGGAGCTTGTCGATGGTGCCTTCGTCGACCTCGACGTGAGCGACCTCGATGCCGGCATCTATCTGGTCCGAGCCACCAATGGTTTGACCGAAGACGTCATCCGACTCGTGGTCGAATAAGGCTCTCGATCCGACGGCTTTCTACGGGGAAGGGGTCCATGTCGCCGTGCGCACATGGGCTTCCTTCCCCGTTGTCGTCCAGGCCAACATGACGCCGCCTCTCTCGAGTCCCACCAACGAAGGGAATCCTCCCGCCCGAGCGTCGTCCACAGAGGTAAGCGCGATGGCCTCAGTGAGAAGGGGTGTTCCGCTGGGCATCCAGCATTGGCCCATCAATCGCGGCGCATCGTTTTCTCTCTCCATCCAAATGGCATGGAATCGGCCCTGACCATCGACAGCGGCTGCAACGCGGCCCACAGCTTCTGCGCGTTGCAGGTTCTCGACCTCCGACCACACTCCTTCCTTCGAACGCCAGGCCATCCGAATCCGCGGCTGGTCTTCGGCATTCGTGAACCAGATGGCGAGGGTGCGGTCGGCTCCCGAAGCCAAGGCCGATCCATTGACGGGACATCCTGCAATGCGCCATCCGTCGGCACCCACAGGAACGGCACCCTGGATCAATTGAACGGAGTGCGCATCGGTGGACGCGATTTCAACGGCACTGAAGTCCCTCATCTCGTCTGCCGTGCGGTCGCGATAGGTGAGCAGATACCCGCCGCCGGAGAGGGCGGCTGAAGCCATGGGACAGCAGGTGCAGGCGGAACTGTCCAGCACCACTTCGTCCGACCAACCCAAAGCTGGCGTCCATCGGGCCGCGCGCACCTCCATGGGTGCCTTGGCAGGGTTGGGATGTCCGTCGAACTGCCGGCCATCCAACCAGGCCAGCATCGCCCCATCGCGGGTGGGCATCCACTGGGCGAATCCGTGCTCGGCCACGGCCGTGTCGCGGTGGGGTCGGTCGGCCTCGGACCATGTCAGGCCGCCATCCACGCTGTGCGCGGTTTCGATGCCGTAGCAGAAGTCACCCCTTGGATCCATACGCAGCCAATGGGCGTGGGCGTCTCCTTGGGGGCCGAACGCCATCGAAGGGCGATCGGCCCAGTTGACCAGCAATCCAGTGTCCTCGACGATCGTGACGGGTGTGCTCCAACCGGTGTCCACCCATTGCGACCACCGAATGGCCACGGTATCCCCCCGTTCCTCTGCAAAAAGCAAGGCAGGACCATCAGGAGAGAGGGCAAGTCCCGGCAACGAAGTGCCGGCAGGCAAGTCCTTCATCTCATGCAAGGGCCCTCTGGATTCAGATTCGGCACAGCTGCACAGAAGGACGGCCCACACGGCGCCCAGGGTGAATTCAAATGCCGTCCGCCAGGGGCGGTTCATCATTCCACCACGATGCGGGTGGGCAGGCCTTGGCCGTCCACCGCAGCGGTGTAGACACCGGAAGCAACGCCGTCGAGCGGAATGCGCGTGATGCTGTTGCCGAGCATGGAGCGGAGCACTTCCCTGCCGGCCAGGTCACGCAAAACGAGCTCACCGGGTACGGCAGTGGACTCCCAGCGAATGGAGAGGTTTCCGTGGGCAGGATTCGGGAATACCGTACAGATGGGAGTACCGGTCTCATCTTCCACCGATGCGATGACGCCGAGGGCGATGAGGATGCCTTGGAATTCCTGGTGGTAGAGGTTGGCCACACGTGCATCGTGAACGATGACCGTATTCTCATCGTTCACGTTTTCTGCGGAGGACGACCAGTTGTGCGAACCGGTGATCACCACAGGGTCATTCGAAGGTGAGGCGTGGTCCACGATGGCGTACTTGTGGTGCAGGTCGTCACTGATGTTGTGGTGATAGACCTGGACTCCCGAGGAAAGCAGGTTTTCGTATTCGCTGCCTGTGGTATTGACCTGTTCGATGGCCCCAATGGGGTTGACGAAGAAGCTCTCGCCCAATTGTGCAATGGCGTCGCCGAGGTCGTCGCGGGTCAAGGCGAGGAGGGCGAATTCAAACTCGGAATCGGCCGCTTCGATTTCCTCGCGTATGGCATTGGTCGTGCCGTCCGAGGGGGAGAAGTAAAGCTCAACCGGCACCCCTCCCACGAGGAAGTCGACGGGCGTGTTCCAGGTCTTGTCCGGACCGAACTTGGCGTTGGCGGCGTCCGGCATCATGCCATCCGCTCCCCACATTTCGTTGAACTCCATGGTGTAGGCGCGGGCCAGGCTCTGGTCCTCGAAGACAATGGCGTTGTTGAGATCCTGCACGAGGTTGCCGGTGGTCAGGTTGGTGGATCCGGTCAGCACGAAGGCCGACTCGGGGTATTCCGCGTCGCCTACGATGAACTTGTTGTGCATGCCGCTGCCCTGGCCATCGGTGCGGGCGTGGGTCACGACGGATTCCGGAAGGTTGCTGAGGCCGACGTTGGCGTTCTGCCCTTCATAGATCCAGCGGATTTGTACGCCGTTGTTGGCGGCGGTCTCGAAGGCGTCCTCCAAGGTCTGGTCGTTGAAGTTGTAGGCGGCAACGTCTAGGGTGTGCTGAGCGGATGTGATCCATGCGGCGACCGTGTCATTCATGTCCACACCGAGCGACTGGGCCTCCTCTACGGTGGCGACCGCGGTGTTCACCGGGCCGTTGAAGTAGACGTGGATGGCGCCGGAAGAGTTGGATACCGTGGCGTAAGGGCGAATGGGAGAGGCGGCACTTTCTCCGTCAGGCAGGCTCGAGATGGCCCGGGCGAAGTAAATCTTGCCCGCTTCCAATCCGGTGAGGTCCACACTGTGATCGGTGGTGCCGGAGGCACCGCTGGCCGTCATGCCGAGGTCCTCGGTCAGTCCGTATTCCACAATGCCATCCGACGCAAGGTCGGTGCTCCACGAAAGTGTGAATCCCGAAGTCGTCATGTTGGACTGGACCACCGGTGAGGTATAACAGATGCCCGATGCCGGCAACAAATCAACCGGACCGCGGGGCAGCAACTGGTAGCCCCCCGTTCCATCAAAAGAGAACTGGCTCACGATACCGATGAGGTCCACGGCACACCCCGTCAAGGTTTCACCCACGAGGCTGTTGCTCGTGCGGACGTACATGATGCCTGTCTGCCCGTCGGCTGTAAAATCGTAGGTGTTGTTGCCCGTGATTTCCAGACCGGCCAAGGGAAAAGTGGCTCCGTTCACACGGACGAGCTGCCCTTCCAGCGATTCATCCATGTCGGCAGCGCCGATGACCATAGGCTCTGGCAATGTCCCAGCGCCTTCAAACACCACGGCGGTCAGGTTGGGCCCAACCTCCAGCAGGCCGTTGTACTCGGTGATCTCACCGGTGACGGTCAACGAATCCCCGATGGCCGGGGTGGCGTCCCAATCGCCCCAGTCCCCGCCAGGATAAAGCGCGATGCCAGCGGTGGCGTCCTGCAGGTACCGGACCGACCCGAGGTTGTCGTCGCTGGTCACCACACCGGTGACGGTCACGACGTCGCCAACGCCATAATTGGTGCGGGCGTCGAGGATGTTGTCCTGGGCGTGGAGGCCGTTGGACAGGGCCAATGCCATCAAGGCACCGGAGAAAAGAAGCTTGTTCATGGTCGGTTCTGGAGTCCCTTGAGTTCGAGTACCGCACTCAGGCGGATCATCCTCGGAGGACCGACGAAAATCTCGGCCTGTCCGCTGCCCCCCTCGGGACCATAGGGGTAGGGGGCGTACTGTGAATTGTTGTTCGCGTCGGTGATGAAGAGCTCGTCAAGGAGATTCGTCACACTCAGACGCACGCGCAGGAGCGCATTGTCAGAGACATCAAAGCTGGTTCCCGCATTGAAATTGATGAGGTTGTAACCAGGGGTCACCCACACGTCTTTCGGCTCGCCCTCGGTGATCACATCACCTGGCGAGAAGTTGGCATAGTGCTGCCAGAACCAGGTGCTCCGCAAGGAGAAGTAGGTGCCGCGCTTCGGGCGGTAACTGATGGAGGCCGAGATCTGACGTTGCGCCGCATCGCCGACCTTGACTCCATTGAGGTTCACGAGGGTGTCCGCCACAGCTCCATTGTCCGTGCGGGTGATGAAGTCATTGTCGGAGCTGTTGATGAGGTCGACACTCTCGTTGCTGGTCCAACGCCAGTTGCCCCATGAGAAGACACCCTGCACATCGAGTTTGGAGGTCACGTCATAGGCGAAGTCCCACTCCACACCGCTGTGGACGGCATCCGCGTTGAGCAGGTTGTAGCCCAGGTTCCGGTCCACTTGCTCGATGATGGTGTTGGCCTCGGTTCCCCAGTCGACGTCCTCGATGAGTCGGTCGTCCTGTGCCAACACGAGCAAATCCTGCCGGCCTTCCGTGGTGGAAGTGTCAGCGTACACACTCAGGTTGGGGTCCTGCCACAGGTTGGACACGCTGTAGAAGCGGTTTACAGCCTTGTTCTCCCAGCCGGTGCGGTAGGCATTGATGTTCGATGCGAAGCGTCCTTTGGCGTATTTCACACCGAGTTCGACCGCTTTGACGTATTGATTTTCATAACCCTGGATGAGTTCATTGCTGAGGTCGAATACCGAGTTGAACAGCGGTGCCCGGCTCAGGTAGCCCAGGTTGGTGTAGGCGCTGGTCCACTCGTTGAGGTTCTTGTTGCCTCCAGCCTTGACCGTGAAGCTGTTCAGGCGCTCCCAATCCGTGGTGTACGTCTGCAGGTCCGGGTGATCGGCCGCAAGCACGGTCCCGTTGGCCAAAGTGTCAGTGGACCAGTCATCTTCGCCGAGGACCCGCCACTCATCCGTAGAGCGCACTTCATAGGTGGTTCCGTCCAGTGTCAATACCCGCGGACGGAAGTAGTCGATGCCCCGGTACCAACTCTGAGCGCCGGATACATTGACAAAGGCGCTGTGGTTCAGCTTGTCCCATTCGAGTTGGACATAAGAGCCGCCCCAAGCCACCTGTCCGTCATCGTAGTAGTAATACTTATCTCCTTCGCGCAAGGGGGTATCGAAGTTGGCATTCTGGTCGCGGCGGTCGTTGGGGGCGTCGTAATAGTCAGCGCCAAACATGTCGCCTATGGTCCTGTAGTGGCTTCCCGTGTAGTGTCGCGCATCAATTCCCGCGCTGAAATTCAGCTCATCGCTGACGTCCGTGGTGAAATTGGACAGCGCGCCGAACCAACGGTGGTCGTTGTGGGCGATCCGGATGAAGTTGGAACCCTTGCGCTCTCCATTGGCATCGACATTCAGTCCATTGGGGCCAAACTCGAACAGCTGGTGCGAATTCCAAGTCGGCTGCAGGTCCAGCGTTCCGTCCCCCAAACGCGTGCCGGGCGTGCTGGCCAAGGCCTCTCCACCACCGGTTCCGAAGCTCGCGTACGCGGTGGTCGTCAAGGTCGACTTGTCGCTCATGGCCCACACGTCGCGCGCCGTGAAAATCGGCTTGAAGTAGTAATTCTGGCGGGAATTGTATCGGCGGTTCTCACCATAGGTAGTATCGACCTGACCGGTGGCCTCGTTGTAGTCGTAATAGACCTCCTGGTAGTTGACGATGAACTCGTTGAAATCCCGTCCGCGGGAAACGAGGTCCGTGGAGTCGGCTCCGGCGATGATGCCCTGCAGTTGTTCTTGCCCTTCTGCCGTGGTCAATTCACTGGCGAGGTCAGTGTCGAATTCATGGACCTGCATCTGGAAGGAGCGTTGTCCATGGCGCTGGGGGGCGCCGAAAGCCGTGAAACTCACGTTGTGGTTGCCCATGGTCTTGCGGCCCTTCAGGTAGTAAGCCCAAGCCTCGGATTCCAGACCGGATGCAAAGCCCTGGTTGGTCCGGTAGGATCCTACAAAGTGGAGGAAACCCTTTTC
>JADHLY010000044.1 GCA_016780385.1 Flavobacteriales bacterium
CCTCTTGGGTCTGGTCAAGTCCCCCAACAAACACCACGACGTCTGCCGCCATGGCCGCAGCGAGGGCCGCAGCGAAACCGCTGGTGTCGGTGCTGTTAATCGCACAACCCGTGGCGAATTCCACCTGGCTGGGTGGAATCTTGTTTTGCAAACCCTGGAGCGGCGTGATGGCATAAGGGGGATCGACCCAACTGGAGCCAAATCCGTCAAGTTGGGCGACGTGTGCACTCGGGCCGATCATCGCTACGGTCTGCGATGGGTTCAACGGCAAGATGTCCGCTTCATTCTTGAGCAAAACGATGGCTTCCCGGCCCGCATCGAGACACAGCGCCTGGTGTTCAGGTGTGTTGGCCCCTGTGATGGGATTTCCCTGGGGAAAGTTGTCCATCATACCGGTCAGGTACTTCACCCGCAGGACGCGCCGCACGGCGCGATCGAGGTCGGCTACGTTGATGAACCCATTGACGTAGTCATTGGTCAGCTGCTCCTCAAAGGCCGACACATCGACATCCATCTCGAGATCGCAGCCCGCCTTGAGCGCCTTGCTGGCGTCCCACACCGACCCCCAATCGGAGACCACATAAAACGGGAACCCCCAGCGCCCTTTGAGGATGCCATTGAGCAAGTCCGCGCTTTCAGCGGCTTTGTCGCCGTTGACCTTGTTGTAGGCGTTCATCACCGACAGTGCACCTGCGTCCTGTATGACCCGGCGGAAATTGTACCCGTAGTGTTCCATCAACTGACGCTGGGTCATGTTGTGGTTGACATTGTGCCGGTCCTCTTGCTGGTTGACCCCATTGAAATGCTTCACCGTGGCGATCACGGGGTGCTGTTGGATGCCGCGCACCACTTCGACGTTCATGTGGGCCGTCAAGAAAGGATCCTCTCCCCCGGTCTCTGGACTGCGGCCATTGCGCGGGTCTCGGCAAAGGTCTACCGCGGGACCAAGCTGTTGGTGCTTGCCATAGGCGTGAAATTCGGTGCCCATGGCGTAGCCCACATCGTGGGCAAGCTGACGGTTCCAAGAGGCCGCGATGCCGATGCCCACTGGAAAAGACGTGGCATCCACAAAGCGGACCCCGTGCGGCCCGTCCGACATGGTGAAACCTGGAATTGGCGGATTGAAGTTGTCGGGTGTCGTCCAAAAAGTGTTGCGGTGAATCTGGTCAATCTTCTGGGCCCACGACATGAGGTCAATTTGCTCCTGAATGAGCACCTCAAGGGGGTTCCCTTCCCACGAATTGGGTTGGGCACGGAGCCACAATCCACTGGACATGACCAGCAACAGTAGGCCAAGTCGATTCATGACAAAGCTGAAAGCCAGGTTTTCGGCGAGGAAAGTGCAAGATTGACGCATGATGTAAAAATAGATGCTCCCAGCCTCGCCATCCCTGAAATTCAACAAGGAGGGGGCCTAAGGCGTACCTTTCTAGCATGGACGGTGCAGGCAATGTCGCGGTGATTGGTGGCGGAGCGGCGGGATTCTTCGCAGCCTTGTCCGCTGCACGACACCATCCCGGCAGCAACGTCGTCCTTTTCGAGAAGACAGGAAAACTGCTGTCCAAGGTCAAAGTCTCTGGGGGTGGCCGATGCAACGTCACCCACGCCTGCTTTTCCACCAGCGCCTTCGCCAAGCATTACCCCCGAGGAGGACGTCAGCTCAAGAAAGCGTTTGGCACCTTCAGCGCCCAGGACACCATAGACTGGTTCACCGAGCGCGGCGTCCCGCTCAAGACCGAGGATGACGGCCGCATGTTCCCAGTCGCCAATACGTCTCAGGCCATCATCGACTGCCTGCTGACCGAGGCGCAACAGGACCGCGTTGACATCCGGATGAAGGCCCCCGTCCAATCCATCCAACCGCTTGATGGTGGCGGGTTTGACCTCCACGGAGAGCAGTTCGACCGGGTCATCGTCGCCACCGGGGGCAGCCCCAAGGCCACCGGCTTCGACTGGCTGGTCGCCCTCGGCCATACCATCAGCACACCGGTCCCGTCGCTGTTCACCTTCAATATGCCGGGCGAAACCATCACCGAACGCATGGGGCTGGTCGTCCAGGACGCCATCGTCCGCATCCAAGGCACCAAACTCTCCCACCAAGGTCCGGTACTCATCACCCACTGGGGCATGAGCGGCCCTGCTGTGCTGAAGCTGTCAGCCTGGGGCGCGCGCGAATTGGAACAGCGGGGCTATAGCTTCACCATTCAGGTCAATTGGATCGGACGCACCAACGAGGAAGAAGCCGCCCTTCTTATGGCAGACGCCGCGAATGCCTCACCCAAAAAGAAAATGGCCAATGCCTGCCCCTTTGATCTCCCCAAGAACTTTTGGGTCCACGCTTTGGAGAAAGCGGGCATTGACGCGGACACACCTTGGGGCGAACTGGGCAAAAAGCCCCGAAACCGCCTGCTCAATGGGCTGCTCAACGACGCCTACTCCGTAGCGGGCAAGACCACATTCAAAGAGGAATTCGTCACCTGTGGAGGCGTGACCCTTGGCGAGGTCGACTTCACTTCTATGCAAAGCCGGATCGTCCCAGGTCTCCACTTCGCGGGCGAGGTGCTCGACGTAGACGGCATCACCGGCGGCTTTAATTTCCAAGCGGCTTGGACCACTGGCTTCATAGCCGGTCAGCTCAACAAATGATGCCCTCCCACGCTCATAGACGCACCTGGTCCTTGCTGCTTTTGATGGTGGGGATGTGCAGTTGCGCCCAAGCTCAGGTCGTTGAGGATTTTGAAATCCGATACCAGGCCCAGCAAAACGGCGGCATTCAATTCCTCACCAACACCACCATGTTTTGTGGAACGGGATCGGGCTGCACGGCAGCCCAACAGGCCATGCCCATCACGGGGTGGCCCCAAGACAACAACAACGACCACAGCATGGTGTACTTCGACGGGGACAGCGACCCCGACACCTGGTGTTCCTCTTCAGACAGCTTGGCACTGGGCCCATGCGCAACGGTCAGTTTTGCCGGTCTCTATTGGGCCGGAAGGCTGGGCAATGGCTTTGTCCCCAATGAAAATTTGCGCGACCAAGTCAAAATCCGAGCCAGCGATACCGACCCCTACATCGACATCGTTGCAGAGGAAGAAATTGAGTTCATTGCTTCGCAAGTCGACAACTACTGTTGCTTTGCAGACATCACCGACTGGGTGGCAGCGCAACCTGTCAATGCGCGGTATACCGTGGCCAATGTGGTCTCACGTCAAGCATCCTCGTGTTGGGGAGGGTGGGTCTTGGTCATCGTCTACGAAGATGCCCTGGCCCCCATGCGCAACCTGACGCTGTTCGATGGCTTGGCCATCATCACCGGCTCGGGAGGCAACAACATCGTGGATGTGCCCATCTCCGGGTTTTTGACACCGCCAGTGGGTCCAGTAGACCTGCAATTGGGGGTGGCTGCTTACGACGGAGACCGGGGAGCGGGCGGGGACCAATTGGGGTTCAATGGAACCGGCAGCGTCGAGTACATCTCCGACGCCACCCATGACATCAACAACTGCTTCAACAGCACGCACTGCACCAATGGCATCATGAATCCCTGGCGCATGCCCGCGTTCAACAACACCCTGGGACATGACGCCAACATTTTCGTGCCGGACAACAGCAATTTCGATTTCCTGCCCAACAACGCCACAGATGCCTCCATCCGAGTGACGACCGGCGGCGAGTCCATCACCGTGCAGGTCATCACCTCCGTCATCGACGTGTACGAGCCCGATTTGCGGGCGACGGTGTTCATCGAAGATTTGGACGGCGGAGTGGCCGAACCTGGCGACATACTGGAGTATACCGTGGTTGCCAAAAACCTGGGGTCGGATGCCGCAACAGGGGTATACATCACCGAGACCCTCGACCTCCGCACTGATTTTGTGTCCGGCAGTCTGCAATGGGTCTCCGGTCCGCTGACCGGAAGCATGACGGACGGCCAAGGCGACGACACGGGCGAGTTCATTGCCAGCGAACAGATGGTCAGGGTGCGCGCTGGTGCAGGGGCCGACATGAATGCGGGCGGAACACTGGGCAACGACCCCATCGGCATGGACAGTGTGGCCTTCAAATTCCAGGTTCAGTTGACCGACGATTGCCTCTTGCTTCAGTGCGACGGCACGCTCACCGGGGAGGCCAACATCTTTGGTGAAGGCAACATATCGGGCAATGCCCAGACCAACGATGGCGCCAGCGGTCTCTCCGACGCCAATGGCTGTCCGGTAGAAGGCGTCACGGTACTCGATGTCCAAACGGGCGTATGCCCACCCGTCGTCATCGAACCCACAGGGACGACCTGCTTGGGCGACGATGTCACTTTGACCGTACCCCAATTCACCAACAATCCGCTGGCCGAGTCCTTGGCCAATTACACTTGGACGGGGCCCGACGATTATGCGGGCAACACGGCTTCGGCTTTTATAGCGGACGCCGCAGAGGTCAATGCCGGTCTGTACAACCTCGAAGTCACCTTTACCGGGCTCGAATGCCTGCTCTCCTCAGCTGCCTACACGCTCGACGTGCATCTCCCAGCCCCCGACTTCGATCCCCCTGAAGATCAATGCCTCGAAGACAATGCGTTCAACTTTACAGGCCAAGGTGCTGTTTTTGCCGGCGCCGAGTATTCTTGGACGTTTGAAAACGCCACGCCCAATGTCTCCACGGGCACCTTCATTGACAGCGTACAATTCAATGCGGGGGGCTGGCATAACGTGGGCCTAACCTTAGAAGAAATCGGGTGCACCGCAAGCATGGAGGATTCCATTTTCATTGAGCTCCCCCCCGTCTTGTCCCCCTTCCCCATCGAGGTATGGCCGGACACAGGCTGCGTGCCGCTCACCGTGAACTTTACCGACCCCAACCCTGCCCTGCCCTTGGATTACAGCTGGGCCTTTGGCGATGGCACTTCGAGCCTGACCGATTCGCCGGTTCATCTCTACGAGGAAGTGGGCACATACGGCATTACCGTATCGGCCGTATCGTTGGGCAATTGTCCCGCCTTCATCAGCTTCGATGTACCCCAAGCGGTGACCGTTTTGCCCAACCCAACACCCGGCTTTGAAGTGACCCCTACCACCGTCGAACTCCTGGAACCGGTAGTCAGCATCCATTCCCTCACCAACGCTGTCAACGAAGTGAGCTATTGGATGAGCGACGGCGGCAGCCTGGGCGGAGCGGATGGGCAGTACATCTTCAATGACGGTGGCGCTTTTGACATCATCCAAACGGTCATCAGCCCGGCGGGCTGCACTTCCACGGCATCGGCAGAAGTGATCGTCAATGGCACCATCTTCCACGCCCCTTCGGCGTTTACGCCCAATGGCGACACAGTCAACGACACCTGGCAGCCAGTGGCGCTAGGTGTCACCTCCTACGCCCTCGAAATTCGCAACCGCTGGGGCGCCCTGGTCTGGTCCACCACAGATGCCAACCAGCCCTGGCTCGGTCAGGTTGCGGACGGCAGTCATTTCGTACCAGACGGGGTATACCATTGGAAGGTGACCTATCGGGATCAATTGGGCTTCCCGAAAGTCAAGCAAGGCACCCTCACCCTGTTCCGCTGATCAGCACTCTGGCAGGGCGATCAGGTCAATTTCATGGGCGCGGATGGCCGCGTTGAGGGCGGGCGGCGGATGGATTCACCACCCCAAGCCCAAACGCAATCCGCCGGTCAGACGCAGTCCGCTCGGCGGAGGGAACAGCGCAGTGGACTCGGAGTAGGGGCCGGGGTAATTGTCCTCAGCCCAGGTACCACCGATGAAGCCATCGAGTACGAAACGGCCGAGCGAAAGCTGGTGGCCCAACTGCAGTGATGCGCCCACAGAAGACCAATCGTCGTTGTCCAGCCCACCTTCGGCCGGAGTATATCGGGCGACGCCAAAGAAACCGCCCACTGCGGCATAGCTGCCCTTCAACGCCTCGCCTCCCGGATACCAGCGCAGCTGCGGCTCCAAGATCACCCCCTGCTTTTGCGTATTCAACGGCTCATACCAAGGGTGGTCCGACTCGAGGAACACCTCCCGAGACAGGTAATCGACATCCATGGCGACCGAAAAACCACCCGCAACCTTCCTCTCAAACCCCAACGAATAGCGCCCCACCAGCGGGTCTGTCAGGTTGGTCCGGAGCAAGGCGGTCTCCTGAGCCTCCATGGCATCGCCGGTCAGCAACAAAAACAAAACAGGAAAAAACCACTTCATGTCGCGAAAACGCAAAAGAAAGACAGGTGTTGCCCAACCGAGAGTTTAACATCGCAACATCACGCTTTGAGGTGGGAGCCGTCGCAGTATGGCGGGTTCTGGGTCAGCTTGCAGGTGCACATGGCACCCTTACCCGTCTTTTCGGCCTCAAAGACTTTGGGCACAAACGAGGTCCCTTTGTGGGCGCCGTTGCACCAGGGTTGGTTATCGGAACGACCGCAAGAGCACCACGCTTAGGTGTTCCCCTCGAGCAGGTCTTGCATGATGGGGGCCTTACCGGCCACTTTGGGCTTATCCATGGTCAGAGGGTTGAGATGACAACGTTTAAGGTAATCTCATCGAGGATGGCATTGTCTCCCAGATTGTCGAAAAACGAGCCGGAACCGTAACGGACGTCGTATTGGGCGCGGTCGATGACCAGCTCCGCTTCGTAGGTCTTGCCTTTTTGGACCACCTCGAATTCGACGGGGTTGGCGTTGCCTTTGATGGTCGCCACAGCAGAAACCGTCGCCTTGCCGCCCTTGAAGGCCGTGGCCGAGCGGATTTCCAGCGTTGCGACGGGGAACTTCTCGACGTCAAAGAAATCGGCAGACATGAGGTGTCCCATCAACTGGTCACCTAGGCCTTGGGGAAGATCCGCATTGGTCATGCTGGTCATATCGATGACAAACGTGCCACCCGTGATGCGGCCTTCCGTGACCTTGAGCTTTCCAGAACTAAGCGCAATGGCCCCGTTGTGCAGTTTGCCGGTGATGTTGCCGCCTTGCCAGGCAATGGAGGAGTTGGCCTTGTCGATGGTGGCACTCTGGCCAAATGCAGTCGCGCCCACAAACAAAAGGGCCGTCAGAAAAGAAGAGATGTACTTCATGGAATGGAATGTTGAGGTGCAAACCTCCCCTACTCCTTTCCGCTGTGCATTCAACTGGATGAACTTCCGCGCATCTCTTCCACCCTGCGGCGGCGGATCATGCTCAACGCCTGGGGCGTGATACCGAGGTAGGACGCGATGAGCTTCTGCGGGATGCGGTGGCTCAGCTCGGGATAGGTCGCGAGGAAGAATTCATAACGCTCAAGGGCACTCGAACTCATCATCATCAGGACCCTGCGCTGCAGGACACCCGCTCTGCGGCCCATGCGCTTCAACTCAGGCAAGGCTTCCGTTTCTGAGATGGATGAAAAATCCTTGATTGAATCGACGTCCACCACGCTGGGCTCCAGCGCCTCAATCACCAAGCTGGTCGACTGACTAAATCCCACCGCCTCCAAATCGCCCAGGGTCCAACCTTCCGGTGCAAACATGAACGTGTGCTCCTTCCCAGACTCATCCACGAAGTGCGACCGGAGCAAACCTGAAACCACATTGAAAATTTGGGTCGGACACCCACCGGCTTCCTGTAAAACCGCCCCCTTCTGAACCTCGATGCGCTTCATGTGCCCAAATTACATGGGTTTCCAAAAGCGCGGTGCAACCCCCAACAATCCGCATGAGGTTCTATCCTATGAGGCCCTATCTCACCCGACCATTGCCGGGCCAGCACCCAACGTACTTTCGCACCATGCCCAAGTTCCTGTCCCCCCCCATTTTTTGCCTGTTCTTCGTCATGACTTCTTGGGGGGCTTGGGGCCAGACGCCCTGCATGAATGGCATGGCCGGAGGCTACCCATGTGACAACTTGGAACTGATGTCTTTTCTGCCCGCCAGTGTGGCCGGTGGCGGCGACATGAACGATATCTGGGGCTGGGTGGACCCCGCAGACAGCACAGAATATGTGCTGTTGGGAAGGACCAATGGCACCGCCTTCATCGACATCTCAGACCCTGTCAATCCCGTGGTGGTGGCCAACCTTCCAACGGAAACGAGCAGCTCCATGTGGCGTGACATCAAGGTCTACGACAACCATGCCTTCATCGTTTCTGAAGCAGGAGGACACGGCATGCAGGTTGTGGACCTCACCCAGTTGGGCAGCATCAGCAACCCGCCACAAACCATCGAGGCCGATGCCCTCTATACCGGCTGGGGCAATGCCCACAACATTGTCATCAACGAGAGCACCGGGCGCGCCTATGGTGTCGGCACGGGGACTTTTGATGGCGGCCTGCACATCCTCGACATCAGCGACCCCATCAACCCCACACTCATCGGTGAGTTTTCCGGAGACGGATACACACATGACGCCCAGGTCGTCTCCTACATCGGTCCGGACAACAATTTCGCCGGCAAGGAAATCGCCTTTTGCTGCAATGAAAACACCGTGACCATTGTCGACGTGACCGATCCTGCCGATGCCACCCTCATCAGCGCGACAGGCTATGACAATGCGTTTTACACGCACCAAGGATGGCTGACTGAGGACCACCGGTATTTCATCGCAAACGATGAACTCGATGAGCAAAACCTGGGCATCAATACGACCTCCTTCATCTGGGACGTCACCGACTTAAGCGCCCCTCAGCTCATCGGCACCTACGTCTCAACATCTTCCGCCATCGACCATAACATGTACGTCCGCGATACGCTGATATACCAATCGAACTACCGCGCAGGACTGCGCATCCTCAACACCAGCAACATCGAAAACGGCACCCTCGAAGAGGTGGGCTACTTCGACGTCTACCCTGCCAACGACGCCCCACAATTCAGCGGGACTTGGTCCAACTATCCTTACTTCCCATCCGGCATCATCGCTGTGAGCCACATCGAGGAGGGCCTCTTTCTGCTTCGGCTCTCGGGCGACTTGAGCGACGAAGGCTGCACCGACCCCACCGCCTGCAACTACGACGCCAGTGCTCTGGAGGACAACGGCAGTTGCCTAGGCTTCAACGATTGCGGAGGCTGCGAAGGAGAAGCCCTCTTTTGTATCGGTTGTACCGACATCGCCAGCTGCAACTATTCAGAAGTCGCAACGATTGACGATGGCTCCTGTTTCGCATTGGAAGCTCCCGACGCCCAAACCGCAGTCCAGACCACCGAGCCCGTCACCTTTACCGTCAACTCCAACGCCCATTGGTTCGACAGTGCCACTTCGGAAAACCCGATCGCCATCGGGTCCTCCTACACACTGCCCTTCCTCACTGAAGCCCAATCCATCTGGGTGGCCAACTCCAATGGCGCGTACGATCAGATCGGTGGCGAGTCCGCTCCTGATTTCAGCAACGGCCAATACCATACCAACAACGCCAATTGGCTGATATTCAACGTTCACGAAGACGTGCTATTTGAGTCCGTCGAAGTGTATTCCGAAGGAGGTGGCCCACAGACCATCGAAATCCTCAACGCCAACAGCGAGGTCATCGATGTGGTCACCCAGAACCTCAACGCCGGCCTCAATGTCTTTGCGCTCAATGTCGAATTGGCTGCCGGCGATGGCTACCAAATCCGTTCGGGCAACCAACAGCCCCTCCTCTGGCGGGACGACAACGGCGCTGAGATGAACTACCCCTATGCCATTGGTGCTCTGGCCGACATCGTCAGCACGACCATCTCCGGGGAAAACCAATACACCTACTACTACTTCTATTACAATTGGAAGATGTCCTCCTCGGACCCTTGCTTGAGTGACCCCACAGAATTCACGGTGACCGTAGAAGACGTCAGCAACGTGGAAGCACCCCAATCTGCAGCACCCCGCACCCTCGTGAAGACCATCGACGTTACCGGCCGCGAAGTCCGGAACCCCGCCCACCAAATGGTGTTCCGCCTCTACTCCGACGGCACCACCGAAAAGGCCATCGTCGGCGACCGGAACTGAGGACGCCAACAGAATGGCACCTTCAACAGAATGTGAGCCTTCCATCACAATGGAGGAATGTGGTTTGTATTGTAGTTGAACACCTCCTGATCAGGGCGCCGGCGAAGTCGTCAACAGAGTGGAGACACCCGATTGTACCTCCACCCCCTACGCGAGCCTGACCCGGTACCGTGAGCTGAAATTCAACAGCAACAGCCTCCACTCGTCCTACTCCGATCGGGGCAACACATACTCCGTCCGCTGCATGCAGGACTGAGCCCGCTTGGGACCTCGCTTCATCGTGATTAGTTTGCGCGCGGCCATTGGCCCGAACCTGAAGATTCATGACCCGATTCGCCTTGACCCTCGTGGCCCTTGCTGCATGCCCCTATACCCTGCTCGCCCAATCCGACTGTGATGGGGAGCGCTACCGGTTCACCTCCACCTACGACAACGTCTCCGTCTCCGAGGGCCATGTGTTCGGTGGCAACCTCGATGTCAACGGCGTCGAGACCGAACTCGATTTCGATTTTTATGAAGCGGTGGGCAATGGCGAGTCCAATCGTCCCCTGCTCATCGTCGCCCACGGCGGCTTCTTTCTGAGCGGGTCCAACAATGGCCTCGACGTGGTGCCCCTCTGCGAGGATTTCGCCCGAATGGGATACGCAGTGGCCAGCATTTCCTACCGTTTGGGCATTGACATCGCCAATGTCTTCGACCTCGAAAACGAACTGATCCGCGCGGTGTGGCGCGCAGTCCACGACGGCCGAGCCGCTGTGCGCTACTTCCGCAAATCCGTTGAAGAAGACGGCAATCCTTGGGGCATCGACCCCGAACGCATTTACATGGGCGGAATCTCCGCCGGGGGCTTCCTCGCCCTGCACCACGCTTACGTGGACGACGAATCAGAGGTCCCCACCTCCATCGACCAGAGCGCACCTGGCATGGGCGGCGGACTAGAAGGAGAATCGGGCAATCCCGGATACAGCTCCGCCGTGGCCGGCGTCTTCAACATCTCCGGTGCGCTCAAAGACGCCGATTGGATGGCAGCAGGAGACGTCAACCTCGTGTCCGTCCATGGCACAGCCGATGGCACCGTTCCTTACGGGACAGGCTCCGTCTCCCTCATCGGTTTTCCCGTCACCGAGGTGGACGGCAGCGCCACCCTCCACGAGCAGGCCGAGGACATTGGTCTGGTGCATTGCTTCACCACCATCGAGGGCGCGGGCCACGTGCCCCATTTGACGGACAACGACGCCTACGACGTCACCCTTTCCACAGTGGCAGGCGCACTGTCTTCTTGGATCTGCGCGGACTACCCCGACCAGTGTGGTGAATACGACTACACCAGCGACATCCGGGAACAGCTCGCCCACACAGTGCGGATGTATCCTAATCCGGCCCGGGATGGCCGAGTGACCCTCGTGCACTCCGCGGCCGAAGGTTCCTGGCAAGCCCGTATCCGCGACGGTCAAGGCCGGGTGGTCGCCACCCACACCGACGTCGGCCCGCAAGCCACCCTCGACCTCAGCGGCTTGCCAAGTGGCCTCTATATCGTGGACGTCGCCGAATGGGGTTGGCGCAAGCCCCTCGTCATCCGCTGAAGAGCTTGAATTCACTACCTTGCTGATGATGAGCCGTTTTCTTCTTTTTCTCGCCTTCGTGCCCGCGCTGGTTTTTGCCCAGACTCACTCTATTGATTCGCACGAGGTGTACATATCAGGCAACATTGATGCCGCCAACGTGGCCAACAACACTTACTACCAGGCCATTAACCAAGTCCAGGTAGACTGGTCGATCATTGAGGTCGTAGGGCCAGAGGAATGGCAGCATTCCTTTTGCTTTCCGAATTGCCACGACATCGGGGTCACAGAGGGAAACAACGCATTCTCGGCGTCCAGCGAGCAGTATCTCAACTGTCACGTCTACCCCAACGGGGTCGCGGGTGAAGGGATCGCGCGGATGCTCTTGACCACCAACGCCTCATCCCAAGACACGGTCACCTGGCACATCACCATCGATGCGGTGTCCTCCATCGAGGACGCTTCGGCACTGTCCATTCAGGCGCATCCCAACCCGTGCACTGGCCGATTGGACCTGAGCGGATTGCCAATCGGTGCTGAAGTCACCTTTTGTGATGCGTCGGGCCAATGCGTTCGCCAGATGGCCATCACAGATGCGCCCAATCTGACTGTCCAAGACCTGCCGACTGGCCTGTTCTTCATGACGGTCACTTCACAAAACAAGGTCCTCTTGCGGCAGCGTATTCTGTCCCTCTGAGCACATCCCTGCTGGGGCGAAAACAAGGCGCAATGGGTATCTTGGCCCACATGAAGCACCTCTTATTTGCGGTGTGCGCCTCCGCCCTGATCGCCACCGGCTGCACCACCACCACCACGCGAAGCACCCAGCTTGCCGAAGGCGTGGCACTCCTTGACATCGAGCCTGTCAAGGCCCGCTGCGTGGTCGACACCACGCAAACCCTGCAAGCCGTTTCCCAAACGCGCACTGTGCTGGGTTTCTTCCGTTCTGGCGACCGGGAATTCGCGCAATACCCCGGCATGGTCTTCCGCCTCGGCCCCGCCATGCGTGAGCGCCGCGCTGCTGTGCACAAGGCGTTGAAGGACACCGACTTCGATGTGATGGTCAACCCCAAATACATCGTGCAGACCAAGCGCCGTCCCTTTGTGCGCACCGTAACGGTGCAAGTCGCCGGATACGGCGGCCACCTTGTGTTTGAACAGCCCAGCGAAGAATGACAATGCGCGCGCCATTGGCATTGACCCTCCTGCTCTGCAGCGGAATGCTGTGGGGGCAAAAGCTCGACGACAGCCTGCTCAACCAAGCCCAAGACCGCGCGCCGCGCGAATGGAGTTGGGGCGACCAAGAAGCGGGCGAATGGAACGTCTGGATGGAACTGGATGCCGGGACGATCGAGCAGTTCGAATACGGTTCCGACAACCACATTCGGCGCGCCGCTACCCTCGGCCACGCCGAATGGAGCGACAGCGAGCTCACCGCCGCCATGAACCGCATGGGCTCTTCCGGATTCAACAACGCCGTCGACTACCAGAGCCGCTACCTTCCGGCGGCGGTGCGCATCGGTGCTTCCCGCCAAGTGTGGAACGGCATCTCCGCCGGCCTGCAACTGGGCCGTGCCTGGACACCGGCGTATGTGAACTGCACGCGTGCCGACGGCGAGTCTGTGGTGGCCAGCTGGAACCAAGTCCGGTTCGGCGACTTCGTAGACCAATACTTGTACCACGACGACCTCTACAACGGCGACCAGTGGCGCTACCAAAACTTCGGCGAATTCACCGAAGGCATCACCGGTTGGCGCGTGGAAGTCGTATTGCAACAAGAGCTCGCCCACGGCTTCGGATGGACCGCCAGCCTCGGCACCACGCTGGGCCTCGACCGCGAAATCCAATCCCGGTCCTCCGCCTTTTTCGGCAGCCAGGGCCTCCTGCCCGAGGACGAGCTGGGCGCCACCCTGGCTCCCACCTCTGTGGCCAAAGCCCCCTCCTCGGCCTCCCTTGGCGGCACCTACCGCGTCGGGCCTGTCGTATTGGGCCTGTCATGGTCCAGCGTCTTTGTCAGCGGATCCAAAGTCAACGATTGGGTGGCGGCTGGAGCCGATGTCATCGACCCCATCAACCAGATGCGCCTGCGCCTCGGCATGACCTTCTGAGGGCACCCGGCCAGGGATCAACGTTTCCTAGCGCGGATGGCGTAAGCATGCGGCAACCGCTGCGCGGCTCGGTCCGCCAAGACAAATTGACCCGGAGCACGTTCCACCATGCCGGCCAGCGGGTAGGGCGAATGGTCATATTCCTCGAAAAGCGTGACTTCCATGTCCGCAGCCCTGATGGCCGACAGCACGTCTGAAAGCGTGTGGTCCCAGTAGCATGAGGTGATCTCCACGTCTTCACCACCGTCGGTGTACGACCCCATTCGCGTCTCCACATCGGGTTCAGCCGAGTGGAAATAATCCACGGGCGCCTGCTCCTCGAAGAGCCAAATGAGCGGGTGGAATTCCACCAAAATCAGTTCGCCTCCCGGGGCCAAATGCCGCGCGGCCACCTGCATCCACTCCACGACATCTGGAATCCAGCCGAGCACGCCATAACTCGCGAAGACCGAGTCGAAGGACCGCCCGAGGTCCAGCTCGAGCACGTTGGACAACACAAAGTCCGCCGGCAACCCGAGTTCTTCGGCCGTCTCACGGGCCACCTCAATGGCGGATTCCGAGAAATCCACCCCAGTCACCACCGCCCCCATGCGGGCCAGCGACAGGGTGTCCTGTCCGAAATGACATTGCAAGTGGAGAATGGAGCGGCCCTTGACATCGCCGAGCAGCGCGCGTTCGAAAGGCTTCAGCGAGGACTGTCCCGCCTTGAATCCCGGCATATCGTAAAACGCCGACCTGACGTGGATGCCCGTGCGCCGATTCCAGCACTCCCGGTTGATGTCGATGTGGTCCTGACCCATGCGCCGAAATTAAGGGGACCCAAGCCCGTCCCGGAATCGGTACATTTCACA
>JADHLY010000045.1 GCA_016780385.1 Flavobacteriales bacterium
GTCTTTTTTGGTCACTCCAATCAGATGGAACTAAAGTCCTTTTTTACCCAAGCCGCCACACCTATGATTGACGAACAGCACAACACCGGTACTACCCCTGAACAGGACATGTCCCCAGAGGTCCAACTGTCCCAAGAAGGACAGATTTCAATCGACGCTGTGCTGCCCGAGAATACAACGGTCACTGAACCCATTCTCGAAGACAATCCAAACCGGTTCGTGTTGTTTCCCATCCAGCACGATGACATCTGGAATTTCTACAAGAAATCAGAGGCGAGCTTCTGGACAGCTGAAGAAATCGACCTCGCAGCTGACATGGTCGACTGGAATGAGAAGCTCAATGACAACGAGCGCTACTTCATCAAGCACATCCTGGCCTTCTTTGCCGCATCAGACGGCATCGTCAACGAAAACCTGGCGGAAAATTTCGTAGCGGAGGTACAGTACACGGAGGCGAAGTTCTTCTACGGCTTCCAAATCATGATGGAGAACATCCACTCGGAGACCTACTCCTTGTTGATCGACACCTACATCAAGGACAAGGACGAGAAAAACCACCTCTTCAACGCCATCGAGACGTTGGACTGCGTGAAGAAAAAGGCCAACTGGGCGCTCGAGTGGATCGACAACGGAAGCTTTGCCGAGCGCATCGTCGCGTTTGCGGCCGTAGAAGGCATCTTCTTCAGCGGCAGCTTTTGCTCCATCTTCTGGCTCAAGAAGCGTGGACTGATGCCCGGACTGAGCTTCTCCAACGAACTCATCTCTCGCGACGAAGGCATGCACTGCGACTTCGCTTGCTTGCTCTACACCCAGCACATCGTCAACAAGCTGCCCAAGTCAACCATCGAGAAAATCATCGTCGACGCGGTCAACATTGAAAAGGAATTCGTCTGCGATGCACTGCCAGTGCGCCTGATCGGAATGAACGCCGATTTGATGAGCCAGTACATCGAATTTGTGGCTGACCGCCTTTTGGTCGAGCTCGGCAACGAAAAGGTGTACAACGCGACCAACCCCTTCGATTTCATGGAAATGATTTCACTCCAGGGCAAGACGAACTTCTTCGAGAAGCGCGTTGCGGAGTATCAGAAGGCGGGCGTCAACAAGGTAGGCGGTCAAGAAGAGGCCAAAGGCTTCAGTCTAGACGCCGATTTCTGATTTCAACGGGGAAATAGTTCAAAACTGCCCCCCCTGCTAAGCGTTTTACCTCGCTTAAAAACCGCAACTTGAAATCATCCTTCTTGGGGAGGGGACATACGCTGTGATGTCAGACGCCCAACGCCTAATCAATCTGTAATAAGCAACACTCAACCAAGGTCTTGTCGCCTTGGATTTAACAACCTTTCCTCGAACACGGGGGCAAACCAGTCGAGAACAACATGTATGTCGTTAAGCGGGATGGACGCCGGGAACAAGTCCAATTCGACAAGATCACAGCACGGGTAAAAAAACTCTGCTACGGGCTCCATGAAAAAGTTGATCCGGTCTCCGTGGCCATGAGGGTCATCGAAGGGGTCTACGATGGCGTCACAACATCAGAACTCGACAACCTCGCTGCTGAGGTTGCCGCGACGAACGCAGTCAATCACCCCGATTATGCCCAATTGGCTTCTCGGATTGCTGTGTCCAACCTCCACAAGACCACCCATAAGTCTTTCACGGAGGTCATGCGGAACCTCCACACGTACAAGGACCCCATCACGGGCGAGGCCGCTTCCTTGATTGCGGACGACGTCATGGAAATCATTGAGGCCAACGCCGAAGCCTTGGACTCCGCCATCATCTATGACCGGGATTTCAGCTACGACTACTTCGGTTTCAAGACGCTCGAGCGTTCATACCTGTTGAAGCTCGAGGGTGAAGTCGCAGAGCGCCCCCAACAGATGTTGATGCGCGTCTCCGTAGGCATCCACAAGGACGACATTGAGAGCGCGATCAAGACGTACAACATGATGTCTGACGGTTGGTTTACCCACGCCACCCCCACGCTCTTCAACGCGGGAACACCCAAGCCCCAAATGTCAAGCTGCTTCTTGCTCACCATGCAAGAGGACAGCATCAGCGGCATCTACGACACACTGAAGCAGTGTGCCAAAATCAGCCAGAACGCTGGCGGAATCGGCCTCGCTATTCACGATGTGCGCGCCACCGGTTCCTACATCCGCGGCACCAACGGAACTTCGAATGGCATCGTCCCCATGCTGCGCGTATTCAATGACACCGCCCGTTATGTGGACCAAGGCGGCGGAAAGCGTAAGGGCTCCTTCGCCGTTTACATCGAGCCCTGGCACGCGGACGTCTTTGACTTCCTCGACCTCAAAAAGAACCACGGTAAGGAAGAGCAACGCGCCCGCGACCTGTTCTACGCTTTGTGGGTGCCCGACCTCTTCATGAAGCGTGTCGAGGCCGACGGTGAGTGGACGTTGATGTGTCCCAACGAATGCCCGGGATTGGCAGATTCGTGGGGACCCGAGTTCGAAGCCTTGTACGAGAAATACGAGGCCGAAGGCAAAGGACGCAAGACCATCAAGGCCCAAGAGCTTTGGTTCAAGATTGTCGAAAGCCAGATCGAGACCGGCGTGCCTTACATGCTGTACAAGGATGCCGCCAACAGCAAGTCCAACCAGCAAAACCTCGGCACCATTCGGTCCTCCAACCTCTGTACGGAGATCATCGAATACACCGCCAAGGATGAGGTGGCCGTTTGCAACCTCGCATCCATTGCTCTGCCCAAGTTTGTCAAGGAAGACCTCAGCTTCGACCACGACAAGTTGTTCGAAGTGACCTACCAGGTCACCAAGAACCTCAACAGGGTCATCGACCGCAACTTCTACCCCATTGTAGAGGCCCGGAACTCCAACATGCGCCACCGTCCTGTGGGACTCGGCGTCCAAGGATTGGCCGATGCGTTCATCATGATGCGCTACCCCTTCGATTCCGAAGAAGCCCGTCAGCTGAACAAGGATGTCTTCGAGACCATCTATTACGCCGCCTGTTGCGCGTCCAAGGACTTGGCCATCGAAGAAGGCGCCTACGAGACCTTCAAAGGGTCTCCCGCATCGGAAGGCAAGCTCCAATTCGACATGTGGGGCGTTACCCCCAGTGACCGTTGGGAGTGGGATGTCCTCAAGGAGGAAATCATGGACAAGGGCATGCGCAACAGCTTGCTCGTCGCTCCCATGCCCACCGCCTCTACCGCCCAAATACTCGGCAACAACGAGTGCTTCGAGCCCTACACCTCGAACATCTATACCCGACGCACACTCAGCGGTGAATTCATCGTGGTCAACAACCACCTCTTGCGCGACCTGACCAAGCTCGGCTTGTGGAACGAGACCATGAAGAACCAACTGATTGCGGCCAACGGTTCCATCCAGAACATCCCAGAAATTCCGGAGAACATGAAGGCCTTGTACCGCACCGCTTGGGAGATTTCCCAACGCGCCATCCTCGACATGGCTGCAGACCGCGGTGCCTACATCTGCCAGTCACAATCGCTCAACGTGTTCATGGAGAACGCCAATGCGCCCAAGTTGACCTCCATGCACTTCCACGCATGGCGCTCTGGCTTGAAGACCGGTATGTACTACCTGCGCACCAAGGCCGCAACCGACGCGATCAAGTTCACGGTAGAAAAGAAGTACAAGGAGCAACCCGCAGCGGAGCCTCAAGAGGCAGTCGCCGCCAAGGACGTCTCCGAAATGAGCCACGAAGAACAGGTTGCAGCTTGCTCCATCGAGAATGGACCTGACTGCGAAATGTGCAGCGGCTGATCTTCTACTGACACGACACAAGCGCAGGGCGACCCACATCGGGTCGCCCTGTTTGCTTTCCATTCCTTGCAAAAAATCTTACCAATTGGGTCCTCAGGGGCATGAATTCATGTTCAGTACGTGGCCGTGACCGAACTTCGCGCTTGAGTGCGTCAGGAACATCTGCATATCGTCTCTCTCAATCACCGCAATGCGCCCATCTCGCGCATCGGAGGATTGCACGTGCCTGAAGACCGTCAAGAAGCCTTTCTGACATCGCTCAAGGAAACCCTCGGGGTGCAAGGCATCGCCTACCTCACCACTTGCAACCGCGTCGAGTTTATCATCGTCGACGAGTCTTACTTCTGCATGGGCCGGCTCCAGCAGCTGTTCCAAGTGTTCGAACCCGATGCAGCAGAGCTGCGGTCCCTCATGAGCACCGCCATGGTCCTCCATGGCGAAGAGGCCTCACGCCATTTGCTCAGGGTTTGCGCAGGCCTGGAGTCCATGGTGCTTGGTGAGCGTGAAATCCTGACCCAGATGCGTTCAGCGCTCGAACGTTCGAGACAATGGGGACTTGCCGGCGACCAATTGCGCATCACCGAAAGGATGGCCGTAGAAACGGCCAAACGCATTTTCACGGAAACCGACATCGCCAAGCGCAGCGTTTCCGTCAACGCATTGGGCTGGAAGGCATTTCTGGAACAAGGCATACCGACAGACGCCCCTGTTCTGATGATCGGCGCTGGACAGACCCACGCCAACATCGCCCGCTACCTCGAGAAGCAAGGCTACACAGCCGTGCAAGTGTTGAACCGCACTGTCCAGAAAGCGGAAGCATTGGCTGCACCGCGCGGCTGGCAATGGGGCGACCTGACTGCCCTTCCCGACGCCTTGCAAACTGGGCCCGCTGGGATTTTTCTGTGCACCGGCAGCGACCAAGCCATCCTCGGTGAAGCCGAAGCCCAACTGCTGCCTGAGAAGCCGACTTTCGTCCTGGACCTCAGCGTGCCTTCAGGGGTCACCGAGGCATTCAAGTCGTCCACGCATACGCAGGTCACCGGCATTGCCGAACTGAAGCCAATCGCTGATCAGAACGTCGCCGGACGTCGGACTGCACTCGGTGATTGCCAGCGCATCATCGATGCCGCTTTGACCGAACTCGCCACCCGCCTGCAGCAGCGCGAAGTGGAAATAGCGCTGCGCGAATTGCCCACCCTGCTCGCCGCTGTGCGCAACACGGCGCTGGGTGAAGTGTTCGCGGATGAGCTCGCAGAACTCGACGGAGAGACCCGGAGCTTGGTAGACCGCATCGTCGCCTACCTCGAAAAGAAATACGTCTCCGTTCCCATGAAATTGGCCAGAGAAGCCGTCATGGAACACCTGGAGAAACCCTGAGGCAACATGCCCGAATCCTCCCATTTCCGCATCGGCACGCGGGGCAGTGACCTCGCCCTGTGGCAAGCGCACCACGTGCGCGACCTCATCGCCGCTGCCGGCGGATCTTCGGAAATCATCGTCCTGTCCACCCAAGGGGACCGAGAACAAGTACAGGCCTTCGAAAAGCTCGAGGGAAAAGGGTTTTTTACAAAGGAAATTGAGGAAGCCCTCCTCGACGGGCGCATCGATGTCGCGGTGCACAGCCACAAAGACCTGGAAACCCGCCAGCCCCCTGGCCTCGCCATCGTGGCCGTGCCCCAACGTGCTTCTCAACGCGACGCCTTGCTCATCCGAGAGGACCGCGCAACAGCAGGACCGTGGTTGCCCCTCCCCCCCGGCGCTGTGGTGGGCACCTCATCCGTGCGCCGCAGGGATCAATTGCTCCTGCTGCGCCCAGACCTGAACATCGAGGCCCTACGGGGCAATGTCCCCACCCGCGTCCAACGTCTGCAATCAGGCCGTTACGACGCCATCGTCCTGGCCGAAGCAGGGCTCGATCGCCTGGCACTCGGGTTGGAAGGGGTTATGCGGCACAGCCTCGATCCGCGGGTGTTCGTGCCCGCACCTGCTCAAGGTGCCCTGGCCCTTCAAATGCGGGAAGACGACCCCAAAGTCACTTTCCTTTCGCACTTGACTGACCCTGCTGCTCGGGATGGGGTTCACAGCGAACGCTCCGTTTTGAGGGCCCTCGAAGGAGGATGTCAATTGCCCTTCGGCGCCCATTGGGATGAAGTGAAATCAACCCTGCGCTGCTTCCTGCAAACCACCTCTGGACCACGCCGCATCACTGCGCCTACTTCGAATGACGCCCTGTTGGCCCTTCGCCAAAACGCGCCTCTCACGGTGCACATTACCCGAGCAAAAAAGGCGGATAGCGTGCTTCAGCGCTTGGCCCAAGGCCATGGAATGACCCTTGTCGAATCTTCCATGATTGACATTGAGCCAATCCCAGATCCCCCGATTTCCGCAGATTGGGGCACTGAAGGCCCCGATTGGGTGTGGATAGGCAGCCCAGGTGCTGGATACGCGGTCCTGGAGTGGCTGCAAGCACACCCCTCAGCGCGCATCGCTGTTCCAGGCCATGGCACAGCGTCCTCATTGGCGACCAACCTCGTCGCTCGCATTGGGTATGTCGGCCAAGGTGAGCCCCAAGACGCTTGGAACGCATTTGCTCACGCACGCACGAGCGCAGAACACGTGGCCATCCCCCATGGTACCCTTTCGATGAAACGTTGGGAAGAAACCCGCACTGAGGCCCAACTCCACCCTTGGGAGCACTACCACACTGTGCCCGGCACCGTTCCCGCCCCAGCTTCCGATGTCGTGTGCTTCACTTCCCCATCCAACGTTCAGGCCTGGACCGGACCTGCACCAACTTGCGCCGTGGCCATCGGCCCCTCCACATCCGCCGCACTCAACGCCCTTGGATGGCAACACATCACCGCCGAATCTTCGGATGCATTTGGAATTTGGGAGGCGATTCTCCGATTTGTAGACCCTTGAAATCGAGGTTTTCCGGCAGAGAAAACGCTCAGACTTTCAAGCGCATTCAAAATCGCGTATCTTCGCACCCCTCAAAAAAAGAGGACCAACATGTACGCCATCGTAGAAATTGCAGGGCACCAGTATAAGGTACAGCAAGATCAACGGCTCTATGTGAACCGTCTGAAGCACGATGAGGGCGCCAAAGTCAGCTTTGACCAGGTGCTCCTCGTGGATGACGGCTCCAAAGTTTCCGTTGGCGCCCCCGCAGTCCCCGGCGCAGCCGTGAATGCCACGGTTGAACGCCACCTTAAAGGTGACAAAGTGCTCGTTTTCAAAAAGAAGCGGCGCAAGGGTTACCAGAAGTTGAACGGATTCCGTCCGTCTCTCACCGAGATTGTCATCAAGGACATTGCCTTGGGTGTCAAGCCAAAGAAGGCGTCTGCTAAGAAGGCCGCAGATGGTGAAGACGCAGCAGAAGCCAAGCCAGCGGCCAAGAAGCCAGCGGCCAAGAAGCCAGCAGCAAAGAAGGCGGATGAAGACAAGTCTGAAGAATAAATTCCTGAACCATGGCTCATAAAAAGGCGGCGGCCTCGACTAAGAACGGCCGCGAATCAGAAAGCAAACGACTGGGCGTCAAAATTTATGGCGGTCAGGTGTGCATTGCAGGCAACATTCTCGTTCGCCAGCGTGGCACACAACACAACCCTGGAACCAACGTCGGTATCGGCAAGGATCACACCTTGTACGCCCTGACTGATGGTGTGGTGGAATTCCGCCGCCGCAAGGGGAACAAGAGCTTCGTCTCCGTCGTTCCGGCGGCTGAAGCTTGATCACAAACACAACTGAATGCCCAACAAGGGCAAATGACGGTGCCCTCATCCTGTAAAGGAGGGGGCACCGTCGTATTTTTACAAGACATGTTGACCCTTCAGGTTCTCCGCAACGACCGCGCCGCCCTCGAACAGGCCTTGTCCAAGCGCGGCATTGACGCCGCCCCCATGCTGGACCGCATCCTCGCTTTGGATGAGGAAAGGCGCCACACCCAAAAAGAGGTCGACGACCTCAAGGCCCAACAAAACGCCGCGAGCCGAGAGATTGGTGAGCTGTTCAAATCAGGGCAAAAGGAAGAAGCGGAGCAACGTCGGGCGGATATGGGCGCACTCAAGGAGAAAATCCAAGTCCTCGACGAACAGCAAAAGGCCCTGATTGTCCAGCAAGAAGCCGCTCTGCTCGAACTGCCTAACCGCCCACACGTCAGCGTACCAGCTGGGCAAACCGAAGCCGACAATGAAGTGGTCGCCGAAGAAGGTGAGAAGCCCAATCTCGGTGACGCCGCTTTGCCACACTGGGAATTGGCAGACCGCTACAAGCTCATCGACTTCGAAGCTGGTGTCAAGATTTCAGGTGCAGGATTCCCCGTTTACCGGGGCAAAGGCGCCAAGCTCCAGCGGGCACTGATTCAGTTCTTCCTCGACCGCGCAGATAAGGCCGGGTACGAAGAGTTCATCCCTCCCCATCTCGTCAACGCCGACTCTGGTCGAGGTACCGGTCAATTGCCCGACAAGGAGGGACAGATGTACCACTGCACCGCCGACGATCTATACCTCATCCCAACCGCGGAGGTGCCCCTGACCAACCTCTACCGCGGAGACCTGCTCTCCTCAGAAGACCTCCCCATTCAGTTGTGCGGTTACACGCCGTGCTTTCGACGCGAAGCGGGTTCTTATGGCAAGGATGTCCGCGGCCTTAACCGCCTGCACCAATTCGACAAGGTGGAGATCGTCCGATTTGAAAAGCCCGAAAACAGCTACGCCTCGCTTGAAGGCATGGTAGAACACGTCAGGGGCCTCTTGCGCGACCTCGAGCTGCCCTTCCGCACCTTGCGCCTCTGCGGTGGCGACCTCGGCTTTACCGCCGCCTTGACTTTTGACCTCGAAGTATGGTCAGCCGCCCAGCAGCGTTGGCTGGAGGTCTCGAGCGTTTCAAATTTCGAGACCTTCCAGGCCAACCGCTTGCAATGCCGTTTCCGCAATGGCGAAGGCAAACCCGAATTGGTTCACACCTTGAATGGCAGCGCCTTGGCTTTGCCCCGCATCGTTGCGGCCTTGCTCGAAAACCACCAGACGGCTGATGGCATCCGTATTCCTGCTGCCCTCCAGCCTTACACCGGGTTCGACACCATCTCATGATGCTGCGGGCTTATCCCTTGCTACTGCTCGCAGCAGCAACCGCCTTCTTGGTTTCCGGATGCGGACCCAAACCCGGTGCGGAACACCTCGCTGATCTGCAGCAGACCTTGGTGGCGCTGGACAGCGCCGAAGCCGTATTCCAACAGGCCCCCTTGGATGATGCTGCACCTGCCTTTGCCAAAGCAGACAGCGCCTTGATGGCCATTGAATCCATGATGGTTGGACTCGTCGTCAATCTCGAACAAGGCAAGCCTTTCGATGTCCTCGATCAGCGCCGCCGCATGTTGCGTCGCCAACCCGGAAGGCACCGCCGCATCGAACAGGAATTGAGCCGCACGCGCCGCCAAATCGGCCTGCTCATCGAAGCCATCGTCGATGGTGCCACCGTGGACGCAGAGGGCACCCCCATTGATACGGCCTATCTGAACCGTTCCGCCGCTGACGAGCTCCGCATTGCGTCGCACCTCCTCGAGGAAATCGACATCGCGTTGAAGTTTCTGGAACGCGGCACCTTCAACCTTGACGGCGTCATCTTCACAGCAGATTCAACCGCCCGCGCATTGGCCTCCATCCCCTCCCAGCCTTGAAGGCCCTGAAGACATATCTCCTCGCGGCCTTGGTCGGAAGCATGCTCGGCATCGGAGGGTGGACGGGCACTGTCTCCGCCCAAAGTGACCTTGAGCTGGCGACCTACTACTACAATACTGGGGCGTTCGAACAGGCGAGGCTCTACCTCGACAACCTCTGGAAGAAGGACCCTTCGGTGTACGACATGTACCTGAATACGCTCCTGGAGCTGGAAGACTTCGATACGGCAGAGCAGATTGTGAAATCGCGCCTCAAGAAAAGCCGCGACAAGAGCATGGCCCAAGTGGACCTAGGAGCTTTGTACCTCCGCATCGGCCGTGATCAAGAGGCGCAAGAGGCTTTCGATGAAGCCATAAAGAGCCTGCCCGTAGGAAGGGGACCAACCAAAAGGTTGGCCGAGGCCTTCATCAAACTCGACCAACTCGACCGCGCACTGGCCACGTATGAGCAGGCCATACGCAACGGCAAAGACACCTACGGATACCATTACGAGCTCGCCAACCTCCAAGGCTTGAGGGGCGACTACGAAGGCATGGTCGACAGCTTCATGGAGCTGCTCAACCAACGCCCCAACTATCTGCGCACGGTGCAGAATAGCTTCAACCGCAACCTCCGTGTCGCCGACGACGTTCGCCAAGCTGACATGGTGCGCCGCAAGGTGCTGAAGGCATCACAAGAAAGGCCCGAAGCCACAGTCTATTTGGAATTGCTCGTCTGGGTGTTCAATCAACAGCGCGACTTCCTGAGCGCCATGGCCCATGTCAAGGCCCTCGACCAACGCAACGGAGAAGACGGCAAGCGCCTCATAGACTTGGCGGAAGTGGCGGCCAAGAACGACGACCTGGAAACCGCCTATGAATGCTACGCCCTCGTCGCCGCCAAGGGCGCCAATTCCGCCCGCTACGACGCCGCAAGACAGGCCATGCTCAAGGTCAAAACCGAGCAGGTCACCGGCACTTACCCCCTGGATTCATTGGCGGCGGAAACCCTCTCCAACCAATACAAGGCCACACTGGAAGACCTCGGTGAAGCTCCGGGAACCTGCGGGATCATGACCGACTGGGCGCAATTGCTGGCCTTTTACCTCAACGATGCCGACCAAGCAGAAGCCATCCTGCAGCGTGCGGTAGACATGCCCGGTTTGCCATTGGACGCTCGAAATGAAGCCAAGCTGATGTTGGGGGATGTCCTGGTTTTCCAAGACGATGTCTGGACGGCCTCTTTGCTGTTTAGTCAGGTAGACCTCGACCACAAAGAAGGCCTGCTGGGCCAGAAAGCCAAGTTTCGCAACGCAAGGGTGAGCTACTACACGGGCGACTTCAACTGGGCGCAAGCACAGCTCGATATCCTCAAGGCCAGCACTTCCAAGCTCATTTCCAACGATGCCATCGACCTCAGTTTGTTGATCACGGACAACTTCAACATGGACACCCTCACGGCCCCCATGGAAATGTTTGCCCGGGCTGACTTGCTGCGCTACCGAAATCAATTGGATGATGCGCTGGCCACCCTCGATACGTTGGCCACCACCTATCCATTGCACACCCTTGAGGACGAGTCTCTGTTGATTCGGGCAGAAATCGCCATGCAACGCGGGGCCTTCGATACGGCCATCGGCCACTATGAAGAAATCTTGGAACTGCATTTCATAGATATCCTCGCCGACGATGCCCTCTTCGGCTTGGCAGACCTGCACGAAAATCAGCTTGGTGCCCCTGATGTGGCCCAAGGGCTCTACGAGCGGTTGCTCAATGAATTTCCAGGCAGCCTGTATGCTGTTGAAGCCCGCAAGCGCTTCCGCCGCCTCAGGGGCGACATTCTCGAGTAAGGACCGCGGAACGCCTCCTACCCCTTGGCGACCAGCCTCACTCCACTGAGCACAATGGCGCCAAACAACACATGGGGCCAACCGAGCCATTCCCCATCCATCCAACCCCAAAAGAGGGCAAACAACGGGATCACATAGGTCACGGAACTTGCAAAGAAGGCGTTGGTCCTTTTGATCAAGGCATTGAACAGCATCAGTGCCGCTGCCGTTCCCACCCACGCCAGGGCCACTACGGCCAGAAAGGCCTCCCCAGACTCAGGGTGTGCAGCCAGGGCAACATGACCTCCGGACAACCAGAACCCTACGCCCGCAGGGATGGCGGTCATGGACAGTGCCAACGCGCTAATGGCCACCGAAGGCAAGTCCCCCAATCGGTTCTTCACCACATTGATGCTCAATCCATAGCACGCTGTGGCGAGGACCAGCATCCCTGCGGAACCCCAGTGAACCTCACCGCTGGCGTCTTTGAGCGACATCAGGCCCAAGGCACCGGCAAAACCCAACAACAGCCCCAACACCTGCTTTCGCCTGACCACCGTTCCGTACAACCCCACTGCCATCACCAAGGTCCACAGCGGACTCAATGCATTTAGCATGCCGGCAACCGCACTCGGCAAACGCTCTTGCGATACTGCAAACAGCACCGCAGGCAATAGGCTTCCGACAAATCCATTGATGGCCAACGCCACCCATGTCGACCGATTGAGGCCACGAAAATGACGCCAGGCTATGGGCCACATGACCCCCCCAGCCAAGGCAATCCTGAGCATGCCCAGCTGCAGCCCGTTCATGACGACGCCTCCATTTCCTGTCCAACCGAACAGGCCAACCTTCATCAGAATGAAGGAGCTTCCCCACACTGCGGCCAACAGCAACAGGAGAACGTAAGGCCAAGCACCGTAATGGGATTCTCGATCGGTCATCGCGGTTGTTAACAGCCTTGGTCCATGTTTGATGCTTTCCAGTCGGTAAATTCGACTGCGAATATCGACGGACATGCACTTCCCCTCTTCAATCAAGCCCCACAAGGCCGCAGCTTCTCACCTGTGGATGCTGGCGATCGGTGCCGCATTGTTCGGCGGGTGCAGCCAATGCGAAGTGGACATCGTCCACGTCGACCGGGCAGGCAACAATGAAGAAACCGTAGCGCAGTTGGCCATTTCAGGGATGATGTGCGAAATCGCATGCGTCTCGAAGGTGCGCAAAGAGCTCTACAATGTGCAAGGCGTGGCACGTGCCGACATCCACTTTGATGAAGGCTCCAAAGTCGACACGGCTTTCGTCGCCTTTGACCCTGCCCTGGTCGATGCCGAGACCCTGATTGCCACGGTCCAAGAAATCGGTGACGGCTTGTATGCCGTCGAATCGGCTGAAGTTGTGCATTACGCCCCTGAATCCCGGCGGTGAGCACGTCTTCATCATCACAGCTTTCTCACTGGGTACGCCGCACTGCGCGCGTCGCATTCGTTTCGGCTTTCCTCGTGGTATTGGCTGGCAGTGTCGTGCGCATGACCGGTTCAGGCATGGGCTGTCCGGATTGGCCCAAGTGCTTTGGGCTCACCATCCCTCCCACAGAAGAAGCCCAAGTGCGCTGGCAACCCGATGTGGATTACAGCGCAGGGCGTATGATCTTGGAGGCTGACTCGCTGTGGGTCGCCCCCACTGACCACCGTTCCGGCACCTCCTTCGACGCAGACCGCGCCACTGGCCTCTGGCAGCACTACACCCGCCACGACTACGCCCACTTCAACCCCTTCCACACTTGGGTGGAGTTCATCAACCGACTGCTCGGTGCCTTTGCCGGATTGCCCGCCATGCTCCTTGTGGCCCTCACCGCCCTGCTGGGCATTCGCCATCAGCAGTGGCGCCCACTCCTCTTGGCCCTCGGTGCCCTGTTTGCTTTGGGGTTCGTCGCTTGGCTTGGCAAAAAAGTCGTCGACGGCAACCTCATCCCGGGGTCCATCACACTGCACATGCTCGGTGCCCTCGCCATCCTCGGTTTGCAACTAGCTACCCTGAAATCCGCAGGCGCCAAAGCCCCGGTACTGCATGCCGTACCGCGCAAATGGCTGCTGGCCGTATGCGTCCTCACGCTGGCCCAACTCATCTTCGGAACGCAGGTGCGGGAGGCGGTCGACCACCTCGTCCACACCGGTGTGGCCCGTGCCGATTGGATTGAAAACCTACCCAACTGGTGGACCGGTCACCGCGCCGCATTCTGGGCCATCCTCGGCGCCCACCTCGCCTGGCTCTGGCCTGGCTTGAAATCCGGCAAACCCACCCGCTGGGAGTGGGTGGTCCTGCTTCTCCTCTTCGGTCAATTTGCCACAGGATTCGCCTTTGGCAACCTGGGCATGCCCGCAGCAGCGCAGCCCATTCACCTGGTGCTGGCCGTGGGTCTCGTCCTCACGGACGGCTGGCTGCTCGGTTCCGAGCCACTTCGGTAAATCCGATGGCCAAGGCCCATTGGGCCAAGATGTACGTGCCCATCACCCAGAAGTGCCCATATGCAATGGGCTCACCTCCGAACTTGCCAAAAGCCAGGATCATGTCACTGGCGACAAAGGCGGTGGCGCCCAGCCTCAAGGCCCAGACGCCAGGACCGGTTTTCATGGACCAACTCAACAAGGCCATGATGGTGATGACCCCTGCGTACAATGCAATCGCCGGCGCCAACTCCCCTGCAGGCGACCACAAACGGGTCACCACACTGACCGCTTGAACGGACAGCACGCCCGTGGCCACAGCCTGCACCCAGCCACGCGCCGTTCCCCATCCTGACTTCACCAGGTATCGGAAGGTCACGATGAACATCACATGCCCCAAGAGGAACGACACGAGGCCCACCAAGAA
>JADHLY010000046.1 GCA_016780385.1 Flavobacteriales bacterium
TACACGGTATTGCGCACATTCACGGCCGAGGACGGTTGTGGCAACAGCAGCACCTACGTGCAGACCATTGAATTCACGGACACCACGGCTCCCGTGGTACTCTCCGCTCCCGCGGACACGAGCTACCAGGTCTTTGCCGGTCAGACCATTCCTGTGGAGTGGCCAGAAGCCGAAGATGCCTGTGGTACGGTCAGCATGTCCTTCGTGGATGTTTGCAGCGAACAGGGACTGGGTGGATACACCGCTGTCCGCACGTTCACGATCACGGATGACTGTGGCAACAGCACTGAGGTGACGCAGACGGTCAATGTCACCTTCTCTCTCGGATGTGATGACCCTGCCGCATTGAACTACGACCCCCAGGCCATGGCCGGTGACGGTTCTTGTCTCTATGCCGGTTGTACGAACCCCGATGCACTCAACTACAACCCGCTCGCCGATGAGGACGACGGCTCCTGCATCGTGGCAGACATCCCTGGATGTACAGATGCTGCGGCCTGCAACTACTTCGAGCCTGCCAATTTGGACGACGGTTCCTGCGATTACTGCAGCTGTCTGAGTGCCCCTGTCATCGATGGATACAGTGTAACCCTCGAGACGTTGGCAGTGGACGGCGTGCCCGGCATGACGACCTACCAGTTGTTCGTGACCATGGTCAATCCGACGGACGTACTCTCCAGTGTAGTGGGTGAAGACGGCCTCGAGACCTACATCAACACCACGACGTCCTTCTACCAGGATCCCTTCGGTGGTGCACTTGCACAGAGCGTGAACCCCATCCTGTTCGGTATCGCTCCTCAGCTTGCTTACGACAGCTGGGTGACCATTGGTCTCGACGGTGCTCCCGATGCGGCTGCAGGTGAGATTGAAGTGACCGCGGTTGAGAGCACCGGTGCCAACTGGATTGCTCCCTTCGAAGCCGGAGGCAACATCTCCATCGACGGCGAATTCGGCGGCGCTTGGTTCACATTGAATGGAGCAACCAATGCCCAGGCTGGCGATGATCTCCAGGTCCTGTTGGGGCAGTTCACCACGAATGGCTCACTCAGCGGTCAGATCAGCTTGCAGATCTTCCCGGAGGGCGACGGTGACAATGATTTGATCATCACCTTCCCGATTGGAAACAGCAGCTGTGGCTGCACGGATGTGGCGGCTTGCAACTACAACGATGCCGCTACCAATGACGACGGAAGCTGTGAGTACACAGGTGTCTATGACTGTGACGGTACAACGTGCATGAACGACACCGACGGCGATGGCATCTGTGATGAGAATGAGGTGCCGGGTTGTACTGACCCAACGGCGCTCAACTACTCAGCCGGTGCTTCCGACGACGATGGTTCCTGCTTGATCCTCGGCTGTATGGATTCCAATGCGGACAACTACAACGAGTTGGCCAACACGGAAGGCGACTGTACCTATCCCCAGGAGGGCTGCACGGACGCAACGGCCGTGAACTATGACGACTCTGCCCTGGTGGATGATGGGTCTTGCTTGTACCTCGGCTGTATGGATCCGGAGGCTGACAACTACGACGCTAACGCCAATGTGGAAGGCTTCTGTTCCTACCCGACGGAGGGATGTACCGATGCGGCAGCTGCCAACTACAATGCTGCGGCCCTCATCGACGATGGTTCCTGCCTGTACCCGGGCTGCACGGATCCGACGGCGTTGAACTACGATCCTTCTGCCAACTTCGACTCCGGTTGTATCCTCCCATTGGAAGGCTGCACGGATCCGCAGGCTGAGAACTACAACCCGCTTGCCAACACCAACGACGGAAGCTGTGAGTACACGCCGCCTTGCCCCGGTGACCTGAACGGCGACGGTACGATCAACATCAACGACTTGTTGGACTTCTTCCAGATTTACGGTTCCGACTGCCCTGAGTAATCGAAACGAGTTAAGTCGAACACCACCCCTTTTTCGGGGGGTCGGACCGAAAGGGGTGCCTGGAAAGGCACCCCTTTCTCATTCCCGGCGGTACCTTCGTTCCATGCAGGATCCCGACCTCGAAGGGCTCAGAAAGCGGCTGGACGAACACCACGATTGGCCTTCGGAGTACATGTTCAAATTCATTGCGCCGAACCTGCCAGAACGGGTCGAAGCGGTATTGGGGGTATTTCCGGCCGACGTGAGGGTGGAACGGCGGGAGAGTGGGGGAGGCAAGTACATCGCCTTGACCATTCGGGAAGTCGTGCCCGATGCGGACGGAGTCTTTGATCGCTATCGTGCCGTCCATGCGATCGGTGGCATCTTTGCACTCTGAAATACGTTGCGATGCACACGTTGGATCTGATTTCCCAAGTCCTTTTTGTCGGCCTGATGGCGATGTTCCTGTACGTTTTGTTCAAGCGCTTCGTCAGGATGATCTCCCAGGATAAAATCCAAGGCAATTATGCCAAAGTGGTGAGGTGCACTTGGGAAGAAACGGGGCTGTCCATCGCCATCGAGTCAGATGGCCCTGCCTCATGCAGGATTTCATGGGCTGGCGGTTCCAGCGAAATCCTATGTGCCGGAGGTCATTGTGCGGAAACAATCAACGTCGATGGAGACCGTCCGGAGGAAGTCACATTCACCTTCGACAACCAGGTGGTCCGTCGAAAGCTCTGAAGCGCTACATCCTTTCCGGCAATTCGATGCCCAGCAGGTTCATGCCTGTGTGGAGTGACCTTGTGAATCGCTCGGTCAGGGTCAACCGCAAAACGCGGGTCTCCTCCTCCTCGGCGCCAAGAATCGAGTGGTCCTGGTAATAACTGCTGTACGCCTTGGTGAGGTCATAGCACCAATTGGCCACCAGGGAAGGGTTGTAGGTGAGGGCGGCTTCCTGGATTACATCGGGAAGGTCGTGAATCAAACCGATGAGTTCCATCTCATCTGAGGCAGGTATGGCCATTTCCTGCGTTTCGAAATTGCCATGGCCTTCGGCGTCCGCCTTACGCAATACACTTCTGCCCCGGACATAGTTGAACAGGATGAACGGTCCGGTATTGCCATAGAAGTCAATGGATGCCTTGGGATCGAACATCATGTTCTTCTTGGGATCCACCTTGAGCAGGAAGTACTTCAGGGCACTCAAGCCCACGCGCTGGAAGACCGCCTGTTGGTCTTTTTCGTCAAGCCCATCCAGTTTTCCCGCTTCTCGTGCAATGTCCCGCGCAATACTGAACATCTCCGCCATGAGATCATCGGCATCTACGACGGTTCCCTCGCGGGATTTCATTTTCCCCTCGGGCAGCTCAACCATGCCGTAACTCAGATGATGGCATCGCTCGGCTTGCTGGAATCCGAGCTTGGCGAGTACGAGAAAGAGCACCTTGAAGTGGTACTCCTGTTCGTTGCCTACGGTATACACCTGGCGATCGAGGTCTTCGTAGTCTTGAAAGCGGAGAAGTGCGGTTCCGATGTCTTGCGTCATGTAAACGGCAGTTCCGTCTCCACGAAGCAGCAGTTTGCGGTCGAGACCATCGCCCGTCAGGTCGACCCAAACGGCACCGTCTTCGCTGCGTTCGAAGACGCCCCGCTCCAAACCCTCCAGCACGCGTTCGCGGCCGATGAGGTAGGTGTCACTTTCGAAGTAAAGCTTGTCGAATTCCACGCCCATCGTGGCATAGGTCTCGTCGAAGCCGGTGTACACCCATCCATTCATGGTTCGCCAAAGTGCAACGGTCTCTTCGTCCCCTTGCTCCCAGCGGCGCAGTGTCTCTTGGGCTTCGACCAGGATGGGCGCTCCCTTCTCGGCTTCATCATCCGCCATGCCGGCGGCCTTCCGCTCCGCTACTTCTGCTTTGTAGGCCTGGTCGAAGGCAACGTAATACTTGCCCACCAGTTTGTCGCCCTTCATACCGGCGCTCTCGGGGGTCTCTCCGTTGCCCATCCTCTGCCAGGCCACCATGGATTTGCAGATATGGATCCCACGGTCATTCACAATCTGCACCTTGGTCACAGTGTGGCCCATGGCCTCGAGGATTCGGCTGACGCTGTGCCCGAGGAAGTTGTTCCGCAAGTGCCCGAGGTGCAGGGGCTTGTTGGTGTTCGGAGAACTGTATTCCACCATCACATGGGGCGCACTTCCCGCAGGCCTGCGTCCGTATCCGGCATCGGCGGCTTCTGTCTTGAGCCAACTCCCCCAATAGTCTGGTTGGATTTCCAGGTTCAAAAAGCCTTTGACAACGTTGAACCCCACCACGGGGCCTTCTGCCGATACCATGGCCTCTCCCAATCGCTGGGCAGTGGCGTCCGGAGCGGCCTTGCTCATCCGAGACAGGGGGAAACAGACCAAGGTGCGGTCTCCGGGAAATTCACTGCGCGTCTTCTGAATGCTGATGGAATGGGCATCCAGTGCACTCCCAAAGCAGGATTCGAATGCATCCGATGCTATGCGCTGGAGCAAGTTGTCCAAACGGAGAGGGGCATCAACGGTCATTTTCATTGGGCAATCTGAGGAAGAAAGACTTCGGCCAACATGCACCGTACCGATCCCCCTCCCAGCCGTTCAATGGTGGGAATCGGTGCGTGTACGATGGGCGCATGCGCACTGAGCACAATCCTTTGTTCTTCGGTAAACGCTTCGTAGGCCGCGCTTGACATGGCAATGAGGGGCGTGTTGTCACCACCCAACACTTCCAACACATTGCCCGCAAAACCATTGACTTGATCCGCGGTGATCGAAACGATCTCACGACCGGAGGACTTCAAGGACTCCAAGACGCGGTTCCGCTCTTCGATATCCGGGATGATGTCCGTGCAGACCACAGCCCAGTGGGTGCCGATGGCGAGCATCACATTGGTGTGGTAAATGGGCTCGGAAGTGTCGCCTGTCGTTTGCATGGCAGTGAAGTGTACGAGCCCATATCCGAACACCTCTGACCATTGTTCTGCTGCCTGTTGATCGGTTCTCGGACCAATGGCGGCATAGGCCACCCGATGGACCCTGTCGAGGATGAGACTGCCGGTGCCTTCCAGGAAGACGCCGTGGCTTTCGAATTCCGTCAAGTCCACCAATTCGCTCCACTCCAGGCCAAAGTCGGCAGCGACGGAATGAAGAAGGGACTCCCTGCGTTCTCTGCGTCGGTTGACGGCGAACATGGGATACAATCCCACCCGACCGTCGGCGTGGAAACTCACCCAGTTGTTCGGAAAGAGTGCATCTGGCGTGTCCGCGGATTCGTCGTCGTCGTACACGCCCACTTGCACACCGTGACGGCGAAGGGCTTCCACGACCCCGTCAAACTCTTCCTGTGCGCGTTCTACTGCATTGGCGACCGTGACGTCCTGCTGATAGCCATTGTTCACGGCCGTTTCCTCATTCATTCGGAACGAGGCAGGCCGAATCATCATGAGCACCCGCGAGGATTGCATGGAAGAATCAAGGGAAGAGGTCATGGAATCGAAACTTCAGGCGCCCCTGAGCAAGGGCAAGGTGGTGCAACGGAAGAGCCCTCCCATGCGCCCTACTTTGTCCATGGGGCATTCGACAATGCGGTACCCTTCCTTCCGGAGCAAGCCAGCTACCCTTGTGAAACCGGGGTCGATGAGCAGGGTGTCAGGTGAAAGGTGCAATAGGTTGGTCTGCAGTTGAGCTGCTTCTTGAACAGAGACCTGGATGAATTGAGAGTGCCTGGAAATCAGCGCATTGAACTCCTCTTCGTGAACAAAGAATTCAGGACAAGCCAAGGCTTCGCCACCACCAAGTGGCATGTAGGCACAGTCCAGGTGAAGGGCACATTTCAAGGGGTCCTGATCGTCCTTGATCAACTCGACTCCCAGCACTTCCCGGTGGGGAAACAAACGCTCCAGAAAAGGAATGGCGGAAGGGGAGGTTCTCGACACCTGCAAGTCCTTCCAAGCTGGGTTTCTGGTCACCCCCAAAGCGATGGCATCCTCGAGAATGACAGCATCCCCTCCTTCGAGGTGGATTCCCTCGGGAATATCCAACCATGAATGGCCCTCCAACAAAGGGGCGACACCGTTCCATTCTGCACTTCGCTCATCAATGGTACGGGACCGGATGAAAACACCGTCCACAACCATGCCTACATCCCGGGCAAAAATCTGTTCTACTCCATCGAGATTGACAGGACGAAGCACTTCCACACCTTCTCTGTCCAATATTTCGGCAAGCCCATCAAGCTGCCGTGCAACCGACATCTGGTCCGGGAATGTCCCTTGAGCCAGGTGCCATTTGGAAGTTGGGTCAAATGCCGTCTCCAAATTGGGGGAGGGCCCCATGGCGCGTCCATGGCCAACAATGACCTGGCGCAAGGGCTCCCATTCGTTCGATATGTGCAATTCAGCCGGGTCCATTCTGAGACTGGGCCGAGATCATCTTCCCGTCACGACAGGGCGAGCGGGTAAGGTGCCGTTTTCATCCCGGTGTGCTTCCGCGGCTGCAACGGCTGAAGAGTCCATGACGGCCACCACATCGGGAACGGCTTGCCAACCATCGTTGAGCCATTTCACTCCTGCAGAGCGGATGGAATCAGGGGAATGGGCCTTCACGGCGTAGAGCAATCGACGGGTTTCCGCTGTGATGTGCCTCCGCAATACAGTGTCTCCCTGCGCATCCACATACGTGGTGTCCATGTATGAAATGCGGGCACCTGGATAGCGCTCTCCCAGGGTTCTGCCGAAATTCTTGTAGTTGCCTGTCCACCGCTTCTGGAAGACCATGTGGTGTCGCAAGTCAATTTCAGCCAATGCCACATCGTAGATCTCACCCTCAAAGAAAGGAGAGGCGTAAAGCAAGGTCCAATGATCCAACCGTGTGGATACCCCAATGCTGTCCCATCGGTTCCACATGGTGACGTACAAATCGAAAATGGAGTCGTTGGTAAAAGTCTCCGGGATGTAGTAGTCCTTGAAGTGCCTGGCAAACTCCGATTGATTGTTGGAGTCCACGAATCCAAAGAGGTCATCCTGGAATTCCGAATATTCGGCTTCCTCAAGGAAAACCCGCGCGGAATCCGGGAAAGTCACCACTGTAGGAGTGGACATGTATTGAGGATGCAAGGGGTCCTGATAATCCGCAGGAGATTCGGAGCCTCCGGCGGCGTCCGTGCATCTTGCGAAACCGAAGAGGACGATGAAGCCGAGGCCTGCCAAGGCGGCGCGGATCACTGTGGATTCCGAGTGGAATGGAACGGACGAGGGCATGTCCCAAAGATAACGTGGGGTGCGCAGGGCCGAATATCAATTTGGGAAGAACCCATCCTTGATATTTGTCTCTTGTTGAAGGACGAGGAGGGTCCAACGCAACACGCTGTCCAGAAATGCCTTGCGTGCGTCGCCGCGCGTGGTCAGCAATCTATGCTTGTGGGCAGGGGGCAATCCAAGCCACTTGGTGAGGTCTTCAAGGGTGTTTCCGGCCAAGGAGTTCGTATCGATTTCCTTGTCGTCCAACATGGACTTGATTTCTTCCACCCGCCGTCGCTGGCCGGAAGAAAGCGGCTCCGACAGTTCCATTCGCCTCTCCACCACAGAGCCGCCGGGGTATGGCTTGCAATCCATTGCAGAGTGGAAGCGGGTGGTGTCGAAATGTCCGACACACTCGATGACAACGTCCTTTCTGCCTCCGGGGTGCACCTTCTTGACCCCGACCAGCCGCACCAAGGTGCCAGTGGAAGCAGTCACTTCCTCGTAGTGGAAGGGGATGCCGAATCGATTGTCTTCCTCTTTGCCTTCGGCAAGGGCAACTTCAAGTTCCTGGATGAGTTGACGATAGCGCGGTTCAAATATGTGCAGACCCGTCTTCTCTCCAGGCAGCAGGAATACGCCCAAGGGAAAAAGAGGAAGAGTGAATTCCCTTTCCGTCATCTCTTGTCTTAAGATACGGCATAATCGGAACCTTGTAAACCCGCAGGATCATCAGTTCAAATCCAATCCAATCCAACGGGTTTTGCCTTGTTCATCGAGGATTTCAATCAACACACCTGGGGCACCATCGGCTCGGGCTTGTGCCATGGCTTCCTCGAAATCCCCTGCGTCGGATATGGACTTGCCATCCAGTGAAACCACCTTCATGCCGGTTTTGATTCCCGCACGGGCAAAGGCACCATCACGCAATTCCGAGACAATGACGCCTGAGCCGTCATTTGTCGATTGCACCACACATCCCAGCGCTGATGCCCAATTTTCCTCGCTTCTGCTGTCCCCCATTTCATCATTCATTGCATTCGAATTGGGGGCGCCTTCTGAAGCCACGCCGTTCCTTGTGCCCAACTGGACCTCGAAGCTGAGGGTGCTTCCATCCCTCCAAACTTCTACCAGGGTTTTCTGCCCTGGACGGTAACGGTTCACCCTCTCCAGCAACAAGGGCACGGTCCCAGTGGACGTACCTCCAACGGATAAAATGACATCACCCGGCTCCATACCCGCCATTTGGGCGCCACTGTTTTCGGAGACGCTCGATACGAGCACACCGGATACCGAAGGCAGAGACAGGCGGTCTGCAATGGACTCATCCACTGGCCTGATTCCCACGCCGAGATAGGCCCGCTGCACAGCCCCGAATTCCATGAGGTCGAGGGCAACTTTGCGGGCCAAATTGGCAGGCACAGCAAAGGCATATCCAGCATAACTGCCCGTCTTGGAAGCGATGGCGGTATTGATGCCGACCATGCGTCCCTGGACGTCCACCAATGCCCCACCGCTGTTGCCCGGGTTCACTGCTGCATCCGTCTGGATGAAACTTTCAATGGGAAAGAGGGAGCGATCAAAATCCGGGCGAAGCAGTTGGATGTCCCTGGCTTTTGCAGAAACGATGCCCGCTGTGACCGTATTGGTAAGGTCAAAAGGGTTGCCGACGGCCAGCACCCAATCGCCTACCATGACTTCATCACTGTCTCCCCATTCCAAAGTCTTCAGGCCTTCTGCCTCTACCTTCAGTACTGCAATGTCTGTGGTGGGGTCTGATCCGATGAGCTCTGCCTTCAATGAACGATTGTCATGGAGACCCACCTCGATTACGTCGGCTCCTTCGATGACGTGGTGATTGGTGACGATGTAACCGCGGCCATCAAGTATGACACCGCTTCCGGATCCGGTTTGGTATTGGGCACTTCCTCCTCTTGGTTGAAAGAACCCCGACCAATCATACCATCCGTTGCCGTAAGTCACGCGTTGCGCAGTCCGCACGTGAACGACCGCGTCCAACGCACGGTGCGCAGCCCTTCGGAAATCAGGGACAGAGGCAGGCAGAGTCAATGTGCCGGATGGCAAAGGGGAGGGGGCGGCAGCACCCCCCATGACTGGCGCTGAGACAACATTGCGCATGGAAATCTCGCCCATGGAAAGGGGCGTCCGATTGTGGGACCAGTAAACAGCGACGAATCCGCCCAACATCGCGGACAGAAAACCTAGGACAACAAATTGCAGTTTGTGGCGCGTCATTCAGAAGGAATTGTTCTCCCAATTAACAGCGCGATGGCAGGGCTGTTGCCCCGAACATTCTTAAGAAACCCTACTGCTCAATGGGGCAAGTGGCGTTGGGCCATGCCGTAGAGGAACGTACCCAACAAGGCACCCATTATCGCCAAAAGAATCGGATAGAAGCCCGCTCCAATGGATATGAACAGCGGCCCAGGACAAGCCCCTGTAAGGGCCCAACCCATTCCGAATACAGTACCCCCCAACAAATACCTCTTCCAGCCAAACTCGTAATTGTAAATATCGAGGGGCTTGCCCTGCAAGGCGACCCAATTGAAACGCCTTGCAGCGAGGTTGAAGAGCACACCGCCGAAGACGGCACCGCCTATGACGCCATACATGTGGAAGGAATCAAAACGAAACATCTCCTGAATCCGGAACCAACTGATCACTTCTCCCATCGTGAGGGTGATGCCGAAAATCAATCCAATCAAAAACAGGCGAACTATCACAAAAGGGGAAGTAGGGTGGGTAGGATGAAAGAGGAAACAAACAAACCGCCGGTAAAAAAGCCGACGACGGCGATGAGACTCGGCCATTGCAGGGAGCTCAATCCGCTGATGGCATGACCGCTTGTGCACCCATTGGCCCACCGGGTACCAAATCCCACCAGTACACCTCCCACAACCAACAGCAGCAGGGACAAGGGATGGTTCCACGCATCGGCGCCGAACAACAGGGAAGGTGCATAAGCTGTCCCGGCATCTTCAATGCCCATGGCCTTGAGGGCATTTGCTGTTTCGGGATTCAAAGCGACTCCTTCCGGTTTGAGCATGAGTCCTTTGGCAATGGCACCACCCGCTATGGTTCCTGCCACGAATACCAGATTCCAGGTTTGGCTCCTCCAATCAAATCGGAAATACTCCGCAAATTTCCCTGCACCGGCTACCGAACAGAGGGTGCGCAAGTTGGAGCTTAGGCCAAATCGCTTTCCAATGAGGAGAAGCGTCACCATCACGATGGAGATGACGGGGCCGGTAACGAACCATGGCCAGGGGTCAAAAGAATGAAGGGTCATTTCAGTCCGATCTCTGTCAACCGGTGATTGAGAAATTCCGCCGCTGTCCATTTCGGATAGGTGTCACTGTCTCCCATGATTGGGTCGAGCGGCATGGGCCCCACAGGATGCAGGAAGAAGGGAAGGCTGTATCGGGACTGGTTGCGTTGTTCTCCGGGAGGCAGCACAACCCGATGCGTCGTAGAACGGAGGACACCTCCGGTCAGGTTTTGCAGCATATCGCCCACGTTGACGGTGAGGTTCTGCGCATGGGCCATCACGGGGATCCAATCACCATCCCGATCCAGGACCTCCAATCCATCGGCGGAGCTTCCGACCAGCAAAGTGATGAGGTTGATGTCCTCGTGGCTACCAGCGCGGGGTGCATCCGCGGGAGCATCCGGGGCGGGGGGGTAATGCAGGACGCGAAGGATGCTGTTGCCACCTTGAACGAATCCTGAGAAATAGCCCGAATCCAGGCCGAGAGAAATGGCAACCGCTTCGAGCAACCGGGCGGCCAGCGTCTCGAGCTCCCCATAGAGGGTTCTGCCCGATGCGATGAACCCAGGCACCTCTTTGGACACGGGCTGCTCGTATCCTGTTTGTGCGAAATGATAGAATTCCTTCAGGTCTGCGCGGGCATCGTCTTTTGCGTGCTCCTGACCGAATGGTGTGTAGCCGAAATTCCCGCCAACACCGGAAATGCTCGTGGCCCTCTTTATCTCTTCGGGAAGCCCGAAGAACCGCTTGGCCTCTTCATAGGTGCTCCTGATTCCTTCATCGTTGAGTCCGTGCCCTTCTAAGGTCACAAAACCATAGGTCTCGAAAGCCTCCCTCAGCATTCGCGGGAATTCTTCTTGGGCCACCTTTTCTCCGGATAGAAAACCCGACACATCCAAAACGGGAATCGCCTTCGTCATGTTCCAAAAATAGCATTTGGGCCTTCTCTCTGCGTCAAGCTTGGACAAAGGAATGGAGAAGTGCAACCAAGGTTACCGTCGCGGCTTTCCAAGTAAAACGGTCCTGGATGATGTCAGATCCTGTTTTCCCCATGTTGCGGCGGCGCGCAGGGTCATCCAGCAGGGCCTTGATTTCCTTTGCGAAGGAGGCGGCATCCTCGGCCGTTGCAACGGCATCGCCGACATCACAACCCAAGGCAGCCAATGCCCTGGGGGTCGTCAAACAAGCGCGCTCCAGTGACATGGCCTCCAGGAGTTTGTTCTGCAGTCCTGTATTGACCAACATGGGCGCTATGAAAATGGGCGCCGCGAGATAGGCAGATCGAATGTCCTCGATATTGGCCACCACATCGATCGAATCTGTAGCTAGGGCTTTGACAGCTGGGGCGGGTTGCGCGCCACAAATCAGCACGCGGAGAGGCCTCCGATAAAGCGAGTGGAAGGCGGGCGCCACTTCGTTGGCGAGAAATCGGGCGGCCACGACATTGGGAGCATATCCGAGGTTTCCGCAAAATGCCACGTCATAAGCGGGCCCGTTGGTGGGAAGAGGTTCGACTTTTCTTCCGGGGTTGAAGAAGGCGGTGTCCACTCCGTTGGGGACGACGTGTACACCCGACTTGTCAGGGTGGGGAAGCAGTTCTCGATCCTGCTCTGAAATGATGGTGCAAGCATCGAAATATTGGGGCATGCGATGCTCATATCGCAGAAGCCTCCGGCCTTCTTCGACCAACAACGGACGCTTCCACCGGGGAGCCCGTTCTGCTTCCCTCTCAGCCCCTGCATGGAGGGTGTCCATGATATCGAGTACATGGGGCACAGCATCCAGGTCCTTTACGTACTCTGCTGTTCGGACCATCTGTGCAAACAAGACATCGGGATTTCTCTGCATGATGCGCGCCCGGATGCGCTTGACGAGTCGCCTTTCCGTAAAGAGCAAAACCTGAAAGGGCCTCCTCGAGAAGGGGGACCACAACATTCGAACCGCAGCCTTGAACAGGCTCAGTCTGTGGACCGTAACGGAATCACAGCGCTTCTGAATGTGCGCGAGCTCCTGCTGGCCAACAGATCGGAAACTCAGACAATGGAGGTCGATGGCGAAATGTTGGTGCAGCACTTCCAATTGATGGTGGATACGCAGCCGGTCCCCTTTGTCGAGGGGCAGGGGAAACCGTGGGGTGAGCACGGCGAGTTTCGGCTTCACCCCATTAGCGGATATGCTTGCCATAGAACTGGAGAAGTTCAGCACCGATTCGATTCGAGTTGAAGCCTTCGCGTGCCGCGTTCCATCCGGCGAGGCTCAAACCCTTCAGTGATTCAGGATGATGCAAGGTCTGTGCGATTTTTTGTGCCAATCCATCGGGAGGTGATTGGATGACGCAGTTGGGGTCCAAAAGCTCCAAGCCGCGAAGGGCAATGTCAGTGGCAGCGACAGGAATCCCGCGACTCAAGGATTCCACAATTTTGACCCTGATTCCCGCTCCCCGGAGCAACGGCACGACCAGCATGTCAAATTGCATTCCAAAGGCACGTGCATCTTCCACTTCGCCGTGGTTTACGACACCCGGAACATCTGCCCAATCGCCGGGGTCCAACCCCCTGCCACCGATGTGGAATTCCGTGTTGGGATGGGCCGCGCGCAAGGCGGGCCAGGATTCGCGGATGAACCAATCCACTCCTTCGCGGTTGGGGGCCCAGTCCATGGCGCCAAGGTGGAAAAGGCGAACTCCTCGGTTCGAGGAGGGCGCAATGTGATTTGGAGGGGATGGGTCTTCTTCGAGTGGCAGTCCAAAGCCCGCCACGTGTATGGGGCCTTGGAAGCCCCAATTTCGATAGCCCATTCCTTCCGCTGAGCTGATGGCAACGATGGCGTCCAAATCGAGCATTACACTTTTCTCATAACGCTCCAAAGTGCGGCTGAGGTGGCGCAGTATCAATCGGTAGATGGGATTCCTGGCAGCCTTCCAACGCTGTTCCCAGATTTGGTATTCGTGATTGTGACTGCGCATGGCAATCATGGCCGTGGGCGCATGGTTCCGGATGGTGGCGATGTAGGGCGTG
>JADHLY010000007.1 GCA_016780385.1 Flavobacteriales bacterium
AAACACCACCAATGCCGACGCCACCACTGAGGTGCACATCGGCGCCAATTTGGGCACACGAGCCCACGGTCGCCCAAGTATCCACCATGGTACCTGACCCCACATAGGCGCCGATGTTGACATAGCTCGGCATCATGACCACCCCCTTGCCTAGGAACGCCCCATACCGTGCAATGGCATGTGGCACCACGCGCACGCCCGCTTCAGCGTGGTTGCGCTTGAGGGCCATCTTATCGTGGAACTGAAAAGGGCCCACTTCTTGGACCTCCATCTTGCGCATGGGGAAATAGAGCACCACGGCCTTCTTGACCCACTCATTGACCTGCCAACCATCGCCGCTCGGGGCCGCACAACGCAATGTCCCGGCGTCGAGCGCCGCAATGACGGACCCGACCGCATCTTGGGTTTCTTGATGGCTGCACAAGGACCTGTCGTCCCATGCGGCCTCTACGGTGTTTCTCACCTCAGCCCAGTTTGCCGTGACGGCGCCGTCGGCTTCCTTCGCTTGTTCCATGCCACGAAGATACCCGGTCGCCAAGGTACCTTCGCACCGTGGCACGCTTCATCGCATTTGACTTTGGTACCCGGCGCATCGGCATCGCCGTCACCGACAGTGGTGCCATGATTGCAGCCCCGGAAAGCACCTGCAGTCCAGCGGAGTGGCCCCAAGTGGTCGACCGCCTCACAACGGCCGAGCCATGCGCTGGCCTGGTATTGGGACAGCCCGGATTGATTTCGGGTGATGCCACCCACAGCTCATCGCACATTGAAGCCTTCGCCGCTGCACTGCGCAAGCGATACCCCGACTTGCCCCTCCACCTCGTCGACGAAGATTACAGCAGCCGAGAGGCCTCCGCTGCACTCGTCATGGGGGGCATGAAAAAATCAAAGCGGCGAGAAAAAGGCAACCTCGACAAGGTGGCCGCCGCCATTATCCTGCAGCGGTTTTTGGACCAACGGTCCTAAAAAATTCCTCACTCGGACTCGTTGCCTTTGAACACCTCGATCTCCCGGGTGGTCTTGACGAGTTGTGTAAACCGGTCTACATAGCGCGTGGCGCGCACCACATGGTTGTCAATCCAATGGTAATTGCCGCCACGCGGCTTGCCCATCAGCAACCCGTGGTACTTGAAACCGTGCTGGTCCAACCACTTCACCGTGACTTCGCGGTGGTCTTCAGTGCGGCTGGTAAAAAAAGTGATGATGTGCCCCTCGTCGTACCAACCGTTCAAGGTCTTCAACGCATCGGGAAACGGCGCGCAAGTGGCCATGCGCTCGGGCTCTTCATTGGGCACATCTTCGGTGATGGTGCCATCAATGTCGATGAGGAAGTTTTTGACGTGCTCGGGAAGCTGCGGTGATGCGGCGCGGCCTTCGGCGTCACGGACGTCTTGGAGATTGTGGTCTTGGGGGGTATCCATGGTCGTTTCTTGTGTTTGGCGAAAGCCAGAGAAAGGACCATTACCTCTCCACTATCCGTGCAAATTTACGGATCAACGGCGCGAATCACATGCAGCAAAGGACACCAATCCAAAGACTTATGCCCTTGCTCGAAAGCATCCCCCACGATTTCTTCTAACGGCGCAGCAGCCCCAGCCGACTGTACGTCCCATGCACCGGCGAGTTGAAAGATGTTGCAGACGCGCTCTTGGGGCTTCCCTTCCGGCCGCACCCAATGGTCCACTTTTTCCAAACGCGTCACGGACTCTTCTTCTTTTCGCTTGAAAGCCCTGACCACTTGCTGATCTAAGCGGTCCAGTAGGTTTTCCATTTTGGCTGCAGCAGCCTGAACGCTGCCTTCCAGCGAGCGATCGAGCTGTCCCATTTCGGCTTGGGACGCCTTGGCTTGTGTCATGATCGATTTCCGCCACGCACTGGAATCGGGCAATTCAGCCTGGCTCACCAAGGCCTTTGTCCATTCCCGCATGGGCTGCAGCACCATTTCGTCACGCAAACCCGCTTTCTCCATCAGCTTCACCTGTCGCTTGGGCAACACCACAGCGCCGTCACGTGGCACGAGAACAGGCTGCCTCACCCCCAACCGATGATAGACATCGGGCAACTGCATCCCGTATGCGATTTCCGCAAGCCCCCCCACCATGGCCACATCTGGAAGCAACACCGACTGATACACCGGCCGAAGCAGCGCATTGGGCGAGAACTTCTCAGGCTGAGCGGCCACATCTGCACAAAGCGCTTCAGTGCTGGGCCACTGCGCACCGTTCTCAGCATGCCATCCGCCCTTGCCATCGGCTTCGATGCGGCGGCGCTGCCCTTCGTCGAGGTGAAATAGGTTACAGGCACGCACATGTACCTGCGGCGTGAAACCCGCATCGGCCAGTGCTGCATTGCAGTTTGAAACAGCTGTATGAACAAGGCTTTCGGACACCTCACGCTGCATGATGTTGCTGAACACCGTTTTGAACGCGGCATCATCACCGTCCAGCACCACGAGTTGATCGGGGCCAAACATCCGATGGACCCAGCGGCGCATGGCCTGTGACAGGTTACCGTCCGCATCGGCCGTGAGGCCTTTTAAGGTCTCTTCGGCCACATCCGCTGTCTCGGCCCAGCCATGCAGCACTTCGGACAGTCCTGCAGTCGACATCCGGCCCACAGCACCTCCGATGGGGCCGGCGGGATGCCATGTCTGCCAAGACTGGCCGCTCCATAAGGCGCTCACCTCTTCGAAATCGTGGTCCTCAGACGCCAGCCAGAAAACAGGAACCACAGGGGTGCCCCACCGTGACTCCAAATGACGGGCGAGTGTGATGGCCGTTTGGATCTTGTAAAAAGTAAAAGCCGGACCTCCGGCGATGCACAATTGGTGGCCTGTGGTCACCGTGCGGGCTTCCGGAGCCCCCAGCTTCTCGAGAACCGCCGGAACCGGCACGCCAGCATCGGCATACTGCCTGCTCAGCCGCTCCAACAGCAGTGCGCCCTGGTGCTCACGGTCATCCAAGGATGTGTTCTGCGCGTCGATCTGCGACATGTCCGGCCGATGGGGCCACGACCAACTCGGGCCGGATTCAGGCAACCTTCCCTCCCACCAGACGCGGGCAAGGTGCCGCTCCGAAAGGCTGTCCATCAAGGCAAAATGACGCATGGATGCCCCCACTTCCAATCTCTTGTCCATCCGCTGACTGTGGAGCCTCAGTTCAGGAGCATGACGGGCCCCTGCTGGTTTCGCGAAGACTTCGGCGTGCTCCTCGGCCATTGGAGAGACCAGATGTAGACTCCGGGCTCAAGCACCTGACCATTTTGGTCCTTGCCATCCCATTGGGGCCGGCCCGGATCGAGCTCAGCAATCAGGGTGCCCCACCGCGAGAAAATCTGAAAGGAAACCGGCAATACGTCGCCTACTTTGGGCTCAAACAGGTCGTTCAAACCATCTCCATTGGGCGAAAAAGCATTGGGCACAAACATGCCAAACCCCGCATCCTCAGCGTCGTCTTGTATCGAGGGTGCCTTGACCTCATCTTCTGGCATCGGACTCGGGTCACCAGGCGGTGGAACCGGCTCGAGCTCAAACGCGTCGAAGTAGTAATACGCCATGGTCGGGTTCGTCCCGGAACTGACCTCAGCTTCGAGGGCATCATCTGGGAGGAAGACCCCGATCGTCAGGAAGCGGTGGGGTGCATCCGCGAGAAAAGTGAGCGTGACTTGGCTCCACCCCTCTTCATATCGGGCATAGGGAAATGAAAATACAGGGGGGAGGTCCAAAACGCCATCGCCGAATTGGGTGGGTTGCTCCGGACTGAGGGCGATGCCCACTCCATTCACTGACAATCCAGACAAGGATGTGGGAATCCGCTCTCCGTTGGTGAAATGAAAACTCAGCCGATAATGCTGTCCGACGACAAGTGGCGCTTCAAATTCCTGAACCAGGTACTCCCGAGACAAAGGTTGGCCAGCGCCATTCCTTTTGATGACGGCCAACCCTGCCACACCCCCACCTTCGTATGGGTGCACCATGGCCACAGGGGTTTCCGGCAAATCGCCGCCCAATGTCCCATTGATGTGAAAGAAATCGGGAGAGGAAAGGCCACTCAGCGCATTGTTCCAACCTGGGAGCAAGTGCCACATGCCTGGCGCAGACGGTAGGTTGCTCGACACTTCAAACCCAGGATTCACCAGCTGGGCATGCACCTCTGATTGAACCCCACCCCACAACAACAGTGACCAAGCCAAACCGCAAATGCAGCCTTTGATGTATTGTTGCGGTCCCTTCATGTTTGCAAATTAACCAATTGCGTCCACTATAAACGAGAAGGAGCCCCGCGTTCGGAGCTCCTTCACCTTAACCAAAACAACTTGAACCAAATCTTCGCTGTGTCTGCAGGTCGCTTGAGCCTGCATAGAATAGACGCATCCGAGGCCAAGAATGTTGTTTGAGGAGTTCCCAAAAGGTGTCAACAGGTGTGAACTCACCGGTTTCCCCAGCGTTTCTGCAACCCAACAGATGCCGCCCATCGGGGTGCACTGCCCCCAGACCAGTCGCCGATCAAGAGGCATTCCCAGCCCCTTCTGCCCACAGGCACTGCCAATCCGCCGTGCAGGCCCACCGCCCAATACTGGGTGGATTCCCAATCGTTGCGGTCTGTCCCCAACACGTTTGCCGGTGAAGGCAATGCGCCCTCGGGTACGCGGTTGATTTGTTGTTCGGTGCGGGCTGAGCGCACCCATTGTCCCTTTGCGCCCAACCACCAACGTGGACCTGGACGCCGTGACCTTCTGTGAGCGTCTGACGTACCGCCCAAGCTCAAGGCAAAACCCAGTGACTGCACCGGGATTGCTGAAACCGGCATCGGGAGGGTGTCCAACTCGATGCCCAAATCGGGATACGTAAACCTGATGCGCTGCTCCAAACCGCCCATCCCATCTGCGCCCAAGCCGTAGATGCTGTCGTTTAATGCGCTCGCCGCGTAGGCCTGTTCCGTCCAACGCTTGGCCTCAAAGCCCAAGCGCACGAAGGGCCCCTGACCCCGCCACTCCATGGCCACAGACAAGGCCCCGCAGGCATCAGAGCCACGGCCCATAAAACGGCCGAGACCAAGGCCCACAGGACTCGCCAACTGCCCGCCCACGCCGCCGGTGAACCCCACCAGGACATCGGGGAATTCGCCCCGCCACGTGCGTGTTTTGCTCTTTGATTTGGAAGGTGCATCCACATCGGGAACGCCAACTTCCTCTTTGCTCAACGCCAAGTTGAGCTCCAATGGCACCCCGTCGATGGTGATGGTGTCTTGCGACAAGGACAACTGAGGGGCATTCCAGCCCAAATTGACCACCGCCAGCAACAAAAACTCAACCCCACTCATTCACGCGAAGTTGGGAAAGAAGGTGGACAGGACCCACCCTGCCCTCTCCGTGATTGTGAATCGCAGCGGCTTGATCACCGCATCAGTGTTGCCCACCGCCTGACGGCAGGGTGAGCGGCAGGGTCAATCGGGGCTTCGGATCGGCAGGAACGGCCTCTTCTTCGGACTTCTCCGCACCAGGCTGAGCGCCCGATGCAGCCGGTACGACCACAGGGGCGGTAACTGCTGGAGGCTCGGTGGACGTAGACGCTGCATCCGACGTGGGACTTGGCCGTCCAATCTGAACCTCTTCTACAGCAACAGCTTCAATGTTTGGGCGTCCTTGCGTCAAAGCAGGCTCCTCGGAAGCTGTGGCAGCCACTGGTGCTTCGCGCACCACATTTGGCGCAGCCTCGGAGGTGGCGACCTCAGGTGCCTCCACAATTTCAGGTGTCGGCATGGCGGCCTCTTCCAATGTCACCTCGTTTTCTGTGACGGGCAAATTGGAAGGTGCAGCATCAGAAACCTCCAATACTTCGCGCAACTCCATGGTTTCCGAGGCATCAAGCCCGTCGTAGGCGGAAGCTGCTTCCTCTCCACTGTTGCGCATCAAGGCCGCTCCCGTTGCCAGCAATAGCGCGGCCCCACCTGCCATCCCCCAGCGTTTCCACGCAGGGAAAGGTTGGGCAAACAGGCCGTCGCCAGGAGGTGGCGCGGCCACCTCTTTCTCTGCCAACAGGGCGTGACAACGCGCGTCGAAATCGGCGTCTGTCTGGGTCATATCGAAGTCGTTTTCCTTCATGATGCGAAACCTGCGTTTCCGGAGGCGTTGCTTGTTGTAGACTGCGCTCGGGCCGAAAGGGTTGCAAGCACACGCTGTAAATATTTTCTCGCCCGGCTCAATTGGCTCTTGGAGGTGTTCACGTCGATGCTCAATTGCTCGGCAATTTCATGGTGCTTGTACCCTTCAATGACATACATACAGAAGACGGTGCGATAGCCCAAGGGCAACTGAGCGATGGCCAACTCAAGCTCATCGGCGGTGAATTCTGGATCCGATTGGTTTTCCAGGTCCCTGGGGGTCGCCGGGATTTCCGCAATGTCTTGGTGGTGCTGGTGCTTGAGGTGCTTGCGGTAGTGGGTGATGGCCGTATTGACCACAATCCGCCGCATCCAACCCTCGAACGAGAAATCCTGTCGGTAGCTCTTGATGTGCTTGAAGATCTTGACGAAGCTGTCTTGTAGGACATCCTCAGCATCCTCCCTGCTGTTGGTATGACGCAGGGCTGTGGCAAAGAGTTGGCCACTGAAACGGGCATACATCTGGCGTTGCGCACCGGCTTTTTGTGCCTTGCACTCCTCGATGAGCAGTTTCAACTCTTCTGATGACGCCATTCTTTGTTGAAACGCTGGAAAATGACTTGAGGTTGCTTTCTCAGTCCCGTGGACTTGGCGGGGCCGTTTGACGTTATTCGAACCTCGCCTTGTCCAGCCCCAACCACTCGAGTGCAGCCCCGTGAAAAATGGCGCGGTGCTGGGCGTCAGTCAGGCTCATGTCCGTCTCGATGTACCGGCCAAACTCCAAGTCTCCGAGGGGAAAAGGATAATCGGAGCCCATGACGATGCGGTCTGCCCCTTGGAGATCGAGAACATAATCCATCAAGCGGGCATCGTGGGTGATGCTGTCCACCCAGAACTTGCCCAGGTAGCTTCGGGGGTTGTTGGGGTTGTCCACCGCGACGAGGTCAGGACGGCAACGCCAACCGTGTTCAATCCGACCAAGCGTGGCCAAAAAAGCCCCAGAGGCATGCGAGAACATCACACGCAGCGACGGGTAACGGTCAAACACACCGGCAAACACCATCGAGCAAGCCGCCCGAGACGTTTCGGCAGGCATGCCCACCAGCCAGGGCAACCAATACTTGGTCATCATTTCCTTGCCCATCATGTCCCATGGGTGGATCATGACCGCCATGCCCAGCCGTTCACAAGCCTCCCAAAGCGGATTGAACCGCGGTTCGGAGAGGTTGTAGCCATTGATGTTGGAGCCAATTTGAATGCCCGAAAAACCAAGGGCTGCGCAGCGCTCAAGTTCTTGAATGCTCAAGTCCACATCCTGCATCGGCAAGGTGGCCAGCCCCACATAGTGTTGGGGATGGTCCTGTATCGTCCGCAACAAGTCATCGTTGAGGAACCGCGCGATGTCCGCGGTATCCTGAGGTTTGGCCCAATACGCAAACAACACAGGAATGGTGCACACCACCTGCACCTGCACACCGGACTTGGCGTACTCCTCAATCCTGATTTCGGGGTCCCAACAGTTGGCCATGACCTCCCTGAAAAACCGGTCACCTTGCATCATGCGGGCGGCGCCTTCTCTGTGATGCTCCAGGTGAATGAAGGACCCATAACCCAGTTTGGAACTCCAATCGGGGAGCTGCTTGGGCATGATGTGCGTATGGGTATCAATCTTCAGCATGGGACGACAAGTTAGGGCTGGTCTCTGTGGGCCGGCCGAACGCGACGCAGGTCCAGCCGGTTGGTGGGACTCACACGCCAGCCCTTCCATTGGGTGGACACCAAGTGCACCACCTGGTCGTGCCAAAGCGGAATGACGGGCATCTCAGCCAGCACTGCGCGCTCCGTCTCGCGCATCAGGGCCTCCCTTTCCCTCCCAGGCACCATGTTGGCAGCGGCGGCCAACATCGCGGTCACCGCACTGTCGGCAAAGTGCGTGTAATTGGGGCCGTTGGGGCACCATCGGTCACGGTCAAAAAGACCGAGGAAATTCTCCGCATCCGGGTAGTCGGCCAGCCAGGACTTTCTGAACAGCGGGACCTGACTGCGCGCCACCCGGTCCGCATCGATTCCGCTCGGGGCGATGTCGATGTCCACATCGATGCCATGGGATGCCCAGATGTGCTGCAGTGCTGCGGCCAGGTCCGCCATTTCGGGCTTCGTTCCGATCACACCGGCCCGGAGACGGCGCAACGGTGGTTCGGATCCAATGCCGCGGCTGGCGAGCATGCTGTCCACGCGAAGGGGCCTCCATTCAAGGTGAGGGTCCAACATGCGCTCTTCAGGCCCAAACCCCGGCATGCCTGGTGGGACAAAACCCGCTGCGGGAACGGCTTCGCCCGCCCTCAATTCGCGCACGAGGGTGCTGCGGTCCAACGCCATGCTCATCGCCTTGCGGAGCTCGGCACCCAGGTGAGGAAACCCTGCCTCGGCCAAGGCCGCCGAGTCCACCAAGAATCCGATGTAGTCCGTCTTGAGGTAGGGCACTTCGTGAACCTCGAATTTGCCTTCCCAATCAGGCTTCCAGCCTCCTTGGTCATCGCGCAATGCTTGCGCCCATTCTGGATCAAGGGCGGAGACAAAAGCGTATTTGCCTTGCTTGAACCCCAAGAATTCGGCACCGGCTTCGCGGTTGAATTCAACCCGCACTCCATCGATGTACGGCAAGGGGGTGCCGGTATCATCGGACATCCAGTAACCGTCAAACCGGTGCAAGACCATCGCCGTTTCCGGCAACCATCCTCGAAGGGTAAACGGCCCACTGCCGAGGTCTTCCACGTCAGGCCTGCCCTCGCGCCCTCCCCGATACAGAATGCTCGCGTGCGGGGTGGCCAACAATCCAGGGAAGACGGGCTGCGGCCGGGACAGGACCAGATGAAAGCTATCCGGACGGATGACCTCTACTCCATCCGCTTTCAAATCGGCCAGTACCCATCGGCCGGACAGTGCAGCCGTCCCGTCGCGCAGGCGCTCAAAACTCAAGGCGACGTCGGCTGCGCTCACCGGGGCGCCGTTGTGAAACGAAGCTCCAGTGCGCAACCTGAATGCATAGGTCAAGCCATCCTCTGACACCTTCCACGCCTCCGCCAAGGCCGGCTGAAGTTGAAGCGCTTCGTCAAATTCAAGCAGACCTTCGTAGAGTTGATCAACGACCCACATGGACTCAAGGTCTGTGGCTTTGCCCGGATCCAAGGACCGCACCCCATCCGACGCATTGTAGGTCAGCAAAACGGGAGCGTCGAGGGACACCCCCCTCCCACAGGAAGCCATCACAAAGACAAAAGCAGCGCTGCACAAGGCACTCCAACCGCTCAAACAAGGCCGATTCGACGGTATCAAAAAATGGATGCTCATGTCACTCCCAAAAGGATGTGGCAAAAGTTAAACCTCAGCGCCCTTTCGCGGTTCTAACTTCGACCTTCGGCATGCATACGCTACCATTTCCGCTTCGCTGGGCCCTGTCCCTGCTGTTCCTGACCGCCTCTCTGGCCACTTATTCGCAATCCACCACCCTGAGCGGCAGGGTGGTAGACCAAACCACGGGGGAGTACATCCTCGGGGCGACCGTCACGGTGGACGGCACCACCACCGGTACAGCGACCAACATTTATGGCTTCTACAGCCTCTCCCTGCCTCAGGGACGGTATGATTTGACGTGGTCCTTTATCGGATACACGGCCTTCAAAAAGGGGGTGGAATTGACCGAAAACACCACGCTGGACGTGGAGCTCTCTCCTTCTGTTGTCGCGGTCGCGGCGGCCGAAGTGGAAGCTGACCGGTCTTCCAACACCGAAAGCACCGACATGGGCAAGGCCGCGGTGGGTGTCGAGACCATCAAATCGCTGCCCGCCTTGCTCGGTGAAGTCGATGTCCTCAAGGTCATTCAGTTTTTGCCGGGCATCCAAAGTGCTGGGGAGGGCAACAGCGGGTTCTATGTGCGCGGCGGAGGGCCGGATCAGAACCTCGTACTTGTGGATGACGCCATCGTCTACAACGCCTCTCATCTCTTCGGGTTCTTCAGTGTGTTCAATCCGGATGCCGTGAAAGACATCGAAGTCACCAAAGGCACCATGCCCGCCCGTTTCGGGGGGCGGGTCTCCTCGGTATTGGACATTGGCCTCAAAGAAGGCAATGCCCGGAACACCACCTTGAGCGGCGGACTGGGGCTCATCAGTTCACGGCTGACATTGGAAGGGCCCATCAAAGAAGATACCCTCAGCTATATCATCAGCGGACGGCGGACCTACATCGACGTATTGACCCGTCCCTTTGTCAACCCGGAAAGCGCCTTCGCGGGATCGGGTTACTATTTCTATGACCTCAATGCCAAGGTCAATTGGCGGGCGTCACGCCGGGACCAATTTTACCTGAGCGGATATTTCGGGCGCGACGTTTTTGACTTCAAGTCCAAGAGCGCCGATTTCGGAAGCCGCATCCCCTGGGGCAACGCAACCATCACGGGGCGTTGGAACCACCTGATCAATGACCGCGCCTTCATCACGACGACAGCGACCTACAGCGACTATGAATTCGCCTTCGAAGCCCAGCAAGACAGCTTCACTTTTGGCTTCCGCAGCGGCATCGACGACCGAGGGATCAAGAGCCGATTGACCTTCTACCCCAACCCGCGGCACACGGTGCGCTCGGGGATTGAGTACACCTACCACACCTTCCTGCCCACGGAATTCTACGCCACCTCAAATGGGGTGGACTTCGATCTCGGAGAGGCCGTTAAGACGCGGAGTCACGAATTGGCGGTTTACCTAGAAGACGAGTTTGACATCACGGATGCCCTGCGTATTCAAGGCGGCATCCGCTTCAGCAACTTCATTCAAACGGGCCCCTTCACCCGCTATGTCCCCAACGCTGATACCGACCCTTTGAGCGCCGCATCTGAAGCGGGAGAAATCCGCTACAACAAGGGCGACATTGTCTCCCGCCACGGCGGACTGGAACCCCGGTTGTCGATGCGCCTGAAGACGGGGCCACGCAGTTCATTCAAAGCGGGTGTTGGCCGCAATCTGCAGTACATCCACCTTGCCTCTCTTTCGCCCACCTCGCTCCCTGGTGACATCTGGCTGCCGAGCTCGGACGTAGTGGCGCCCCAAGAGGGGACCCAAGTTTCGGCAGGATGGTTCCGCGATTTCGGAGCAGACCGCAACATCGAAGCCTCGGTAGAGGTGTACCACAAATGGTTGTCCAACCTGGTGGCCTATGCGGAAGGAAGCCAACCTGACGACAACATCCGCAACAACGTGGACAACAACCTGGTCTTCGGATCGGGCACGAGCTATGGCATGGAGCTTTTTGTCAAACGGCGCCGCGGCGTGTGGACCGGATGGCTGGGCTACACCTGGAGTAAGACGGACCGTCTCTTCGAAGACCTCAACAACGGCGACCCTTTCCCTGCCCGCTATGACCGGCGCCACGACCTGAGCGCCATTCTGGAGTGGACCCTGAACGACCGCTGGAAGCTGGGCGGCACCTTCATCTATGGCACCGGAAGCGCGATCACTGTGCCCTCACAGCGGTATTTCGTGGACGGCAACCTCCTCGATGTATACGGCGCGCGCAATGGATTTAGAATGCCGGCCTATCACCGTGCAGACGTCGGCGCCACCCACACCCCGCGGCCCAAGAAAGGCAAGAAACGCTACGGAGAATGGGTGTTCTCCGTCTACAATGTCTACAACCGACTTAACCCCTACTTCATCTATTTCGGGAACGAGGGGGACATCCAAGAGGGTACGCTGGACATCCAAGCCTACCAAATCAGCCTCTTTCCGATCCTCCCATCGGTGACCTGGAACTTCAAGTTCTAACTTCGCTGCATGGGCGCACTCGCGGCACTGAATCCCTTCTTTTGGAAGTACCGCGGCCGGCTGGCCCTGGGCATGCTGTTTGTCTTGCTGACCAATGCCTTTTCGGTCTTTGCTCCCGTGGTCATCGGTGAAGGGATCAACCTCCTCGAATCGGCTTACACGGTTTTTCTCGCTCCGCTTGATGCCGGCCGTCCCGCAGAAGACGTGTTTTCCAATGCGCCCCTGGCTGCGCCGCCTACGCTCAGCACACTTTCGCGGTGGACGGGCCTTGGGACTGCGCCATTCGACGCCCCTCAATCGCGGGAGGAGCTGGTGCGGTTCGTCACCTTCATTGCCGGCATGCAGGCGTTGCTTTACATGCTCGCCTATCTCTTGAAAGGGGTTTTTTCTTTCATGACACGCCAAACCATCATCGTGATGAGCAGGCTGATTGAATACGACCTGAAAGAGGCGATTTACGACCAATACCAGCGGCTCCCATCGGCATTCTACAAGCAGAACGCTACGGGCGACCTCATGAACCGGATTTCGGAAGACGTCTCCAAGGTCCGGATGTACCTCGGCCCGGCCGTCATGTATGGCATGACCCTCGCCACCATGATGGTGTTGACGGTGGGCGTCATGCTCCGAATTGACCCTGTGCTCACCCTTTGGTCGCTCGCCCCATTGCCTTTGATGAGCCTCGCCGTCTACAAGGTGAGCGCCCGCATCCACCAAAAAAGCGATGCGGTGCAATCCCAACAGAGCCTGCTCAGCGCCAAGGTGCAGCAAGACTTTTCTGGCATCCGAATCCTGGCGGCGCACCGCCGCGAAAAACGGGCCACTCAGCGCTTTGAATCTGCCGCCGACGAGTACAAATTCCGGACGCTCGACCTCGTGAAGGTGGACGCCATGTTCATGCCCATCATTGTGATGCTCGTTGGACTGAGCACCATTCTGACCATCTATGTCGGCGGGCTGCGGGTCTTCTCTGGCGACCTCCAGTTGGGCCACATTTTCCAGTTTGTATTTTATGTCAATCTGCTGACCTGGCCGTTTGCCTCAGTCGGCTGGGTGACCTCGCTGGTTCAAAAAGCCTCGGCCAGCCAGGCCCGCATCAACGCCTTTCTCGAGGTGGAACCCAGCATCGCAAACACGGCAGAGGCCCCTTCCGAAATCCAAGGCCGGATCACCTTCAAGGACGTTGGCCTCACCTATCCGGATTCGGGCATCCGGGCTTTGGACGGCTTGAGTTTCGACCTCGAACCGGGTCAAACACTGGCCGTGATTGGCAGAACGGGCAGCGGAAAAACCACCTTGGCACAGCTCGTGGCCCGCCTCTATGATCCTACCGATGGCGTCGTGGAAGTGGACGGTCAGCCCTTGAAGTCGCTTCACTTGCCCAGCCTCAGAGGAGCCATCGGTTACGTGCCCCAGGACGTCTTCTTGTTTTCGGACACCATTGCAGAGAACATCCGCTTCGGAGTTGATCATGCCGAACAAGCCGAGGTGGAACAGGCAGCCAAGAACGCGCATGTCCACGACAACATTACCGGCTTCTCTGAGGGGTACGACACCTTGCTCGGTGAGCGGGGCGTCAACCTCAGCGGCGGTCAGAAGCAGAGAATCTCCATCGCTCGGGCGGTTCTGCGCAAACCGCGCATCCTGATTTTCGACGATTGCTTGAGTGCTGTCGACACCGAGACGGAGGCCATCATTCTCGGCAACCTGCGCCGCATCATGGAAGGCCGGACCGCGATCATCGTATCACACAGGGTGTCCACCGTGCGGGATGCAGATTTGATCCTGGTGCTCGATGAAGGGCGCATTGTAGAGCGTGGCACGCATGCCGAACTCTTGGAAATCCAAGGGCTCTACGCAGACCTGCATCAAAAACAAGAGCGGTCGTCTCCTGAGGGACCCGCCTAAGTGGGTTCAACAGGTGTTGCCGAGCAGACCGAGCATCATGAGCAGGTCTGCCACCCCAACGTGCTGGTCGAAGTCCAGATCGGCCTCGAGGAATCCGTAGGAGCCGAAGAGGTTGAGGAACTCCAGCAAATCCTGGATGTTGACCAGGCCATCTCCATTGAGGTCACCGGGGCACCCCCCATCCTCTTGCTCCAGCCCGAGGATATACCCATTGCAGTCGTTGTCGACACCGGCCAATGTGGGCGGCGCTCCAGGATATATCGTGGCATCGAGGTCGTTGCAATCCGCCCCAGCTTCTGGAAACCCTGAGGGTGGCGGCGTGCACGACGAAAACCCAACATTGCCTGGGACACCATCCCCATCAAGGTCGAGGTAAAACGGAATGGACACCCCATCCTCGTCGATGCTCTGGTCGCAATCGTTGTCTATGTTGTCGCAGAGGTCGAGCAACCCGGGATGAATGTTGACATTGTTGTCATTGCAATCCCCCCCAACATGGGCGTACCCTGGGCCAGGGCTGCATCCCGACAAAGCGCCAGCATAAGTGCCGTAGCCATCGCCATCGTTGTCCGGGAAATAGGTGGCGTCTTCTGTGACGTCGACATAAATGCGGTAGGCATGGACCAGTCCACTGCCCGACATGTGCAGCGTCAGCCCTTTCATGTCGACCCAATCATAGCCAGCCAGTTCCAAGGGCCAAATTCCAGGCCCGGGTAAGCTGTCCTGAGAAACCCAACTCACCCCATCTGGCAGGACGACCTCAACCGAACCTGCCACACATGAATCGAGCGACACCAAAATCCGCATGGTGTCCGCAGGGCAGACCGACAGCACTTCGGGCCAGGCGCGCATGAAGCTGGTCCGCAACAAGAACAGTCCTTCCGATTGGTCGCTCACGGCGATGGTGCCCGATTCGAAAAAAGGATAGTTGCTCCAGCTGCCGTTGAATCCCACGCCATCATCTTCTGGCTGGGTGTCGAAGAAGGCCTTCTGTTGGAAGACGCTGCCGACAGCATCGGGATTGAACTCCTGCGCCCTGAAGCCATCGGCGTAATTGCTCTGAAAGACAAAGCTTCCTCGGGTGTACATATTGTGGTCGGTCCCGTGCGTTCCCAGGTTCACGGATTCCAGCAACACCGGATTCTCGAGGTCTTGAACATCCCAAACGTAGGTATGGGTATTGGCCACCAAGTCCTGCGTCTCATCTGTCTCATCGCCCAAGAAGAAGTACCGGTGATCAGGAGAGAACCACCCTTGGTGAATGTATCCGTGCGGCTCGTGCGCCACGGAAGTGATGACTTCCATGTCTTGAGCATCGGTCACATCGAGGAACTTGAGGTCTCCGGCGCAGCTCAAGGCCCCCACGAGATGGTCGGTAAATGCGGTGTCTGGCCCCGCATAGCGAATGATCTGCGCATCGTGCACATAGGCCTCGTCCCAGCTTCCCGCGATGAAAGGGTTGACCGGATCGCTGAAATCAAAAGCCAACAATCCTCCCACCCCATTGGTACCGCACACATAGGCCAAGGGCACATCAGGTGCTGTGGCCAAGTTGTGCGCCTTTGAAAACCCGAGCATGACGGTATCCGTGGAGAAGGTGATGGGTAAACCGAATTCAGTGTGATCCCGCAGCCGCGTCAGGTCGAAAGTCTGCAGCCGAGAGTTGATCACTTCGCTGACGACCACCATGTAGTCATTGACCACCTTCATGTCCCGCCATAGGCTGTTGGCCAGACCAATGGTCGGCAGCTTCCCCACCACCCTAGGGTCATAAGGCTCCGTGACTTCAATAAACCAAGTGCCATCGCGCTTGCCGAGCAAGACATACTCCCTGCCATCCTCGGGGTCCGTCCATCCCCAGACATCGTTCGCCGACATGCCGCCTGTCGCACTGTTGGGGATGTGGGCCAACAACTCGGTTTTCTCGCAAGGCCAAGTGTCGTTGACCATTCCGCTGACACATTTGCCCTGCGCTCTGGCAGTCCCCGGTACAAGCAAGGACAGCATGAGGGTCAATCCAACCCCACGGGTGATATTCAGCACAGTGCGCATGACAATGGTCAGTATGTCAAAAATACGCCTTCGTCTAGTATTTTACACTATTCATTTGTTTCATTTCTTTTTTGGTCGCACGAATTCTCTTCTACACTTTGAACCAAAACCGGTACCATTGGTTCCTGCTACAGCACCTTTTACTCCCTGAGTTTTGGCCCCAGCACCTTCCATCTTGATTACCGGCGCGACAGGTTTGGTTGGCAATGCGCTGGCCCCCCTCCTCGCCGCTGCCGACCCTTCAAGGCGCATCCATGTCCTGACCAGGAAGCCAGAAAAGGTTCAAGAAATTGCGGGAATCTCGGTGCAGGCCTTTGGTTGGTCTCCCTCCGAAGGGCAACTCGACCGGCGGGCGCTTGAGGGCATTACGCACGTCATTCACCTGGCCGGAGAACCGGTGGCGCAACGTTGGACTGCCGCCAACAAACAGCGGATCCGCGACAGCCGGACAGGCGGACTTCAAATCTTGCGCGCCGCCTGCACAGCGGAAGGCATCGCCCCAAAAGTCATCTCCGCAAGTGCGGTGGGCATCTATGCGCCTGGCCCCGAATTGCGAACAGAAGACGCCGACCCTGGCCATGGATTTTTGGCCGATGTCGTCGCCGATTGGGAGGCCGCCACAGCCGAATTCGGGGCTATGGGCGGAGGCCACATCTCTTTCCGGATTGGACTCGTGCTCTCGGCACGTGGTGGCGTGCTTCAAAAACTGCTGCCCATCTATCGCTTGGGTCTGGGCGCGCCCTTGGCCAGTGGCCGACAATTTCAGAGCTGGATCCACGTGTCAGATTTGGCCAGGTTGTTTGCGACCGCTGTTGACCGTCAGGACTGGGAAGGCCCGTTCAATGCCGTCGCCCCCAAGGCCGTTTCTCAGCGCATTTTCAGCGAGACCCTTGCCAAGGTGTTGCAACGCCCCCACTTCCTGCCCCCTGTCCCGGGACTTGCTTTGAGGCTGGTGTATGGCGATGCGGCCGCAGCGCTTTTGGCTTCACACAATGTCTCCCCTGACCGGCTGAAGTCCGAAGGCTTTGAATTTGAATTTGCGCATTTGGAGGCCGCTCTGCAGGATGCCATCCAACAATGAGACCCATTGAAACCCGCCTTCTCTGAAGGTCAGTTTTCCAAATTTTGGACCGCAGTGAACATCTCATCCCCCTTGGTGTTCTTTTGGTGATTCCTGTCGAGGAGTCCTTGATCAGTAAGGTGTTTATGATCACGTTTGATTTGCTGGCGGCCTGGGGATTTCCCCGGGCTGCCTCTTTTTAGCCCATTTCGAATCCATGTCTACAGTTTCCATCTTCTGGCACCGCAGGGACCTGCGCATCGAAGACAACATCGGACTGGCTGCTGCGCGCAAGTCGGGGCACCCCGTCGTGGGGTTCTTCTGCTTTGATCGGCACATCCTCGAGCGCCTGTCGCCGTTGGACCGCAGGGTGGGCTTCATCCACCACCACGTCACCGAGGTACGGGCGGCGTACCGCCAAGACGGTGGTGAGCTGATGGTACGACATGGACATCCGCTCCCGGCACTGCAGGCTGCCATTAAAGAACTGGGCGAGCAAGGGTTGCGTGTCGTGTCCATTTACACCAACCGCGATTACGCCCCTTATCCGGTCAAGCGCGATGCCGAGGTGGCCGCATGGTGCGGGGCAAACGGTGTTGAATTCCAATTGCACGAAGACCATGTGATCATGCCGCCCGAATCGGTACTCAAGGATGATGGTACGCCCTACACGGTGTTCACACCCTACAGCCGCAAATGGCACAAGGTCCGGGAAGCCATGCCCATATCACCCTTGGATTCGGCCGATACGCTTGGTAGCGGGCAATGGGCGGAGATCCCTGAATCAGCAGCGCCATCCTTGGAAGACATGGGCTTTGACGTCGCGAGCGGCAACCCCGAGGGATGGGCCGCATTTGACCGCCCACTGGACCCCCATACTGTCCGCGACTATGCCGAGAAGCGCGATACCCCTTCTGTAGTGGGCACCACCCGCATGAGCCTGCATTTGAGGTTTGGCACTGTTTCCATCCGTCAATTGGCCCGTTTCGGGTTGCAGCACAGTGACAAATGGCTGACCGAGTTGATCTGGCGTGAATTCTATCAGGCCATCCTTCACCACTTCCCCCACAGTGCGAGCGACGCATTCAGGGCCAAGTATGACCGCATCCCTTGGCGCCATGATGAGCAGGGCTTCGAAGCTTGGTGCGCAGGCCAAACGGGCTACCCCCTTGTCGATGCTGGCATGCGGGAGTTGAACGCCACGGGCTTCATGCACAACCGCGTGCGGATGGTGGTGGCCAGCTTTCTCTGCAAACACCTGCTGATTGACTGGCGCTGGGGCGAGCGGTATTTCGCCGAAAAACTCCTCGATTATGAGCTTGCCTCAAATGTGGGGGGCTGGCAATGGGCATCGGGAAGCGGATGCGACGCAGCGCCTTACTTCAGGGTATTCAACCCCGAAAGCCAGATGAAGAAGTTCGATCCCAAAGGCACCTACGTCAAGCGCTGGGTGCCCGAATGGGGCACACCGGGCTACACGGCCCCTATCGTCGAGCACAAGATGGCCCGCCAACGGGCTATCGACACCTACAAAGCCGCCTTGACAGAGGCGTAACTTGTCTGCATGGACAGCGCTTCAATTTCCCCTCTCGGAGACGACAGACCGCTCACCGGCCTTCGCGTGGTGGAACTGGCGTCTGTACTGGCGGGTCCCCTGGCAGGCAGCTTTTTTGCAGAACTCGGGGCGGAGGTCATCAAGGTAGAAAACCCCAAAACGGGCGGAGACGTCACGCGGCAATGGCGGGCTGCCGGAGAGTCACGGGAGGGCCCCAGCGCTTACTATGTGGCGGCCAACGGCCCAAAAGAAGTCCAGATGCTGGACCTCCGCAGCAGCGAAGGCCAGGACCAACTCCACAACCTGCTGGCCACGGCGGACTTGCTCCTGCAAAACTTCAGGCCCGCTGGGTTGGATCAGCTCGGCCTCGAACCCCAGGCCCTCGCCAAGCAGCATCCCCACCTCATCCATGTCCACCTCAAGGGTTTCTTTTCGGAACCCGACAGGGCAGGCTATGACATGGTCGTCCAAGCCGAAACAGGCTTCATGGCGATGAATGGCGAACCCGACAGACTGCCGGTGCGCATGCCCGTCGCTTTGATGGATGTCCTGGCCGCACACCAAATGCGTTCCGCCGCGCTGCTGGCGTTGTGGCAACGCGAGCGGGATGGCCTCGGCAGCTACCTCGAAGTCTGGCTCGACGCCGCTGGCCTCAGCGCCTTGGCCAACCGTGCTACAGAACATTTGGTGGCCGGCAATGAACCGCAGCCCTTGGGGGCTGTTCACCCCCAAATCGCGCCCTACGGAGAGTCCTTTGTTTGCGCTTGTGGACAGCGGGTGGTCATGGCCGTCGGAAACGACCGCCAATTTGCCGCCTTGTGCACATTGCTCGGTCACCCAGAGTGGGCTTCAGATGTGCGCTTTGCCACCAATCCCAAGCGTGTGTCCCACCGCACTGCGCTGAACGAACTGCTCGCCTCGGCGCTGTCACAGCACGACGCAAAGACCCTGCTCATGGAGGCCCGCAAAAGTGGCGTCCCACTTGGAAAACTGAACCTGGTATCTGAGGCACTCGCTGGGCCGACGGGAAGGGCCATGACCGCCTCCTTCACCTGCGATGGGCATGCCGTCCAGCACGTGCGGCAGGTCGCCTTTCGGGTTCACCGCAACGGCAAACACAGCACGTAATACTGGTCGTCTGCGATGGGCAGTCGGCCCGAACGCAACCAAGGGTTGAGCGTCTTCAACGCATTGTAGCTGACCCCCAATTTTTGGGCAAACGCAGCCAGGTCATCGACGGAGTCAACCAGCACTGTGTCGCGGGTTTCAAGGGGTGCATACCAATCCTCCGCACGGAGCACAAAGCCATGCGCCTCGGGGCTTTCCATGACCTGCTTGGTGGCGAACAAGCGGTACACGTAACGCGCGGTTTCATCGTTCAGCAAGAGGTCCCAATACGTGGACCCGGACTGCTCGTCCATTCGCCGGGACAAGCCTGACATGCCCATGTTGTAGCTGGCCGCAGCCAACACCCAGTCCCCGTATCGGTCGTAAGCCTTGTTGAGGTAAGCACACGCCGCGCGTGTGGCCTTTTCAACGTGGTAGCGCTCGTCCACATCTTTGTCCACGCGCAATCCAAATTCTTCGGCAGCGGGCTTCATGAATTGCCAGAAACCACGGGCATCCGAAGGGGACACTGCATTGGCCAGACCCGACTCGATCACGCTCAAGTATTTGAAATCGGTGGGGATTCCCGAGTCAACCAGGATGGGCTCGATGATGGGGAACCAGCGTCCTGAGCGTTTCAAAGTCAACAAACTGCTGCTGTGTCGAAACGTCCCGATCAACAGCTCTCGTTCCATCCGCTCCCTGACGCCAACCCGCTCCAGAGGAAGCGCCTCTCCAGCAAAAGAAATCCCGGATTCAATGCGGGGTGGACTGACGCGCTGGAGCACACTCTCTGTTTCTTGCCCAAGGGACCCCACAGTTTGATCGGTGGCGGCTGTGCTGCTCACGAGCGCAGCAGCACACACCAACAACAACGCGCCCCACAAGGCGGGTTTGGCGGACCGGCTCGCTTTCATGAAAAGGGACTCTGGAAGTCAGCAAATGAGGGCGCGGCGGCGTCTTTTTCGGACAACAGCGGCGCCGCCGTCCCCCAATCGATGTTGAGGTCGGGGTCGTTCCAGCGCAGCGCCCGCTCATGCTCAGGACTGTACACTTCCGTGCACTTGTAGCAAAACACGGTGTCCGGCTCCAAGGTCAGAAAGCCATGCGCAAACCCTTCGGGAACCCAGAATTGCCAGCGGTTTTCTTCCGTCAGCAAGGCGGTCTGATACTGCCCAAAGGTCGCCGAGCTTTTGCGCAGGTCCAGCGCCACATCCAAAGCGGCACCGCGCGCCACGCGCACCAGCTTGCCTTGGGCCCGATCGGGCACTTGAAAATGCAGACCGCGCAATACGCCGGCTCCGGACACGGATTCGTTGTCCTGCACAAAATGAACAGCCTGGCCCACGGCTTCCTCGAAATGGGCCTTTCGCCAGGTTTCCGAAAAATGCCCGCGGTCGTCACCGAAGCGCCGCGGACGCAACATCATTGGTCCTTGAATCGGTCCTGTCTGTATCTCCAACGGATGGGCCATGCTTCGCTCAGTTGCTCCCATTGAGGACCGAAATCAGCGCCACAAAGCTGCTGATGGTCGTGATCAAACTCAGGACAGGCCCGATGTCGGCCAGCACTTCTTGGGCATACTGAGGCAGGGGCTCGACATAGACAATGTCGCCCGCCTGCACGGTCGTATTGGCGTACTTCAAGCCTTCGATGGTCGACAGGTCCAATTGGTGTACCGTCTGTCCTTTTGGAGAACGGCGGATGAGTTTGACGTTGCGGGCATCGCCACGTGCCCGAATGCCCCCACTCAAGGCCAACACCTCGAGCAAACTGGTGTTGGGGTTGACCAAGGGTACCACTGAAGCCACCCCCGCCTCACCGGGAAACACCAGCACGCGCTGGTTGGTCACCTCGATGAGGGCCAATGGGTTGACATAATTCTCACTAAAGGCCTCTTCCAGAAAAGTCTCCGCCTCGTCGATGTTCAGACCCGCGAGTTTAACCACCCCCAATTCCGGGAGGTCGACGGTGCCGTCAGGCCGAACCTCGTAGGTGAACCTGTTTTGGCCCATCATATTCTGGTTCATGCCACCTCCACCTTGGCCTTGAATGCCCGCGGCATTGGAACCCGCCGTCATGAGCAACAGCCGCTCACCTTTGTTGGAATACAACTGAAAGCTGATCAAATCGTTGGGGGCAATCCGGTAATTCACATCCGAAATCGGATTGAACGGATCAAACGCAAAATCAGCCGGCGTGCGAAACATGATGTTTCGATTGATGGTGCATCCACCCGCCACCGACGTCAAAAGGACGAGGATGAGCAGGTGTGCGGACAACTTTGAAAGGCGCATGGTGCGAAAATACACCCACTGCGAGCCCTCAAACATGACCACAAATCAGAATGTCCAAGTATTTTCACCGTTCATGGCGTTGCCGCAGGACTTGCTTCGGAATGGCCCCACGCGGCTGCGCACATTGGAACCCTCCCATGTAGACTGGCTCTTGCGGTGGGAAAACGCCCCCGAGCACTGGCAGGTCAGCGGCACCATCGCCCCCTTTTCGCGGGCGGCCCTCGAGGCCCTCTGCATGGGACACCAGGACATCTACTCTGCGGAACAGCTTCGCTGGGTCATAGAAGAGCGGGGCAAGCCCGTTGGTGCTGTAGACCTGTATGATTTCTCAGCCCTCCATTTGCGGTCGGGCATCGGCATTTTGGTCGACCCCGCGCACCGCGGGAAGGGCACGGCGGGACGCGCCTTGTCCATGGCCGTCCAGCATGCCGAAAAAGTGCTCTTGCTCAAAGGTCTTCACGCCCAGGTCCACGGCGATAACGCTGCGAGCCTGAAGCTGTTTTCGTCGGAGGGCTTCGAACAAGTGGGGCGCTTCAAGGACTGGACCCGGACCCACGATGGCTGGCACGATGCGGTTCTGCTTCAGAAGCAATTTGACTGGTCGGTGGAATGAGGCTGCAGAGGAAAGGCGTGGTGCGGGCCTCGGCCTTTGTGGCCCTGTTATGTGCGGCGGCCACCTGGTGGCTGTGGAGCACCGCTTTTCGCGCCAATGCGGTGGGGACAGATGGGCGGTTTGTCCTGGGCAAAGGCGCGGTACCGGACAGCGCCGTGGCCCAGTTGGCGTCTGAAGGCCGTTTGCGCCATCCCGAGACCTTGATGCGCTACCTCCGTTGGCGGGGATGGGACCAGCCCGGCGACCTGCGCGCCGGCCGATACGTGGTGCCGGATGGCCTCGACAACCGCGGGCTGGCCCGATTGCTGCGCTCCGGTGCCCGTGAAGCCGTGCGCATCAGGTTCAATGCAGTTCGGCTCCCCAGCGACATCGCCAACGCGGTCGCCGAACAGACAACGCTCGATGAAGAGGACATCGTGGCTGCCATGACCGACCCATTGACCGCAGCGCGCAACGGCACCACCGTCGAAGCCTTCCGCACGCGGTTCATTCCCAACACCTACGAAGTGTGGTACGACCTCTCCGCCACTGAGTTTGTGGACAAGATGACGGCGCAGTGGGCACTGTGGTGGACCGAGGCGCGCACCGAAAAAGCGGCATCGCTTGGACTGACACCTGAAGAAGTCGGCATCCTGGCTTCCATTGTCAAAGCAGAGACCAGCCGCATCGATGAGGCGCCTACCGTGGCGGGCCTGTATTTGAACCGGCTGGACCGCGGCATGCGCTTGCAGGCGGACCCCACTTTGATCTACGCCTTGGGCGACTTCAGTATCCGACGCGTTCTCAATGTCCACCGGAAGATTGACAGTCCTTACAACACGTACAAGAACGCTGGACTGCCCCCCGGCCCCATCAACTTTCCGGAACCTTCTTACTTGGAGGCCGTCCTCAATGCCCAATCGCACGACTACATCTTCATGTGCGCCCGGGAGGACTTCAGTGGTTATCATGCCTTTGCGCGGACCAACCGCGAACATGAGCGCAACGCCAGGAAGTACCGTAAAGCCCTCGACAAACAGGGCGTCTACAGGTAATCGGAGAACAACCCGCCACGCGGAGGTGTACTTTTGCCACCGGAATTGAAACTCCATGTTCGCACCTGTAAAGTCGTTCCTTCCCTTTTTGACTTTGCTCATGGTCTCCTTGCAGTGGATGCCAGCGTGCTTTGGACAAGACTGGCCGTCAGATTTACCCCGAAAGCCCATTGCGGAAGCCATTCAAGTCCCCGAACAGTCCATCACCGTGGACGGTGACCTCAGCGATCCTGCTTGGGAACTCATCCGCCCAGAAACAGCGCTGCGGGAATTCAAGCCGGTCCCCTTTGCGCAACCCAAGCAACAAACAGAGGTCAGGTTCGCCTTCGATGACCGGGCCCTGTACATCGGAGCGCGCATGTGGGACACGGCCCCCGATAGCATTTTGCACCAGCTCATCCAGCGCGATGGTGGCGGCAACACCGATGTGTTCGGGATTTGGTTCAACTGCTTTGACGACGGGGTGAATGGCGTCCGGTTTTCTGTGACCCCCGACGGCGTTCAATCCGACGAGCTGCTCACCACCGATGGCTCCGATGGCAGCTGGAATGCCGTCTGGGAATCCGAATGCCGAATTGATGAGGACGGATGGACCGCCGAATTTGCCCTGCCCTGGTCCGTGTTTCGCTTTGCGGATAAGGGAGACGCCGAACAGCAGTGGGGCATGAATTTCTACCGCTACATCCGGCGCTACCGTTCGGACTATGTCTGGCGGGCCATGGACCCCAACCAAGAGGGGTTGATGAACCAAGGCGGCCTGCTCACCGGGATTCGCGGCATCACGCCCCCTCCCCGTTTCAGCCTGTATCCCTACGCCAGCACCTATGTCAACGCCGAGGATGGACAAACCGATGTGGCCATCAACGGCGGCTTGGACCTCAAGGTCGGCATGGGCGAGGCGTTCACTTTGGACATGACGTTGGTGCCTGACTTTGGACAGGTTGTGGCCGACAATCTGGTGCTTAACCTGAGCCCCTATGAGGTGCGGTTCAACGAAAACCGACAGTTCTTCACCGAAGGCACAGAGCTGTTCAACAAGACCAACAACTTCTACAGCCGGCGGGTCGGCGCCGGAGAACAGCTGCTCAATGCCTCCAAGGTGACCGGCCGCACCTCCACCGGTACGGGTTTGGGGCTGTTGAATGCCATCTCGCAAGACGGCAACGGTGAATTGACGGACTTCTCGGTCGCTGTGGTGGATCAAAACCTGCCCAACAATGGATTTGTCGCTGTCCAAAGCGGACAGGTCATCCGCGAGGGGGACCGCAGAGACGATTGGGTGGGCAGTACCGCATTCGAAATGCGGGATTCCCTCCAGAGATGGTCGCTTTCTGGACAAGCTGGGGTCAACCGACGTTCTGACCTCACCAATGGAGAAGGCGAGGGCCACAGCTGGAGCCTCGAATTCAGCCGCATTAAGGGGCGCCTGCAATGGACCGCCGGCCACTATACCGAGACCCCTGAATATGACCCCAATGCGATCGGATTCCTTTCGGCGCCAAACGCCGCCGTGGACTACGTGAGCATTGAATACCGCATACCACGGCCCTTCGAAGTCATGGGCATGGGCTTCAACAGCATGTCTTGGGAGCTCAATACCACCAGGGAACTGTTGCACACCCCCCGCTCCTTCGTGAGCATGGAGTATGACCTGGAGTGGCGTCTTTTCCTGGCCAGCTTCGACTTCATCAAGTTTGGTGCCACCACCATGCCCTATGACGGCAGAGACTACTTCGCCCCGCGCCTCGAGAACCGGTTTTGGCAGGTCCCCAAATGGTGGTCCTGGGACGCCTTCATGAGCACGGATTACCGCAGGGAATTTGCACTGGACATCGGCACCTGGAACGCCGGAGGGCAGCTCTATCCCGATTGGAAGGAGCGCAATTTCCGCATCGAGCCCATCTGGCGTCCCAACGACCATTTCAGGGTCAGCCACGTCTACAGCCACCAAGACAAGTTCAACGAACGCGGTTGGTCGGCGCTGGTCGACAGCTTGCCCAATGGCACAGCACTCGGCGAAACCCAAAGCCTGTGGGCGAAGCGCAACAATTACTCCCGCACCCATGTGCTCAACGCATCGTATGTGTTGGACAACCGCAAAGGCATCACTTTCAGGTTGCGCCACTATTGGAGCCGCGTGGAAAATGGGGACTTCTACTTCTTGGATGACAACGGATTACTGGAGCCTACTGACGAGATCACCTTGGACGACGAAGGCACTTCCCCTTATGACATCAGTTATAACGCGTGGTCCATCGATTGTGTGTTCCGCTGGATTTTCGCACCGGGAAGCGAGGTGTCGGTGGTGTGGAAGAACCTCCTAGAGAGCCAAGGCGATCTGCTGCCTGACACCTATGCGGACAACCTAGAGGACGTCTTGCGCGTGCCCCACCGCAACAGCTTTTCTGTCAAGGCCATCTACTTCCTCGATTACGCCGACCTGACCGGGCGGCGCTGACGATCAGCGTCTGATCGCCTCCAACGAGAATTCGCAGTGTCCGAGATTGCCTGCCGCGTCGATGGCCCAGACCTTGATTTCGTCCTGCTCCCTCCCGTCCAAGATGCCATCTGAAAGGCGGTAAGTCAGGACGCCTTTATCCAAAGACCATCGCATCCACTGATCACCGCATCGCCCTTCCCAGCGGTCGATGCCCGTCAATTCGTCTGCCATGGAGAGCGTGATTTTCCCTTCACTCAGCCGAGGCTTTCCGAATACAGGTGGTACCGAATCGCTGCGCACCTCAAAAGTGCCAAAACGGTCCAGCTTCACCTGTAATTGCCCCTGGCGCTCATCCGACACCCACGTTCCTGAGACTTCCCCCTCTGCATCCAAGCCGCAGAGCACCAGTGCGCTCCCTGACCCCACAAAGGCAGAGTCCACAGGAACCGTCAAGGTGTAGTCATGACGGGTGATGCGCGCCTCTGACCAGACGCGGAACGCCCCTTGGTCATCACGGCCCAACTCGATGGAGGCATCACCATACAGCGCGTTGGCAGGCAGCGCTACGGTCATGCCTTCCGCCTGCAGAACATGCGCCCTGTTGTGCTCCAGCGGTATGGGATTGAGGCTATCCGACGTGGCCACCACCTGCTCGCCCCACAGCCACATTTCGGCGCGGGTCTCATTGCCCCGAATGTCCGACAACCTCGCCTCCACCCGCACAGAATCGCCCGGAGGCACAGTCCAAGGGCTTTTCCCGCAGGCCCTGCGGTATATGTCGAGGCGGTTCCCCGGCAGTCTTTGGAGCCTGTGCACCCTGCCCTTGCGGTCCTGCCAGGCCGGAAGGTCAATGTGGGCGGAGACATCAGAATTGGTTTGAAAACTCAACGTGTCCATCCTGTGGCTGTGTACCAGGGAATCACCGAACCACACATCCAAACCATAGGGACCATGGGTGAAGCGTTCTCCATCGAGCCGATCGAAGCCTTCCACCCCCATGCTGAAGGGCCCGGCTACGCGCAGTCCCTCCGCATAGGCTGCTGTCCATCGAAAACGTTCCGGTTGGCCCTCGACCGCACTGCCAGGTTCGGGCACGACCCAAATGCCCCGAAATTCGGGTGGCACCTGATCATCTGTCACTCCAGCACCTTTGAACGACCAGTGCAATGGATTGATGGGATACTGCGTCTGGGCGGACCGCACCTCAAAGTGCAAATGAGGACCAAAGCTGCCTCCAGAATTGCCACTCCAGCCCAAGGTGTCTCCAGCAGCAAACCTGAAGGCCGTGTCTGGAGCGGCATCGAATGCCCACCGTTCGGCCTGGTACTGACGGTGCATGAGCCACTTTTCCACCTCTGGGTGGAACCGGGACAAGTGGGCGTAAACCGTCGTCAAACCGCCGCCGTTGAGGTACAGCGCCAAACCGTATCCACGCGAGGACACTTTGACACGTGACACCCGGCCGTCTTGGGCTGCCAAAACCGGAATCCCCTCTCTTCCTTCGGTGCGGATGTCCAATCCGGTGTGAAAATGGCCGGTTCTGATCTCGCCAAAATTGCCACTGAACTTCAACGGAATGGGCAGCGGTGAATGCAGCGTATCCTGCGCCAAGACTGCGGTTTCGCACCACATCCCACCCAGCACAGTCGCCGCCAATCCACACAAAATTCGCTTCATTCCCGTTCGCATGTTCGCAAATTACCCCGCAGTCGTCATCTCCTCGAAGCCAAGGTTTAAATTTGAGTTCGTGGAAGAGAAACGGCATCCCGATTACGCCCTATTGGGCGACGTGCTCGAAGACATCAAGAAGAGAACGTCAGGTCTGATTGCAGAGCGCAATCGACTGACGGCGGAAAACGCCCAATTGGCAGACCGCGTCAAAGCACTGGAATCGCAACTCGCAGCGTGTGAGCAATCCAAAGCCCAAGCAACTGCTGCCGCTCCTCCACCTCCTACTCCCCCTGCCCATTCCTCCAATCCAGTGGTCGGTGAGCGCATTCGGGCCCTCGTCGAAGAAATCGACGCGTGCATTGCCCTGATGCCCCGATCCCGAGACATGGCTTCGGCTGAAATCATGACCGCATGAACGAATCCTCCATCCAAGTCACCATTGCAGGCCGCACCTACCCCCTTACCGTGGCGGAAGGTGAGGCCAAGAGCGTACGTGATGCGGCGGGAAGGATCGATGAGATTGTCCAACGGTTCCAACGCGACTATGGCGTTTCGGACCGCCAGGACTTGCTCGCCATGGCTGCACTTCAGTTGTTGAGCGATACCGCCGGCGCACCTCAGGAAACGTCCCCCGAAGCATCGGGGCTGCCGTCCGAAGTGTTTGACGGCTTGGAAGAAGTGCGGTCCTTGCTGGCGCAAGCCGGCATTGCGCCCGAGGACGGACAGGGGCAAACCCCCTGATTCCATGGACCCATTACCCTATATCCTCGGTGCACTTGCTGGCCTCATTGTAGGCGGTAGCATCGCCTACATTCTCCTCAACCGCATCCTAGAAGGCAAAGCCGCTCAGGTCATCAAGGAAGCGGAACAGAAAGGTGAAAACATCAAGGAGAAAAAGATCCTCCAAGCCAAGGAGAAATTCTTGAAGCTCAAAGAAGAGCACAGCAAGGAACTCAAGTCGCGCAACAGCAAAGTCCAGGCGCTCGAGGACAAACTCAAGAACCAAGAGCGCAACCTCAAAAGGGAGGAACAGCAGATCAAGGACCAGCGCAACCGCATCAAGCGCGACGAAGAAACCCTTCAGGCCCGGCTGAAGGCCAACGAGGCGAAGCACAAGGAATTGGAGAAGACCCAATCGCAGGCGGCCAAGCTCCTGTCGGAAGCGGCTGGAATGTCGGTGGATGCCGCCAAAGAGGAACTCAAAGAACAAATCCTTGGTGATGCCCGGGCCATGGCGGCCCAACAGGTACAGGACATCTTGGACGAAGCGCGCAGCAAGGCCAATCAAGACGCCAAGAAGGTCGTCATCCAGACCATTCAGCGCGTGGCTACGGAGCATGCCATCGAAAACAGCGTGTCGGTCTTCAACATCGGTAGCGACGACATCAAGGGCCGCATTATCGGCCGCGAAGGGCGGAACATTCGCGCATTGGAAGCCGCTACCGGCGTGGAATTTATTGTAGATGACACCCCTGAAGCCATCATCATCAGCTGCTTTGACCCAGTGCGACGTGAGATTGCCCGACTCAGCCTGCACCAGCTGGTTTCAGATGGGCGGATCCACCCTGCCCGCATCGAAGAAGTGGTGGCGAAGACATCAGGAAAGATTGAGGAGGAGATCCTTCAGACGGGCAAGCGGACGGTCATCGACCTCGGCATCCCCAACATGGCCAACGCCCTTGTGCGCATGGTAGGGCGCATGAAGTACCGCTCCAGCTACGGACAAAACTTGTTGCAACACAGCCGCGAAGTGGCCAACCTGTGTGCCACCATGGCCGCAGAGCTCGGACTCGACACCAAGGCCGCCAAGCGCGCCGGCTTGCTTCACGACATTGGCAAGGTCAGCGACGAAGAAAGCGAGCTGCCACACGCATTGCTGGGCATGAAGCTCGCCGAGAAGGCCGGAGAGCGCCCCGATGTCCTCAACGCCATTGGCGCCCACCACGATGAGATTGAGATGACCTCCCTCATCTCCCCCATCGTTCAAGTCTGCGACGCCATTTCCGGAGCGCGGCCCGGTGCCCGTCGCGAAGTCGTTGAGAGCTATATCCAACGCCTCAAAGACCTCGAAAACATCGCATTGGAACAACCTGGCGTGACCCAGAGTTACGCCATTCAGGCCGGCCGCGAACTGAGGGTCATGGTCGAGAGCGACCAGGTGAACGACGAAATGGCGGAGCAGATTTCGTTCAACATCTCTCAACGGATCATGAATGAAATGACCTATCCTGGTCAGGTGAAGGTGACCGTGATCCGAGAAACCCGGGCCGTCAGTGTGGCGAAATGAGCCACGCCCCTGAAGGACGGCTGGCCCGCTCCGTGAGCTGGCAAACCCTGAACGTCGGCTTTCAAGTCCTCTTTCAGCTGGCCTTCATCAAGGCGCTCTCCATCTTCCTCACCGAGGCGGAATGGGGCATCATCGGCATCGCCCTCGGCATCATCGGCATCATCGAGATTTTTGCCCAATTGGGGGTGGGCCCTTCTTTGATCCAGCGCAAGTCCCTCGATGCTGCTCAAATCAACGCGGCCTTCTGGGTCTCGCTGCTGCTGGGGGTGCTGTTCGGACTGACCACGTATGTGACGGCGCCAGCGATCGCCGGATTCTACCACCGGGCCGACCTCATTCCCCTGTTGCGCTTCATCGCCCTGAGTTTTCCGCTGGCGGGGTTGGCCCTGGTCCCTCGGGCCATGCTCATCCGCAAGATGGACTTCCGCAGTCTCTTTTGGTCGTCACTCATCGCCATGCCCATCGGCAATGGCCTGATCGGCATTCTTGCCGCCTACAACGGATGGGGCGTTTACGCCTATGCCGGCGCATTGCTCGCCCAAAACGCATTGTTGGGTGTGAATTACTGGATCCGGGCTGGCATCCGCATTCGCAAACCAGCGCTCGCCCCTGCCACCCCCTTGTTTCGCTATGGGGCTTCGAGCACGGTATTCAACTTCTTGAATTACGCCGCCTCACGGCTGGATGTGCTCGTGCTCGGACGGTTCATGCCAGAAAGCCGGAACGCTGAACAAGGCATCTACGACCGCTCGAATTACATGATGACCTTGCCCATCACGTTGCTGGGCAAACTCTCAGACAGTGTGCTGTTCAGCAGCATGAGCGACGTCCAAGAAAACCAAGAGCGGCTCAAAGGCATTTTTATGGGCGGCTTGTACTTCACCGCCTGCCTCGTCTTTCCCGGGGTCGTGTTGCTTGAGTTGTTTACCGAAGAATTCGTCTTGGCCCTGCTCGACGAAAAGCTGCTTCCCACAGTGCCCATTGTGCGCATTCTCTATGCTGCAGTCTTCCTGCGCAGCTGGATCAAAGTGTGCGATGCCACTGTGCGGGCGACAGACATGATCGCCTCGGCTTCTGTGGTCAAGGCCCTGTTTTGCGTGGGGCTTTCCTACTCTGCCTACCTCGGTTACCAGCATGGTTTTGAGGCCTTGGCTTGGGGGGTTGTCGCCTCCACTTTCCTCCAAGCTGTGGCCATGTTGGCGCTTACCCGCTCCAAACTGGAAGTCAGCTGGGGCGGTATTCTGGCCACCGCAGGGCCTGGCCTTTTGCTCGGTGCCGTGACGCTACTCGCTGCCGCTCCGGCCGCTTTCCTGTTTGACGGGCATTGGTTGACACGGCTGACGCTGGGCATGACTTCATCCATTGCAGGTGTGCTGACGTGGTGCTGGTGTTTCCCTGGTTCCTTGCGATACGGCCCCAACAACATCCTTGCGCAGGTCGGGACGCGTCTGCCCATTGCACCCCTCAAAAAGCGCTGGGCACCCGAAGCCGAAGACCGCCCCTGATCGGCACTTAATTTTGCGGCCTCATGAACGGCCTCTCCATTGTCCTGCTCACCGCTTTCATGCTGGTGTGTGCTCCTGCGCTGCAAGCCAAGGGCTGGGAAGTGGCGGCGGTCAACGACAGCATTCATTTGCGCGGAACGGTGGCGGTATCGGCAGACACTGCTGCCGACCTTTTGAAGCTCCAAGTGACCCTCGGAGACGTCATCTTGTCCAAGGGGGACAGCGTAGAGATGCGCGTGCGCAGCACGGTGCGCATGGTGGGGTGGGCCAGTGGGCCCTGGGGACGGTTGCAGTTTGAAACGCCCATCAACCGGCAGCAGGACTCCGTGACGTTTGCGTTGATTCCAGATTCGCTGGGCATCCAACTCTGCTGGCCAGGTGACACCATTCGCTGGGCCTGGAAGCCCGCTGACGCGGGGTGCTTTCCTGCGATATCCGACGGTATGGTCGAGGACATCATCGAGGAGGCCATGCGCCGGCCGTTTGAGTCAGCGCGGCACGAGATGCTCGCCCATTGGATGGGGAACCAATGTCTCACGATTGAACAGCTCAAACGTTTGGTCGCGGTGTTTGACGATGAGGCCCGAAAACTCAGCATCATACAGTCCGCCAGCTGCAATGCGCCCGCCAGCATCAAGGGCTTGGCGTCTGTCTTTAGCAGCCAATACTATGCTTCGGCCTACATGGATTGGGCCCGTCAATTGCCGTAATCAGGGACCGTGTTCAACGTGTGGGTAACTCTCTTGGGCTTCCCGATGAACGCAACCGCCGTTCCGGTTGTTTTGAACCTAGATAGAACGTGACCATGTCTTCGACTTCTCCCCTCATCCACAACTTCTCAGCAGGCCCTTGCATCCTGCCTCCTTCCGTGTTGCAGCAGGCCTCCGAGGCCGTGTCCGAACTTGATGGAAGCGGCCTCAGTTTGATTGAAATCTCCCACCGCAGTGCCGCCTTTGTGGAGGTCATGGAGGAGGCGCGCGCATTGGTCCGCTCCGAACTCTCCCTGCCCGATCACTACGAAGTGCTGTTCCTCCAAGGTGGAGCGAGCCTTGGCTTCCTGACAGCCGCCATGAATTTCACCCCCGCAGGAGGGAGCATGGATTATGCCGTCACCGGCACCTGGGCCAAAAAAGCGCTCAAGGAGGCCAAGAAAATGGGCACAGCCCAAGCGCTGACTTCCAGCGAAGACACGGGGTTTGACCGCATCCCTGCGCTGCCACCGACTTCCGGCGCAGACGCAGTCCACATCACCACCAACAATACCATCTACGGCACCCAATACGCGGGAGACCCATCGGTCGACAAGCCGCTTGTTGCCGACATGAGCTCAGACATCTTCTCTCGGCCCATCGACATCGAACGCTACGCCTGCATCTATGCTGGCGCTCAGAAAAACATGGGGCCCGCTGGCACGGTGCTGTACATCTACGACAAGCGGCGAGCCGGTCAAACCGGTCGGGATCTGCCCAGTTATTTGGACCTCACCGTTCATGCCGACAAGGACAGCATGTTCAACACTCCGCCGGTCTTTGCCGTCTACACGAGCATGTTGACCCTCCGCTGGCTCAAAAGCGAAGGCGGCGTCGCGGCCATGCAGAAGCGCAATGCGGCCAAAGCGGCCTGTATCTATGCTGAAATCGACCGCAACCCGCTGTTTCAGGGTTACGCCCAACCTGATTCACGCAGCGTGATGAACGCCACTTTTACCGCCGCCGATGACCAGCACACCCCGCTGTTCCTTGAGGCATGCACTGCAGCCGGCATCAACGGTCTGAAGGGCCACCGCTCCATCGGCGGATTCCGGGCCTCGATGTACAACGCCCTGCCCCTCTCCAGCGTTGAAACATTGGTCGAGGTCATGAAGGAATTCGAACGTACCCACGGCTGACCCCAACACCCTACACCCAACAACCCGCACCTCTATGAAAGTTCTCGCAAACGACGGCGTCTCCGCCAAGGCCAAGGCCCAGCTCGAAGCTGAAGGCATAGTGGTGTCCACGGACCACGTGGAGCAGGCGCAACTCATCGAAACCCTGAACAGCGAAGGGTACGACGGAATCCTGGTGCGCAGCGCCACTACCGTGCGCAAAGACCTCATCGACGCCTGTCCCAAACTCCGTTTTATCGGAAGGGGTGGTGTCGGAATGGACAACATCGACGTGGACTATGCACGCTCACAGGGCCGCGTGGTATTCAATACCCCCGCCGCCAGTTCCCAGAGTGTTGCAGAGCTCGTCATGGCCCACCTGTTTGCCATGGCCCGATCACTGCAACACAGCTACCCTGCCATGCCTGAGCGGGGTGCGGAAGAGTTCAAAGTGTTGAAGAAAGCCTATGCCAAAGGGATTGAATTGCGCGGTAAAACACTCGGCATCGTCGGATTTGGACGCATCGGCACTGCTGTGGCCCAATACGCTCTGGGTTGCGGCATGCACGTCATTGGCGTCGACCGCGAAGGCACGTCCCGCACCGTCAATGTGCAGGTACCCCTCGGTAGCTCCAAAATTCAAGACATCCCTGTCGAGATTCCATTGATCCCAATAGAAGAGATGCTCGCCCAGGCAGACGCCATCACCTTCCATGTGCCCGCACAGGCCGACGGCTCTCCTGTACTGAATGCCGAGGGCATTGCTTCCATGAAACCCGGCGCCATGCTGGTGAACACCGCACGGGGCGGAACAGTCGACGAAGCTGCTGTGCGCGCTGCGGTAGAAACTGGACACCTGCGCGGTGCGGCACTCGACGTCTTCGTGGGCGAACCGAAGCCCGATGCAGATTTGCTGAAGGTGCCGGGCCTCGCGTTGACCCCGCACATTGGGGCAGCGACCCTCGAAGCCCAGGAACGAATCGGCGACGAACTCGTTGAACGCATCCTCGAATTGCGTTAATTCGAACCCGCTACCGGTACCTTCCGGCGCGCCCGTTCAATGCCAACGAAGCCGCCCCTCCTTCTGCACGCCTTTGCGGGTGTGCTGCCCGCCCGCGATAAGGCCCACCTCGTCGCGACCAGAAGTTATTTGACCTACAGCAACTATGAGCTCAAGGACAAATTGGCCCGCAACCCTTACAGCTATCTGCACGTCATCCATCCAGAAGGTGACCTCAGATCGCGCTTCGAATGGAGCGCCATCCGGAAGGCCTATGGCCAGTTTCTCGAAAATGGCTGGCTTGAAGCGGATGCAAGCGAGCACTACTACGTCCTGCGACAATCCGGTCCGCTTGGCTCCTGTACAGGTGTGGTGGGCTTGATTCCAACTACTGAAGCCCAGCGCGGTCGCATCAAAGTACACGAAGCCACTTTGGCCGACAGAGAAGCCCTGTTTGCCCGCTACCTCTCCGAAGTGGGCCTTAATGCGGAGCCCACCTTGCTCGGTCACGCTTCCAACGCCCAGGTGGATGAGGCGGTGGGAGCCGTTACTGCGGGCCCTGCTGACTACGACTTCACCACTGCAGATGGCGTTCGCCATACCCTGTGGCGACCCGACGCCGCGGGCAACGCAGCCATAGCAGCCGCTTTTGCCACTGTACCCGAGGCCTACATTGCCGATGGTCACCATCGGGTGGCGTCCAGTATCCGCATGTCCGAGGCCTATGCCCATCACCCCAAGAGCCACGCCTTCATGGCGTTGATGGTACCAGGAGATCAACTGATATTCAAGGGATACCACAGGGTATTGCGCGACATTCCGCAAGATGAGATGGCCAGGGGCACCGCCGCTATCGCCGGATTGGAGGGGGCCCATTGGACGCCTGGAGACGCCGCATTGCCCGACAGCCCCACCTCCATTGGGCTCCGTGGCGCCGCCGTTGGCACCTTGGACATCGTGGACGCACTCAAGACCAGTGGCTTGACTGCCTCCGAATGGCTGCAGCAACACATCCTCGGTCCCATTTTCGGGATTCAAGAACCGAGAACCGACCGCCGTTTGCACTACATCGCAGGAGACCTTGTTTCGGATGACATCAGCACGACGGCTACGCCCGCCGACCAGCTGTGCTTTGTGATGCCGGCCATGGACTTTCAAAGCCTGAGACAGGTGGCCGATGAAGGCCGTCACCTCCCGCCAAAGAGCACCTGGATTGCCCCCAAGTTGCGCAGTGGACTTACCCTGTTTGATTTCGGCCGCACATCCTGACCTTTGTGCCATGGATGGCATGATTGGGCAACGTTGGACCGAAGTGAGGGCCGAAGTACCGGCCGGTGTGGAGGTCGTGGCGGTGAGCAAGACCAAACCTGTAGAAGCGGTCGAAGCGGGATACGCTGCTGGTGCCCGAAGTTTTGGGGAGAACCGGGTTCAAGAATTGGTCCACAAGCACGAAACCCTCACCCACCCTGAATCCGGCCGACCCGATGCTTTTCAAGGACTTTCCTGGCACCAGATTGGCACTCTCCAAAAGAACAAAGTCAAGTATATCGCGCCGTTTGTCGGATTGATTCACGCCGTGGATCAAGTGTCACTCTTGGACGAAATCAACAAACGCGCGCAGGCCCATGACCGGAAAATCCCCGTCTTGCTCCAACTGCACATCGCCCAAGAATCGAGCAAGTTTGGCCTGTCCAATGCTGAATTGGAGGTCATCCTGGGACAACGCGAAGCTGGCCAATGGCCCCATGTGCATGTCCAAGGATTGATGGGAATGGCCACTTTCACGGAAGACCACTTGCAGGTCGCGCGCGAATTCAATGGCCTTCGGGCTCTGTTTGACCAATACGGTCCAGCCATGGGGTGGGACACCCTCTCCATGGGCATGAGCGGAGATTGGCGCATTGCTGTTGACTGCGGCAGCACCATGGTCCGCATTGGAAGCGCCATTTTCGGAAAGCGATGAACGAAGGACAGCCGGCTGCATGGAGTGCCTACGAGCCTTGGTTCAAGGCTTGGTTGGTCATGGCCCCTGTGGTGGCCTTGGGCAGCGAATTCATCCTTCGCAATGCCCGCCTGCGCCTCGCCCAGCTGCGGGCCGACAGCCTCGATGTACCAGAACCCGAAGGCACCTGGGCCTATGCGGCGGCTTGCACTTTTGCCTTCACCATATTGATGACGGTGATGGCTCGCCTGTGGATCCAATCTGCACGAAAGGAAGCCCGTGAGGAGGACAATCCTTCGTAACGGTCCCGCTGGCCATCAGACGGCCAGCCGCTTGCGCTCACCGCGCAAAGCTTTCCGAGACATGGAGAACCGCTTGAGGTCCACTTCAGGCGACTGGCCCAAGGCCAATTGTGCCAAGATCCGGCCGATCAACGGGGCAAACTTGAAACCATGCCCGCTGAACCCCGCTCCGATGACAAGGCCTTCTGGCGTGCGGTCCAGGATGAAATCCCGGTCGGCGGTCCCACTGTAGAAACACACATACCGCCGGACCACTTCGGCATCGCCCAATTCAGGCAAATGCTGAGCAAGAAAGGCCCTTGCTCCTTGCTCGAACCCGGCCGAAACACGGCGGTCATCTCCATCGGGATGCCCTTCAACGCCGGGGTGGTGGTTGGCCACTTTGATCCGGCCGTCACGGGCGGTGGGGATGGCATAAAAACCACTTTCCATGTGGCTGAATACCGGAAGGCGTTCAAGTCGGTCTCCCAAGGCTGTGGCATCGAAATAGACCAGCTCCTGTCGGGTCACTTCCATGGCGACATCGGCCCATCGGCGCGTCCAAGCGCCGGCCGTCAATACCACCGCATCATAGCGGTCCTCACCTTGTTGGTCGGTGACACTTTGCGGCCCCACCTCCAATGCCTCTCCGCGAAACCGCACGCCCTTGGAAGTGAGCCATGCCTGCAGCCCCTGAAGGATGACCAAGGGTTCCAGTACGCCTCCCAATCGGTCCACAGTGGCGGCCTCCGCCCTCATGCCCGGCCATTCGGCGGCCACGGCCCCCTTGGATAGCCGGTCCGCCGGCAACCCCATTTGACGCAGGGTGCGCCAGCTTTCCAAAGCATGTCGATCTCCCGGCTCCTCCAGCAGCAACTTGCCCGTCGAATGGAGCAACGGCCGGCCCAACTTTTGCTCCCAAGCCATCCAAAGGTTCTTGCTGCGCACGGCCATCGCGATCGTCTCACGGTCCTCTCCGTAGTGCACCCGGAAGCTCCGTCCCGTATCGACAGAAGCCCCGGGACCTTCGCCCAGCACGTGCGGGTTGTACAAGGTCACCCTCGCTCCCTCTTCCAATAAATGAGCCGCGGTCATGGCGCCCATGATGCCACCGCCGACCACCGCTACGTGAGGCTCTCGGGCCGTCAGCCCTTTCCATTGAGGTGCAGTTCTCGTCATGACCACGTGGTATTGCGGCCAACCTGAGCGGCCTCAGATGCCTTCACAGCCGCCAGCTCTTGACCTAAAAATTCAGCAATGGCGCCCATTCCCGTCAACGGCACTCCACTTTTCTTTTCGGCCTTGGCATTGTAGTTCGTGTTGATGTTGACATCGTAAAACCGCAGCCTTCCTTCGGCATCAGGTGCAGCCTCCATGGCCGCCACTTCCATGCCGGAGGCCTTCAAGAACCGCAAGCACCGATCGAGCTCGGCAGGCCGATGGTCGGGCACAATTTCAAACTTGGCCCTGCCATCTGCCGGGCAGTATACATTCCCTACTTGGCAGGCATCTGATGGGCACAAATCAAAGCCTCCACCTGCGTCAATGCTCACCGTGTAGAGGTGACGCCCGCCCACAAACTCCAAGCGCAGCACCCTACCGTCTGCTGGCTTAACATACTCCTGTAGGACCACTGTCCCATCCAAGGTGTACTCATCAAAAGAGGCCAAGACCTCCTCGAGTTCGGCGGCGTTTCGAATCAAGCGCACCCCTGTCCCCTTTCCACCCCGGTTGGGCTTGAGGATAAATGCATCCTGCCAATACGTCGCCGCCTTGCGCAAGGCCCCCGCCCCTGTCGCTGCCGTGGTCCTCGGCGTCATCAAGCCCGCGGCATGAAGGGCAATGGACTGCTCCACTTTGCTCACCTCGAGCCCAGTGGCCTGTCGGTTGTTGACCACACGGCGACCATGGGCTTCGAGCCAGGCCATCAATCCTCTTGTGGCCTCCCAGGCGTAGCGGTGATCTCGGGTATGGGAGCTCGCGCTCATCCGGTTGTAGTACACGCCTTCCGGAGGAGGTGTTCCGATGTCCAATGCAAGGTCATCGATGAACCACTCCGTATGGGGCAGTCCCCGCTCAGCCAAGGCAGCGCGCAGTGGCGCTACCCACGTGTCGTTTTCGTGGATAATGTGGATGACAGGAGCAGACTGGTGGTCAGTATTGAGTTCAAGTGGAGAAAACATAGGGGCATAAAAAAGCCCGGCGAAGGCCGGGCGGGTTGAGTCAATGAGAAATGAGAATGTCTATCAGTGCATTCTCGTGCATGACGGCAACCAACCCGGCGGGGCTGGACAACAACAACAAGGACAGTTGAGCATGCCGTTCATAGCGTCTTCAAGATAGTATAATAATTGTAATTATACTAATCCTATTGATTTAATATGGATCTACGTCTATTATGACCCGCACTGGTCGATATTGCTTGACCGTCCTCATGGCCGCCAAATCCTCCAGCATCGCCGCCTTGAATTCGGACGGGTCCACAGCGCGTTCCACTTTGAGCAAGATGTGCCGTTGGTACAAATCGTTGACGCGCGCAATGCCCGGCTCTTCTGGACCGACCACACGCCCACCAAAACGACTGCGCAAACGGCCAGCCAAAGCGGCTGCAGCCTCCCGCGTCAACTGCGGATCTCGGTGGCGCAGCACCAATCGGATCAAGCGCACCACAGGCGGGTATGCAAACGAGTGCCGCTCTTGAAGTTCAGCAGTGGCCATGGCTTTGGCGTCATGCTGGGCCACATGCTGGAACACCCAATGTTCCGGATCGAAGGTCTGAATGAGGACCTGACCGCGCTCCCCCCTTCTTCCAGCCCGGCCTGCCACCTGTGTCAACAGCTGAAAAGTGCGCTCCAACGCCCTGAAGTCGGGATAGTGCAGCATGTTGTCGGCCTGCAGGATGCCCACAAGCCCCACGTGCTCAAAGTCCAGCCCCTTGGTCACCATCTGGGTGCCCACCAATACCTGAATCTCTCCCCGCTCAAAGGCTTGAATGATGCGCTCATGGCCCGTTCTGCTGCGGGTGGTATCCAAATCCATGCGCTGCACGGTGACCCCCGGAAGCAGGGTGCGTACTTCCTCTTCAATGCGCTCGGTCCCCAACCCTTTGGCCTCCACCTCTTCGCTGCCACAACGGGGACAGGTGACGGGTTCTGCCTGTCGGTAGCCACAGTAATGACAATGGAGGTCCTTGAGGTATTTGTGATAGGTCAAACTCACATCACACCGCTCGCAGTCTGGCACCCAACCGCAAGTCCGACATTGATACACCGGCGCAAATCCCCTGCGGTTCTGAAAGAGAATGGCCTGCTTTCCTGCATCCAATGTTGTCCGAAGGGCCTCCATCAACTGACGGCTGAAATGGCCTTCCATGGCGCGCTGCTTCCGGGCTTTGCGCAAGTCGATCAGCCCCACCTCAGGGAGCGACGTGCCCCCAAAGCGCTCGCTGAGTTCGACATGTCCTGCCCTACCGGCTTCTACGGCCCAGCGCGCCTCCAAGGAGGGCGTCGCCGACCCCAGTACCACGGCGGCACCATGCAGGTGTCCGAGCATCGCCGCGGCATCCCGCGCCTGATAACGCGGAGCGGGATCCTGCTGCTTGTAACTGGCATCGTGCTCCTCATCGACCACGATAAGGCCGAGGTCATTGAAGGGCAGGAAAATCGCGCTGCGGGCCCCCACCATCAATCGCCCCTGCTTTTCGCGGGTGGACACCCTGCGGTAAGTCGCCGTGCGTTCCCGGGGACTAAAGCGACTGTGGTACACCTCGAGCCGGTCACCGAAAAAGCGCCTCAGCCTGACGATCAGCTGTGTGGTCAATGCAATCTCCGGAACGAGAAACAAGGCGTCCCGGCCCGATGCCAGCACCTCGTGAATCAAGTGGGTATAGACCTCCGTCTTGCCCGACCCCGTCACCCCTTCCAACAGCACGAGGGGCGTCCTGTGAAAAGCCTCCCTGACTTCAGACACGGCGCCTTCTTGGGCTGCGCTGAGCTCCGCTAAGGGCTCGACCTCCACATCGCGCTCCAATTGCCAGGGATCTTGCTTAAACAAGAACACCAGCCCCTTTTCTGTGAGCCGCTTGAACAGTGGAACCGTCACCCCTTCTCGTTGGGTCAACGCCTTCATGGCGACCCCTTTTCTGGCGTCTGGGTGGTCGAGCAACGCCATCATGGCCCGCGACTGGGAAGGTGCCTTTGCATCCAATGCGTCCAAGGCACCGGACAACCACCGTTCGTCGGCAATGGCCTGTTCGGACAGCCTCACCATGGATATGGTCTTGCGGCGCGGCGCGGCCTTCATTTCTTCGAGAGAAAGCAGCCAGCCTCGTTCCACCAATCGGTGAATCACCGGCGCGGGATTGACCACCCCCAGCAGTTCCCCCACCGCTTTTAATGAGAGGCCACCACGCAGTCGCAGCGCTTCGACCACTTGAAACTCCCGATCATTCAGGGCATCCTCATCGAGTTCCTCCACGTCCGGAGACAATTCCAATTTTGTCTCACTCGCCAACCTCATGCCTGAAGGCAATGCCGCCAATGCCACTTCACCTGGTCCACAGCAATAATGTGCGGACATCCAATCCCAAAACTTGAGCGTGGGTTCGGAGAGCATCGGCTCAGCATCCAGCAACGAGAGGTAGGGTTCTGTGACGTATTTAGGCCGCTCATGGTGCACCCGTCTTACCACTGCGGTGTGGAGTCGCTTCCCCCGCAATGGCACAACGATGCGGCTCCCTTCGCGCACCGCTCCACTGTCCCCTTCAGGCACAGCGTAAGTCAGGAGCCCCGGAAGGGCGAGCGGAAGAATGACGTCCACATACATCACGAACAGCGAAAGTACCCGAAGCGGACAGATCCCCGCCAACTTGTGCACACGCTTGAACAGCATCGACACATTTTGGTTTCAATTGCATGCATCATTTGAACGAAGGCGACCAGGCCCCTGCTTTTGAAGCACTGGACCAGCAAGGCAAAACACACAAGTTGTCCGACTACGCAGGCCACAAACTTGTACTGTACTTCTACCCCAAAGACAACACCCCTGGTTGTACCAACCAAGCCTGCAGCCTGCGGGATGGCATGGGCGACCTCAAGAAGGCCGGGATCAAAGTATTGGGCGTGAGCATCAATCATGCTGCATCCCACCAAAAGTTCATCGACAAATTTGAGTTGCCCTTCGACCTTTTGGTGGATGAGGACCACGCCCTCCAGGACCTCTATGGGGTGTGGGGATTGAAGAAATTCATGGGGCGGGAGTACGATGGAACCCACCGTACCACCTTCTGTATCAATGAAAATGGTCAGATCGCTGCCATCATTCGCAAACCCAAGGTCAAAGCGCATGCGGAGGAAGTCCTCGCGGCTTTCAATGGCGAAAGTTGAACGGGCGTTCACAAAAATGCACGGCAACGTAAATCCCTTACGGACCAGTGCCTCTACTTTGCCTACGAATCACAGGAAAACAACCACAACATGGCTGCAGACAACAAGGACAAGCTGAAAGCGCTTCAACTGACCCTCGACCGCATTGACAAAACTTACGGCAAGGGCACCGTCATGAAATTGGGCGACGAAGCCGTGGAAAAGATTGACGCCATTCCTTCTGGCTCCATCTCCCTTGACATCGCCTTGGGCGTGGGTGGATTCCCTCGCGGACGTGTCGTAGAAATCTATGGCCCCGAAAGCTCAGGTAAAACCACCCTCGCGACCCATGCCATCGCCGAAGCACAGAAAGCTGGCGGCATCTGCGCGTTCATCGATGCGGAGCACGCCTTTGACAAGTACTACGCCGAGAAGCTCGGTGTGGACACCGAAAACTTGCTGATTTCGCAGCCTGACAATGGTGAGCAGGCCCTCGAAATCGCTGACAATTTGATCCGTTCCGGCGCGATTGACCTCATCGTGATCGACTCAGTAGCTGCTTTGACTCCCCGCGCTGAGATTGAAGGAGAAATGGGCGACTCGTCTGTCGGCCTTCAGGCCCGACTGATGTCCAAAGCCCTGCGGAAGTTGACCTCCACCATCAACAAGACCGGATGCTGCTGTGTCTTCATCAACCAGCTCCGTGAGAAAATCGGTGTGATGTTCGGCAACCCCGAGACCACGACGGGTGGAAATGCTTTGAAGTTCTATTCTTCGGTCCGTATCGATATACGCCGGAGCAGCCAAATCAAGGATGGCGATGTCGTCATGGGCAACCGCACCAAGGTGAAGATTGTCAAGAACAAGGTCGCGCCCCCGTTCCGTCGTGCGGAATTTGACATCATGTACGGCAAGGGCATCTCCAAGGTGGGGGAGATCATCGACCTCGGTGTGGAACTGGGCGTCGTGAAGAAGTCAGGTTCTTGGTTCAGCTATGGCGAAACCCGTTTGGGACAAGGCCGTGACGCGGTCAAGAATCTGCTCGAGGACAACATCGAATTGATGGAGGAACTCGAAGGCAAAATCAAGGCTGAATTGAACGACGAAGCTCCTGCTGCAGAGGAGGTTCAAGCGCTCGAAGAGGCTTGATGCGCTCGCGTGCCATCACCTTTGTCGGCGCACTGGCCGTCATCGGCGCTGCAGGATGTGCCTCCGGGCCTTCCTCCAGCGCCGATTTGGCTTCCCAAGCTGTCACGGACTCTTTGGCCTGGTTCAACGACCGTGTGACCGATTCACCGCGTGTCCCTGAGGTCTACATGGAGCGGGGCGCCTACCACCTGCGCCAAGGCCAGACGGGCAAGGCCATTTCCGATTTTGAGCGGGCCTTATCCATCGACTCCACCCTCGTGGACGACCGTCATGCATTGGGCACCATTCGATTTGGGGTTCAAGACTTTGAAGGGGCCGTGCGCGAGTGGGAGGGCGTCCTGAAAACAGATCCCAATCACATTCCAGCTTTGTTGTCCATGGCGGAAGTGGATCTGCTGTTGCGTTCATATGAGGCGGCGTTGGAAAGAATCAATGACGCCCTCCGCAACAACAGCCGCCTGGATGAGGGCTACTTTCTCAAAGGAAGACTATACCTCGAAACGGGAGACACCGCCAAAGCGGCCAGTTCCTTTCAAACTGTGGTTGAAGTCAACCCTCAGCGATACGATGCTTACATCCAACTTGGGCTCTTATACGCCTCTGCCCACGACGATTTGGCTTTGGAGTATTTCCGAACAGCCCGAGGGCTCAAGCCCAACAGTATAGAAGCGTTGTACGATGAAGCCATCTATCTGCAGGAGCACGGCACCACCTCACCAGACCGTTACGGACAGGCACTTTTTTTGTATGACCGCATACTTGCGCTCGACGCATCCAATGCTTCAGCGGCCTTCAACAAAGGGTTTGTCCATTTGGAATACATGCTCCAGTATGACAGTGCCGCCTATTGGTTTGACGAGGCCATTGCCCGCTTGCCGTATTACCATCAAGCCCATTACAACAAGGGCTTGGCGTTGGAAAGCCTTGGACAGAACACGGCTGCACTGGAGTCTTACAATGCGGCGCTCGCATTGGAGCCAGCCTATACCCCGGCTGCATTGGCCAAAGGGCGGGTGCTGGAGGCTTTGCGCTGACCTCCTGAGACGATGCCTCGTCGGCTGACTGGGCGGCTGCCAAAAATGCGACAAACGAAAACGCCGGCCCCATTTGGGACCGGCGTTTTTCGCTAAAAAAAGCGGAGTGATTACTTCACCTGGTCGACCACAGCCTTGAAGGCGGCCGGGTGGTTGAGCGCGAGATCCGCCAACACCTTGCGGTTGAGCTGGATGCCCGCTTTGCTGCACTTGCCCATGAACTGGGAGTAGCTCATGCCGTGCTGACGCGAACCGGCATTGATTCTTTGGATCCACAATGAGCGGAATTGGCGCTTCTTGAGCTTACGGCCTACGTAAGCGTACAAGAGGCCTTTTTCGACTGCGTTTTTGGCGACAGTCCATACGTTTTTGCGGGCACCGTAGTAGCCCTTCGCCATTTTCAGGATTTTCTTCCTGCGAGCGCGGCTCGCGACGGCATTGTTTGAACGAGGCATATTGTTTCAGTTTCGGCGGACAGCGTCCCAAAAGGGAACTTGAGGAGCTGGCAACCAGTTCAACGTTATTCTTTCTCAGATTCCCAATTGGGTCTTGATGTTGGGCACATCTGACTTGTGCACCAAACCTGACTGGGTCAAGTTGCGCTTTTGCTTGGTGCTCTTCTTGGTCAGGATGTGCGACTTGAACGCGTGCTTACGCTTCAGCTTGCCCGTTCCGGTCACGGTGAAACGCTTCTTCGCGCTGCTCTTGGTCTTCATCTTCGGCATGTCGTCCGTATGTGTCGGTTCAGGTCTCCCCTCACCAGGTTTTACTTCTTTGGTCTCAGCGTGATGAACATCCGCTTCCCCTCCAACTTCGGCATCAGCTCTACTGTTCCGACGTCTTCCAATTCCTGCGCGAAGCGCAACAACAGGATCTCCCCCCTCTCCTTGAAGACAATCGACCTTCCGCGGAAGAATACGTGTGCCTTCAATTTGTTTCCTTCCTCGAGGAACTTGCGGGCGTGCTTCACCTTGAAGTTGAAATCGTGGTCGTCCGTATTGGGACCAAACCTGATTTCCTTCTGGGTGACCTTTGATTGGTTCGCCTTGATTTCCTTCTGCTTCTTCTTCTGGTCGTACAGGAACTTCTGATAATTCAGAATCCTGCAGACCGGAGGATCTGCTTTCGGAGAAATCTCCACAAGGTCCAGTTCCTGCTCCTCAGCCATCTTGATAGCCTCCTCGACTTCGACCACGTCGGCATCGCCGATGTTGTCTCCGACCAAGCGCACTTTGGCAACCCGGATTTCACGGTTTGTCCTGTGCGGATTCTTTTTGATCACCCGGGCTGGGCCACGGGATCGACTGCGTCGAATAGCGATGGTGCTATCAGTTTGGTTGTTCAATCATTTCGTCTCCACCGAGCAAATCCGCGACTTCACTTTCGATACGGTCGGCAAATGCTGCGGTACTCATGCCTCCAACATCCCCTTCGCCCTGCCTGCGCACTGCCACGGTTCCGTTCTCGGCCTCGTCTCCTCCCACGATGAGCATGTACGGGACTTTGTCGAGCTCCGCTTCACGGATCTTCTTCCCGACCTTTTCACTGCGGTCGTCAACGAGGGCGCGAATATCGCGCTTTTCAAGGGATTTTGAAACCTCTTGTGCATAGTCGTTGAACTTATCGCTGACAGGCAGGATTCGCGCCTGTTCTGGCGTCAACCACAATGGGAATTTTCCGGCGCAATGCTCGATCAGGATGGCCACAAAACGTTCCATAGAGCCAAAAGGCGCCCTGTGGATCATCACGGGCCGGTGTTTTTGGTTGTCGGCTCCGACGTACTCTAACTCAAAACGCTCAGGGAGGTTGTAGTCGATTTGGACGGTGCCCAACTGCCACTTTCGACCGATGGCGTCGCGCACCATAAAGTCGAGCTTGGGACCATAAAACGCAGCTTCGCCCAACTCGGTGATGGTCTTCAGGCCTTTCTCCTCTGCCACCTCTGCGATGGCTTTTTCGGCCTTGTCCCAGTTCGCGTCGTCGCCGATATACTTGCCTGGCGTCTCGGGGTCTCGCAAGGAGACCTGCGCCACGAAGTCCACAAAGTCCAAGGTCTTGAAGATGTAGAGCACGAGGTCGATGACCTTGCCTACTTCCTCCTTCACCTGATCAACGGTACAGAAAATGTGGGCATCATCCTGGGTAAAGCCCCTCACCCGGGTCAAACCGTGCAACTCACCACTCTGCTCGTAACGGTACACGGTGCCGAACTCAGCAAAGCGGACTGGCAGATCGCGATAGCTGCGCGGGCGGCTCTTGAACACTTCGCAGTGGTGCGGGCAATTCATAGGCTTCAGCAGGTACTCCTCCCCTTCCGCCGGCGTCTTGATCGGCTGGAAGCTGTCCTCGCCATACTTCTCGTAGTGGCCGCTGCACACATAGAGCTCCTTGTTGCCAATGTGTGGGGTGATGACCGCCTGGTATCCCATTTTGCGTTGGGCCTCTTTCAAGAAAGACTCAAGGCGCATGCGCAAATCGGCACCTTTGGGCAGCCAAAGTGGCAATCCTTGCCCCACCTTTTCGCTGAAGGTGAAGAGATCCAGCTCCTTGCCCAACTTCCGGTGGTCGCGCTGACGGGCCTGCTCGAGCAACTCGAGGTGTTCCGTCAACTGGGCCTTCTTCGGGAATGCAATGCCATAGATGCGGGTCAATTGCTTCTGGGTCTCGTCGCCCTTCCAATACGCGCCCGCCACAGCAAGCAGCTTGACCGACTTGATGTGCCCGGTGTGCGGAAGGTGCGGACCACGGCACAGATCGGTAAATCCTCCTTGTGTGTAGAAGGTGATGGTGCCGTCCTCCAGGTTTTGCAGCAAATCGAGCTTGTACTCGTCGCCTTTTGCTTCGAAGTAGGCGATCGCTTCAGACTTGGGCACATCCCTGCGCACATAGGCGCTCTTCTGCTTGGCCAGCTCGAGCATCTTCTTCTCGACGGCTGGAAAATCTTTGTCGCTGAACACGTGGTCTCCAAAGTCCACGTCATAGTAAAAGCCACCTTCAACCGCAGGGCCTACCCAGAACTTGACGCCGGGGTACATGGCCTCGAGGGCTTCGGCCATCAGGTGGGCCCCGCTGTGCCAGAATGTGCTCTGTGCGTTTTCGTCGCCCCAGGTCAACAACTTCAGCGAGACGTCGCCGCCCAATGGGCGCTGGGCGTCGCGGACTTCGCCGTCGACCTCTGCGGCCAAAACATTGCGTGCAAGGCCTTCGCTGATGTCACGGGCGACGTCCATGGCAGTAGCGCTGTCCTCGGCCTTTCGGATTGAGCCGTCGGGAAGGGTGATGTTGATCATGTTTCCGGATTGGCCGCAAAGATAGTCCTGAGTGGATCCGCCTCAGACTTACAAAAGGATGTCAAATCCCCACTGGATTGGGGATAGCCTCATACCAAGCGGGGTGAACCGCGCATTGAATAGACAAGCGGGGATGGTCTCCGCTGATTCACCCACACATCACGAACACATGCCCTCCACCTCCCGACTTGCACTTGGCGCCCTTGTGGCCGCCGCAATGGCCCTCCCCCAAACGACTTCCGCAGCGCCTCAGGACCTGCGCCATTTCGACGACTTCATCCACCACGTTCGCGCCGAAGCACAGACCGGCGACGCCGAGCGCATCATGGATTGCTTTGCGCCATTGGTGGTGTCAGAAGTCGGTTGCTCACCGCAGCCCATCGCAGACATCCTCAGCGAAGAGGCACAGCGTTTCGGCTGGTTGGCTGCAGGACGTGACATCGCGCGGTTTGCCGATGGATTTGTCCTCATCGATGCGGACGGCACCATGACCAACCTGCATGCGCGGGCCAAAGGGCAGCAACACCTGCTCGACATCTTGGGCAACCGGGTGAAATTCCGGCGCTCACCGGGCGCCGATGGAGAGGTCATCGCCCTCCTGGACGAAGGCACCCTGCCAGGCACCCAAGACGCGGCGCGGTGGAAGGTGAACCGGGACGGTACCGAATGGACCCCAGTCTGCATTGACCTGCCCGACTTTGGCAAAGTCAAGGGCTACATCGGCAGCGATTACGTCAGAACATCACAAGCGCATGGCGACCTCAAACTCACCGCGGCGTACAACGGAGAGCGCTGGGCCATCACAGGCTACGAAAGGGTCCGCACGGACCTCGACGTCAGCCACGCCCACCCCAAGCCTTGAGGTGCCAATGAACGAGGGCCTGGGCGCAATGTTCGCCCCGGGCGTCGTGGAGGGCGGCCCCCAATTGGACCCTCGCTACCCCCTCCTTTTCTAACACACCGGACAGTCCCAGGACTTCCGGTGTGTTTCTGTAAGCAGTCGCCACACACCCACCCTGGGGTTTGGCGAGGTAGTCCACCTCGATCCGGGACATGATGATGCGGTAGTCGCGCATGCCCACTTCGATCAGAATCGAAGCACCAGAAGAAAACTCCAAGGCCGTGGCAATCGCACACGCGTGCATGCCCCCCAAGTGGTTGCGGTTGGACTTGCGGTCAGGAAGGGATACGCTGACTCTTTCTGCATCAACACCCGCGATGCTGATGCGGTGAGGCCGATTGAACGGCAATGCCAGGCGCATGAGCCTGTCCAGGGACTTGGGGTGCCCTGCCCGCGCAGCGACCAAGGCGCTGTCCGCGCGTTTGGCTACCCAAGCGTTCATGGTGCTGGGGCCTCAACATCGACCCCAGCCTGACGCAGCGCACCGGCGATGTCCGGTTTGAAATAGCCCGGACCCTTCATCACCTTGCCATCCTCTCGGTAGATGGGCTTCCCGTCGGGACCAAGCTTGGACATGTTGGACGCCTGAATGTTCCTGAACACGTCAGCCATGACGTCCTGCATGCCATGGCTGATGATGGTACCGCACAGGATGTACAGCATGTCCCCCAATGCATCCGCCACCTCAACCAGGTCACCGTCTTTCACAGCCTCCAAGTACTCGTCGTTCTCTTCGGCCATGAGGCTATGTCGCAACACCATTTCATCCCGAGACAGGACGATGTTGGGTGATTCCTCCACGCGCAACCCGAAGGTGCTGTGGAACTTCGCGACGGAATTGAGGCATTCATCTAAGGTCATGCCCCCAAGTTGGCCAACATCTTTTAACCGGCATCCTCGTCAGCTTGGAAAAGCACTCTGCTATTTTTGAACCCCATCCCTGAGGTTTTGAACCTCTGCGGTTTGGACTACACCGAACAACAGACATGGAAAGCACTCCCCCCACGCCGGAAGTCGCTGCGGCCAGCAATGGAAATCCTGACATACAGGCCCTGACCGAACGCATTCGAGCCGCCAGTGGATTCGTGGACCAGTTGAGGCACGAAGTTGGCAAGGCCGTGGTCGGCCAACGCAACATGATGGACACCCTCATCACGGGCCTCTTAGCCGATGGCCACGTGTTGCTCGAAGGGGTTCCTGGACTGGCCAAGACCTTGGCCATCCAAACGCTCAGCCGCGCGGTTGCCGTGGACTTCAGCCGCATTCAGTTCACGCCAGACTTGCTGCCCGCTGACGTTGTTGGCACCATGATCTACAACCAGAAGCAAGAAGAATTTACCGTGAGCAAAGGGCCGATTTTTGCCCACTTCGTGCTTGCAGATGAAATCAACCGTGCACCGGCCAAGGTGCAAAGCGCGTTGCTCGAAGCCATGCAGGAGCGGCAAGTCACCATCGGCTCCGAGACTTTCCCGCTGCCCCAGCCTTTTTTGGTGTTGGCCACGCAAAACCCGGTCGAGCAGGAAGGCACGTATCCCTTGCCTGAAGCACAGGTCGACCGTTTCTTGCTCAAGGCCGTCATCGATTACCCCACTTCGGACGAGGAGCAGATGATTTTGAGGAACCAAGTGTCCGCTGGTGCGCGCGCCGAAGTCCAAGCTGTGGTCACCCCTGAAGAAATCGTCGCCGCGCGCAAACTCGTGCGAGAAGTGTACATGGACGAAAAGATCGAACGGTACATCGTCACCTTGGTGCAAGCGACGCGCAAGCCGGAAAACCACGGCATGGGCCACCTCGGCCCCCTCATCGGATTTGGCGCATCCCCCCGGGCTACAATTGGACTGGCCATGGCCGGAAAAGCCCGTGCCTTCATGGCCCACCGTGGATACGTCATCCCCGAAGACATTCGCGCGGTGGCCATGGATGTTCTGCGCCACAGGATTGGCCTGACTTTCGAAGCGGAAGCCGAGGAAATCCGCCAAGAGCAAATCGTCACAGAGATCCTCGACCAAGTACAGGTTCCCTGACATGGAAGCCTCGGAACTGATTCGCCGTGTCCGCCGGGTGGAATTGCGCGCCCGAGGACTCAGCAGCCAGATTTTTTCGGGTGAATACCACAGCGCCTTCAAAGGAAGGGGCATGGCGTTCAGCGAGAATCGGGCCTACCAGCATGGAGACGAAATCAGGACCATCGATTGGAATGTGACCGCCCGCATGCGGGCGCCCTATGTCAAGGTCTTCGAGGAAGAAAGAGAATTAACGGCCATGTTGCTCATCGATGTGAGCGCATCTGGCACCCTCGGGAGCCGCGTGAAGTCCAAGCGGGAACTGGCCGCTGAATTGGCTGCCGTATTGGCTTTTTCCGCAGGCCAGAACAACGACAAAATCGGCGCCATCCTGTTCAGTGACCGCATCGAACGGTTCATCCCACCCAAGAAGGGACGCAGCCATATCCTGCGCATCGTCCGGGAAATCATCGATTTGGAGCCAGAAGGCCAGGGCACAGATGTGACCTCGGCATTGGCGCATTTTGGACGGGTCATGAAAAAGCGCACCATCGCATTCTTGATCAGTGACTTGCAAGACAAGGGTTTTGGAGACATCCTGAAAAGGACCGCCCGACGGCACGATTTGGTGGCCCTTCAACTCATCGACGACGTAGAGGTGAAAGCCGCCAAGATGGGCTGGCTTGCCGCCACAGACCCGGAAACTGGTGGCACTTCCTTCGTTGACTCCTCCTCTTTGCGATGGCGCAAACGCTATGAAGCCGCTGCTCGCGCGCACCAAGCGGAGGTCCTGGATTTGATGAAGCGCTCCGGTGTCGATCACACCGTCCTGAATACGGCCAAGCCATACGTGCAACCGCTCATGCAATTGTTTGATCGCCGTGGTTGAAGCACGCCTCCTTACCATCTGTCTGATCGCCCTAGCGTCCATCGCCTGGGGGCAGGATGCGCCAGCTTTGACCCTTGCCTTGGACCGGGACAGTGTGGGCGTTGGCGAACCCCTCGTGCTCAACCTCATCTCCGACGAGTCACTCGCAGGCGGACAGCGCTGGCAATGGCCAGCCTTGAGTGCTGGCGACTCGCTCCCACAGGGCTGGGAGGTCCTCTCGGTCTCCGACATAGACAGCAGCGCCTCCCCTGTATTGGATGCGGGATTGCGGCGACAACAGCAAGTCGTCGTCGTGGCTTGGGATACCGGCATGAAGGTGTTGGAGCCCCTGAGCCTGACCGATTCCGGTGCCGTGGCCGCCAGCACGGACGCCGTGTTGCTCGAGGTGGGGTTGGCGGCGCTGGAAACCAATGCAGCGCCCAAGCCCATGCAGGGCTTCAAACCCTACGGATTTACATGGTGGGAGCGGATTCGGGGACTCCTGCCCTACATCATCGGGGCCCTCTTGCTCGCACTGTTGGCGAAGAGGCTCTACAAGCGTTGGCGCAACCGTGAAGTGCATGTCGCGGAAGACATCCCCTCCCCCGCTCCCGAAGTGCCTGCCCACATTACCGCATTGGCCATGCTGCGCGCCCTGGAAACCGATCAACCTTGGAATACAGGCCGGGGCAAGGAAGCCCAAGCCACCCTTTCAGAAGCTGTGCGCTTGCACTTGCAAGGCAGCCTGGGTGTCAAAGCGCTGGAACGCACGACCGATGAATTGGCGCAAACCCTACTCAGTGCGCCGGTTCGTGGCATGGACCCCTCCGAGCGTCAATGGGTCGTGCAGGTCCTGCAGCATTCAGACCTCGTCAAGTTTGCCAAACAGGACATGGACGGCGATGCCCATCTGCGGGTCATCCGCGAGAGCATCCAATGGGTAGAGCGCACCATCCCGCATTCTGAAGGGGACACTTCGGACACCACAGAAAATGAAGGCCACGATGGGTGAAGCAGGCAACATGTGGTGGCTCCGGGGCCGACAGGCCCTTGCACAACTGGCGGGGTGGGCGATTTGGCTGTTGATTTTCACGGTGGCCAGCGGCCGTTATGAATGGGGCAACCCGATGGCCTGGTGGCTGCTTCTCTTCGCAGGGAGCTGGAGCCTGTGGCGCGTATTCAAGCCGGTTCAGTTGCCCACCTACAGAATCAACCTGCAGCATTTGGGGTTGAATGCCCCCCGCAGAGACCAGTGGATTCCACTGCTCCCTGATGTTCTGCGAACCGCAGCGCTCGGCACCATTGTCGCCGTGATTGCGCAACCTCAGAGCTCTTCGAGCATCGAAAACATGACGCGGGAAGGCATCGACATCGTGATGGCCATGGACGTCTCCGCGAGCATGCTGAGCAAGGACTTTCGCCCCAACCGCCTCGAAGCGGCCAAAGAGGTCGCCCGCGAGTTTGTCGAAGACCGCCCCCATGACCGCGTGGGCGTGGTCGTGTATGAAGGTGAGAGCTTTACGAGGGTTCCCCTGACCACCGACCACCGCGTGGTCATCGATGGATTGGAAGGACTCGAAACGGGCATGGTCGAGGGCGGTACAGCCATCGGCATGGGACTGGCCACAGCCGTGAACCGATTGCGCAAAAGCGACGCCAAGAGCAAGGTGGTCATTCTCATCACCGATGGCGAGAACAACGCCGGTCAAATTGAACCCCTCGACGCGGCGCAGCTCGCCGCCCTGGAATCGATTCGGGTGTACACCATCGGTGTGGGGTCGGTCGGCAAGGCCAAAAGCCCGGTCAGAAAGCGGCCCGATGGCAGCTTCATTTACGACTGGGTGGAAGTCAACATCGACGAAGGCACCCTCAAGAAAATTGCCGAAGCGACCGGCGGCCGTTACTTCCGGGCCACGAGCGGCGCCAAACTGCGGGAGGTTTATGAGGAAATCGACACCCTCGAGAAGACCCGCTTCAACGTCTTTCGGTACAACAAACGCACGGAAGAATTTGCCTATTTCGGTTGGTTCGCCCTCTTGCTCGTAGGGTTGGAAGCCTTTTTGCGCCACGTCATATTCAGGAGCCTGCCATGACGACGGAACGGACATACAGGGTGTTTACCCACGTGACAGGACTCGCGCTGTTCGAACTCGCTTTCTGGGCAGCGGTGGGCAGCTTGTACTTCTTAATCAAGGCTGCCGCGCCGCAATTTGAACTGCACCTGCCCGATGCCTGGCCCGCCTTGATTGTACCCCCGGTCGCCTTGCTCTTCTTTGCCCGCCATTATCGCTGGAAGCAGCGCAAAACGGCAAGCTCGGTTGACCTCGCCTTGGTCAAAACCTTGTGGCCCCATGCGCGGCCCCGCCGGTCGGTATGGAAATTCGCCCTGTGGCGAACAGCTGTGGCCTTCATGGCCATGGGGATGCTCGCCCCGAAGATGGGCACCCGCCTCAAAGAAGTGGAGGCCAAAGGCGTCGACATCATGATCGCCCTGGACGTGAGCCGCTCCATGATGACGGAAGACCTGGGCATGTCGCGGCTGGACCTGGCCAAGCGCACCATCGAAAGGATTGTGGGCCGGCTTGATGGCGACCGCGCGGGACTCGTGGTCTTCGCAGGAGATGCTTACGTTCAAGCGCCGCTGACGTTGGACCTCGCCGCGGTCAAGCTCTTCCTAGACGCCATTGGGCCAGAAGCCATCCCCGTCCAAGGCACGGCCATCGGCGCCGCCATCGAACAGTGCGTCGCTTCTTTTGATCCTGAGAGCCAGGCGAGCAAGGTCGTCATGGTACTTACCGATGGGGAAAATCACGAAGGTGATGCCCTGGCGCGGGCTGACGAAGCAGCATCGGCTGGCATTGTGGTGCATGCAGCAGGCATGGCCAGTGAGTCGGGCGGGCCCATCCCCCAATTCGACCGCTATGGCCGTCAGACGGGATACAAGGAGGATGCCAATGGACAACCCGTCGTCTCCACATTGGATGAGCGCATGCTGGTGGCCATGGTAGAAGCCGGAGCTGGAACTTACGTGCGGGCGAGGTCTGGATTCGTTGACTTGGATCCTTTCTTGAATAGCCTCGACGAATTGGAAACCGGTAAAACGAGCAAAGTGGCCTACACCGATTATGTCCACCAGTTCCCCTGGTTTTTCCTCGTTGCCCTGGCACTGCTCCTCATCGAAGGCATCTGGCCCACCAGCAGCTCCCGCAAGCCACAATGGGCAGGAGCCCTTTGCCTGTGCCTCATGTTGGGCGCCGCTCACATCACTTCCGCGCAGGGCGCGCTTGGCCAGCGGGGACAAAAAGCAGACGCAGTGGCCGGCACACAGGCGATGCTCGATCGAAATTTCGCAGCAGCGGACAGCTTGTTTGGGGCTGCAGAGACTTGGCAAGGCGCAGAGCCGGGACAAATGGCCCTGAACCGCGGCATGGCCCTCGCGGGAAGCGGAAACGCCGAGGAAGCGATGAAGGCTTTCCAACGGGCGGCTGCCCAGGCAGAAGACCCCGCGACGAAGGCGGATGCTTGGAACAATGTGGGCAATCTGTTGCTGGGAGGTCAGGATGTGGAAGGCGCCATTGGGGCGTACAAGGAATCACTCCGCTTGGACGCCAGTGACGAGGACACCCGTTACAATTTGAGCCTTGCCTTGTCGATGCGCCAACAACAGGAACAACAGCAGAACCAAGACGGGGAGCAGAACCAGGACGGAGAGCAGAACCAGGACGGAGAGCAGAACCAGGACGGAGAGCAGAACCAGGACGGGGAGCAGAATCAGGACGGGGAGCAGTCACAACCAGGCCAGCAACAGAAAGGGGAGCAACAAACGCCGCAAGAAGGCCAAATTCAACCGGCCGACGCCGAGCGTATTTTGGATATGTTGGAACGGAACGAAGCCGCACTTCGTGCCAAATTGCAGGCGCAGGAAAACGCCAAGCGCGGCAAGGGCAAGAAGACCAAAATCGAGAAAGACTGGTGATGGCGAGGATCAAGGAACTCTGGACGGGATGGGTGCGCATTGGGTGGCTGAACGGATGGTGCTGCACCTTGGGCTTGTCATTGTTGGTGCTGTGCTTCGGATTTTCGCAAGGCCTTGTGGCGCAAGGAGAAGCCTCTGTGGTGGTCGACCGCAATCCTGTCGTCGCAGGCCAAGCCTTTCGCATCACCTTTGTTTTCAAAGGAGTGAATGCCCAATTTCAAAATCCTCCGGCCATCAATGGGCTGCGGTACATCAGCGGGCCCAGCACCTCCACGAGCACGCAAATCATCAATGGCGCGATGACTTCTGAGCGGAGTTATGGATACTCTGCGGTCATTTCTTCACCCGGCAACTTCCGCATCCCGGCCTTCACGTTTACTTCCCGCAATGGGGATTTGCGCACCAAGCCCATCAACCTCAAAGTGGTCAAGCCTGGCAGCAATGAAAGCCAACCGCCGTCCAAGTTCGAGGCGGTGATCGAAGTTGACAAGAGGAAGGCGCATCTCGGTGAGCCCATTCGGGTCCAATACCGCATTCTCAATAGGATGGACGCCCTCGACGTCCGCAACTA